>JAJBUA010000100.1 GCA_020860565.1 Clostridiales bacterium
TATCGGAATTTTCAGGGTTTTCAACACTGTTCAATCTTACATTGTCAAGGTTCATGTTTCTGCGCTTCATCAGCGCGTTTTTTATAATACCAAACCTTTCCCGAAAAGTCAACAACAATTTTTATATATTTTTAATTTTTTTATTTCGTCCATTTTTGTTCTTTACTGTCCTCCACAAAACGATAATAATCTTCCGGGACTCCGATATCGATAAAGTACCCATCATGTACACAGCCACTGATCGGGCGGCCCTCTGACAGCCATTTCGGAATCATGGTATTCTCCAGAGATACTCTGCCCTCCGGGATAGCGTCGATCAGTTCTGTTTTCATCCAGTATACGCCGCCGTTAATCAGCCCTGATCCTGCCTCACTGCCCGCAGTCACATCCTTTTCATTAAATTTCACGATTCGTCCATCTTCCAGAGTTACCTTCCCATAACGTGAGACATCCGGCACTGCCCGCAACACGATCATCATATCGTTTTTTCCATCTCGTGCTGACTCAAACATCTTTGCATAATCCATCTTATAATAGGTGTCTCCGTTCATCACAAGCACTTCCGCTTCCCGGATACAGGATCGAGTGTTTCGGATCGCGCCTGCGGTTCCCAAAAGCTCTTTCTCATATGCGTAATCGATATTCAGCCCCCAGCGGCTCCCATTGCCAAAATATTCCTCGATCTTTTCTCCCATATAGCCCACAGCAAAGATGATATTCTGTACTCCGGCGTTTTTCAGGTCCCGCAGCAAATATGCCAGAAACGGTTCGCCATTTACATCCGCCATCGGTTTCGGACGGTCACTCACAACACTTCTCAGTCTGGTACCCAGTCCACCCGCTAAAATCACTGCCTGCATAATGCTTCTCCTATCTGAAAATTTTCTCTAGCATTGAACAAAGAATATGCCTTGCGCATCCTGCCCGGAGGGCTTTTATCCTATAGGACAAAGAACTCATCCTCCAGCATCAGACAGAGCGCATGATAAACCGGCAGATGATACTCCTGAATCTGATAAGTTTCCTGAGACGGCACAATTATCGACACATCCGCAATTCCTGCAATCTTTCCTCCGTTTTTGCCGGTCAGAGCGACTGTTTTCAATCCTTTTGCCTTTGCTACCTGCATCGCATAGACAATATTTCGCGAATTTCCCGATGTGCTGATTCCCAAAAAAGCATCGCCCGCATTTCCATAACCCATCACCTCCTGGGCATAAACCAGATCCGGATCCTTGTCATTCGCAAATGCTGTATTTAACGCCGTGTGAGCAGATAACGCAATTGCAGGCAGCCCGCACTCCAGAGCTGTTGCAATTGCCGCACCTTCCTCTGGATTAATTTTCATCAGCTGTTCCTGTAATTTCTGCGAAAGCGGACGTTTTTTGCAGAATCCTTTCATCAATTCTCCCACGATATGCTCAGAGTCTGCGCAGGAACCTCCGTTTCCGCAAACCAGAAGTTTACCGCCATGCTGATAAGACGTTTTCATCAGTTCGAACGCTGCCCTGATATCTGCACAGCAAACCGACAAGGCCGGATAGCGCGTAATCAGTAATTCCAATTGTCTGTTTTCCATCTGTTTCCCATCCTGTTTTGATCTCAAATATTTTATCAATGCAAAGAATGTACCGCAGCGCATTTACCTCCGGCGGCATAATTCTCTTTCACATAATTCCAGCGCCGAAGCGATCACTGCATCCATATCATAATATTTATACTCTCCGAGACGCCCGCCAAAAATCACCGTTTGTTCAGCATCAGCCAGCTTGCGGTACTCCGCATACCTATTGCTGTTTTTTTCGTCATTTACCGGATAATACGGCTCGTCTCCCGGTTTCCACTCAGAACTGTACTCACGGCTGATCACCGTCTTTGGCAGGTCATTGCCATCCGCATCTTTGCCGAATTCAAACCATTTATGCTCAATAATCCTCGTCCAGGGCGTCTCCCGGTCTGTATAATTAACCGCGGCATTTCCCTGGAAATTCGGCTGATCAAGCACCTCTGTCTCAAAGCGGACCGAGCGATACTCCAGAGCACCCAGCGAATATCCAAAATATGCGTCGATGGCGCCCGTATAGATCACCTTTTTCGCAATTCCATCCCACGCCGCCTTATCCGCCAGATAATCTTCACCCAGACGCACTTCGATCCCCTCAAGCATACGAGCGACCATCTCCGTATATCCACCGACCGGTATTCCCTGATACAACGCGTTAAAATAATTATTATCAAAGGTCAGGCGCACAGGGAGCCGCCGGATGATAAAGGCCGGAAGTTCCGTACATGGACGCCCCCACTGCTTTTCCGTGTAACCCTTTACCAGTTTTTCATAAATGTCCGTGCCCACCAGTGAAATTGCCTGCTCCTCCAGATTGGTCGGCACAGTGATGCCTGCATTTTTCCGCTGTTTTTCAATCTTTGCGGCTGCTTCCTGAGGCGTCACTACTCCCCACATCCGGTTAAACGTATACATATTGAACGGAAGAGAATACAGTTCTCCATGATAATTTGCCACCGGCGAATTGGTAAAACGGTTAAATTCTGCGAACTGGTTCACATAATCCCAAACCTTTCGATTATTCGTATGGAAAATATGTGCGCCATATTTGTGCACATGGATCCCCTCAATATCCTCCGTATACACATTTCCCGCAATATTCGGCCGTCTGTCAATCACCAGAACTGATTTGCCTGCTTTCTTTGCTTCACAAGCAAAGACCGCGCCATATAACCCGGCGCCAACCACCAGATAATCAACCATTTGTTTTCTCACCTTTCTTATATCTCAGATTTCCCACTTAAATTTCCTGATCACGAGCAAGATTACATTCGCAAAATTCTTCACTCCAACACTCTGCAGCAATTCATTGCACGAATATTCACTGCAATCAGCGGTTCCGAAACACCAGCACCTTGCTCAGTATGTAATTCGCAACCGTAACAACAACCTGAACCACCAGCTTGGCAATTTTATCATTATAATGGCAAACCGTTACCAGTACAAACATAATCGCCATATCCATCAACAATGTTGCAATTCTGGCACACACAAACGCCCGTGCCTCACGAAACCACGCCCGGCTCTTACTCCGGAACACAAAAATACGATTCGCAATATATGCAAAAGTAACCGCTGCAATCCACGAAATAACATTTGCCGCCTGCAGTTCCAGAGCCTGCTCCGGATCCAGAATGGTCAGTACACAACCGTAATAAACAGCAAGACTTACCACCGTTGTCAGCACTCCTACAATCAGATAACGTATGATCTCCTGATATCCTTCCTTCATTTTTCATCACCCCCTATATAAGACGACGGTAAATCTTTTCCATTCTCTCATGAACTGCCGTCCGGTCAAATTTTCTGCTTTTAGCCACATTCACTTTTCCCATCCGGATCAATTCCCCGCTATCAGCAGAAAGAAGCTTTGCAAGCGCCTCCTGATAAGCTTTGACATCATCCGCATTTTTTACCATAATTCCTCCGGAGCAATGCCATAAGCGGCCAGTCTGAGATACCGGTTCCCCCATCAGATCCCTGCTCCCGCGGATATCCGAGCACAGCACCGGAAGGCCGCTCGCCATCGCCTCCAACAACGCCATGGGCAGTCCCTCCTGATAGGAAGGAAATACAAAAATATCTGCTATACAGTAAATCTCCATAATATCTTCACGATATCCCAGAAATCTCACGGCATCCGCCACACCCAACGACTCCGCCAGCTTCTTTAATCTCTCTTCCAGCACGCCGTGTCCGCAGATTACATAGAGGAAATCCATCGGCGTTTCTGCATGGTTCCCGGCCTGACTGCCTGCTTTTTTATACTCGGCAATCGCCCGAATCATTGTCTCATGATTCTTCCGTTTAATCAGTTCTCCCGAAGATAACAGGATCCGCCGGTTCTCCGGGAGGCCCAGCTGCGCTTTCTTTTGCCTTTCTTCTTCCTCTGTCATCCTGTGGATTCTGCCGCTGTCCAGCCCTGCTCCCGGAATATAATTTACATACCGTGCATGAAATTTTCGTTTTGCTCTTTGATAATCTTCCCGGTTAATACAGATCTGCTGATCTGTAAATCGCGAAAGGAATTTTTCCATCGGATAATAGCACAGCCAGTTAATCGCAGAAGCACCCTTAAAGAAATGGAACCCATGCGCCGTATAAATCACCGGCCCGGTTCTGGTCCTTCGTGCAGCAAATCGTGCCATCACGCCTCCCATCGGAGTGTGGCAGTGGATCAGGTCAAATTTCTGCCGACGCATTAACGCGCACAGCTGCCGATACACTTTCACATTGGCCGGATCAAACGGGCTTCTGACAAAATCAATCTGATGCCGGATAATCCCTGTTCCGTCCAGACGGTGATTGTCGTTTCCATAAGACGGATTCCTGTAATTTGACGCATAGTGCACCTCAAATCCCATCTCCTGCAGGATCCGGACATTATCCATCTCAAACTGCGGCACAAAACCGCTGACCGTTGTTACCAGCAATGCTTTCTTTCTTTTGTCCATATTCATCCTTACTCAAGGCCCACATGTTATTTTTCTCATCCACCTTACCACAAATATCCCTCTTTTTCAATGGATTTACCTTCATGGGATACACTTCCCTGGTAATTTCCCTGCGAGCCATGGGCTCGATCGAGCAGGCGGCGGCTTTCCGTCTCCTACTCGCCTGCGCGGGCCGGGTGCGTTGTCAACCGCAAAATACCTTACCCGGCCCTGTGCACAAAAAAAGAAGGCTGCCAGCGCAGCCCTCCTTCTGATTCTCTTTGATTAAGCAACAACTTTTACGTTTACAGCCTGCATACCGCGGTTGCCCTGAGTGGTATCAAAAGTAACCTTCTGACCATCTTCCAGAGTTTTGTAACCATCAGCGATGATGCCGGAGAAATGTACGAACACTTCCTCGCCGGTTGCGTCATTTGTAATAAAACCATATCCCTTTGTTGCGTTAAACCATTTTACTGTACCGTTATTCACAATGGTACCTCCTGAAAAATTTATTTGTATTTCTTCTGAAACATAAAAATCACATATTTTTGTAAATCGTGAAATGCAACTCCATGACTTACAAAAATATGTGAATCAAGGTTCATATCAAAATACAATCACATATTACTCTCCAAAAGCCCATTTGTCAAGCGGTTTTGCGAGATATTTTTTATATAAAATGCACAACTACAGTACATGCCACCGGCAAAAAAAGACAGGAGAGGTTTTCTCGGAAGTTTGACAGCTAAATACCTCTCGATTCTTCGCAAAGCCTTGAAACAGGC
>JAJBUA010000043.1 GCA_020860565.1 Clostridiales bacterium
ATCTCACAAAGGTAGCAGAGATGGTGGAGGGCGTGACAGAGAACGTCGTAAAACTGGGTCTGTCCATGATTGCAGAGGAATGGGAGTTTTATGATCAGCTGCTGCGTGACCGGAAGGATCTGCGTCCCAAATGGCAGATAGTCCGCCGCGATCGGGTGTCGAAACTTACGTCATTAGGGGAAGTGGTCTACCATAAAACGTATTTCCATAATTCAGTGACAGGAGAACGATGCTATCTCCTGGATCGGCTGATGGGCTTTGAACCGGGAGAGCGGCTGACGGAGGATGCTGTCGCGAGAATTCTGGAGGAAGCAGCTGACAGCAGCTATCGAAAGGGCGGCCTGAATGCCAGCATTGCCGGGGACGCTGTCAGTAAGGTGAACCAAAAAGTAGAAATTTCTCCATGAAAATATGAAAAATGGCAAGCCCTCAATCCAGCATAAATACTGGGGTTGAGGGCCTTTTTCGCTCTATTATCCTGCAAAAGTCAGGTTATAGACCACCGTTTCATAAAATGCAATCTGTATATTGTCAAAAATATCATATTTCTGCAAGAACTGGTATGAAAGGTGCCGCGCCGGGGCGCGAAACCGCAATCGTCGACGCTTTTCAATCGCCGACATAACCGCTTCTCTCGTATGCTCATATGATCTGAATTTTACTTTTGTCGTGATGAAAATCTCCTTGCGATCGATCCCGCTCGCCTTGATACCGTTTCCGACCTGTTCCTCATTGCCGTATCCCTCGGCAGTATCAATCAATCTATATCCTCAACGCCATTATTTAATTTAGTTTTACAAAAATTTTCTCCGAATCTCATCTGCATAAAGCTCGAGACCGGCACGGCTGACCATGGAAGTCTGTACACCCGCATGAGTAATACAGATACCCGCAGCATAGGTCGCATAACCGATAGCCTCAATAATATCGTAACCCTCGCTCATATATACAGCAAACGCGCTTATAAAAGCGTCCGCACCACCGGTAGTGTCCACAGGATAAAAATCCGCCGCGGGAAAGAAGCGTGCATAATCTTTATTTCGAAGATAACATCCCTTATGACCGAGTGTGACGATCACATTCTTAACACCCTCGTGAAATAAAAACTCCGCTTTTTCCTCTACACTCTCCGGTCCCGGTATCAGCTGCTTGAGCTCCTTCTCATTAGGAATAAAATAATCTATCTTTTCAAACAGACTTTCCTCTATCATCTCTACCACCGAGGGCTTCAGAATAACTTCCACATTCTTCATTTTACATTTCTGAATCGTATATTTTACGATTTCTTCCGTGATCTCCATACTCAGAAGGCAGTATTTTGCTCCATTGAGAAGATACTCGAAATTCTCTACCTGTTCGATGTCCATCTGCCAGTTAGCCCCCGGATATACTACAATGGTACTTTCTCCGTCAGGAGCAACATTGACGTAGGCCTTGCCGGTGGACAGCACATTATCAAATACGACACCCTCTACCTTCACTCCACTGCTGATAAGATTGTTGTACAGTTCCTTCCCGTCTCTGTCATTTCCGAGCCGCCCTATCATGTATACCTGCCCATCCAGCTTTCCGGCACCCACTGCCTGATTGGCGCCCTTCCCGCCGGGCTGGAACTGCAGCGAATGAGATCTGAGAGTTTCTCCGTTTGCCGGTATATGTGGCACGTCAAGCATACAGTCCATATTAGCGCTTCCCACAACGACGATCTTATCCCCGTGAATATGGCTCGTAGGCGGCTTTACACTCCCCCTCTCAGCCATGAAAAGGTCTACAGACCTATCGCAGCCGTGATCACTCTCACGTTTTTCAACTGTTTCGAGAAGGCTTTCAACTGCTTTCTCTGCAAGAAATTCAAACGGCACCTGCACGGCTGTCAGCTCCGGGAACATCTGCCTCGCCAGCTTTCCGTCACGTACACTGACGACAGATATGCCTCCGGGCACCGTCACTCCGCGTTCGCCAAGTCTCCTGTATACCAAATTAGCGATTTCTGTGTCTGCACACAATACGGCCGTGCAGTCCATATCAAGATACCTCGTAAGACCCGTCTCCCGTATTTCTCGATCTGTTCCTTTGAAAATAAGCTCTTTATTCAGCAAAAGCTGTTTTTCCTGAAAAGCCTTTATGCATCCCGCTTCTATCGCCAGATCGTCTTCCCTCAGAATACAGGTGATCTTGCTGTGTCCACATTCGACAAGGTAGTTTACCGCCAGGTAGCCGGCGCGCTTTTCCTCATAACATACCTGCGCAAATGCCCCGTTCATACTGTCGGCTCTGTAATTTTCTATCCACACTGACGGCACATCCAACTCATCCGCTTTTTCTCTGTCCTGATAAACGCAGATCACTCCGTCTACTCTTTTATTCTGCAGAATATTTATATGACGTTCTCTCTTTCGGCTGTCACCGCTCGTATTACACAGGATAATGCTGTATCCATTATCCGACGCAGTATTTTCTATGCTGCACAGCAGTTCTTCCGCCCCATAGGCATTCATAGGTATAAGCACTCCTATGGTATTCGACTTCAATGAAGACTCCTGGATAACTTTAGAATAAGGCACGTACTGATACTCTTTTACAGTATCCAGCACGCGTTTGCGCGTAACCGCGCTTATATCATCATCCTTGCCGTGTAGAATCTTTGAAACTGTGGACGGCGAAACCTCGCATATTCTGGCAATATCCTTAATATTCATAATACAACTGCTTTCCTCCATATCTGTTACAGATAAGAGTTTACAGAAATTCAGCCCGGAAGTCAATTCATCTCCGGGCCGGGTCTTAAATCATTTTCTAAACCTCACACCTCTTAAAACAGCCACAGAGGATATCTACGAATTTGAATCGATCTGCATCAAATGCAAAATAACCGTTCTTTTCATAAGCAATCACATCGGCTCTCTGATCTATGATAGTCCAACCTTCACCAAATCCGGATAAACCGATTTCCACATGGCAATGGCGCAAATCCGTCAGCACGCTCGGATCTATCAGATAAGCTATGCAGAGCGCATCATGCACTGCCGCCGCATCAGGTACATCCAACGGCTGCTGTGCGTTATGGACAATATCGTCCACCTTCGCGTCAATATCGATGGCCAGGCTGTATTTCTCGCTTAAGGCCTGTATGTTTTCTCTCGCCTCATCCATCTGCAGAACTCCATTCTTGACGGTTTCAACACCAAGAATGATATTTTCCAAAGCCGAGAATACTCCCACCGCTTAAAATGCTGGTGAACCATGCCTATACCCAGCGCGTTCGCAGCATTCGGTGAGGATACCTTAACCTCTTTTCCTTTTACCACTATTTCACCGCTAGTCGGCTGGTAAAGCTCAAACAAAATGCTCATCAGTGTAGATTTTCCCGCACCGTTCTCGCCAAGAAGAGCATGAATCTCTCCTTTTCTCAGAGTAAGCGTGATATCATCATTTGCTATGATTCCCGGAAATTTCTTTGTGATATGCCGCATTTCAATAATATTTTCCATACTCATACCCTTCTATTTATGCTAAAAGTGGCCATTCAGTTCAAGCGTGTAAGAGGCTGTCAGGATTTCACCTGTTTCTTTATCATAATCTATCTGCTTTATATATTTGGCTGCGCCATAGGAGGTTTTCCTTGTGCTTATCAAGGAAAGTAAGGCTGCGGTAAACATCATCCAATAAATAGTCAGTCTTTTCTAAGAATGCTTCACGGTTTTCGTAGGAAGCTTTCAAAGTTGCTGCCGGACTACTGGGCGACTACTTCTTATTTGTGAAAAGTGCACAGATTTTAAATGGAAAATTTAGAGAAAAAAACGAAAAATAGATTTATTGTTGACAAAAACTTGCGCGAGGATTATCATTAACGCATAAGAAAACATTTTAGGAAAAGTATTTTGTAGAAAACAATAACAGGAGAATATTGGCATGACAAGGGTTTTGAATATTGGATCTTTAAACATTGATAAGACATATCAGATTGAGCGGTTTGTCCAGCCAAAGGAAACTATAAAAGCCCTGAAGTATGAAGAGTTTTGCGGCGGAAAGGGACTGAATCAGTCTATAGCGCTGGCCAGGGCTGGGGCGGAGGTATATCATGCTGGAGCAGTCGGACATGACGGGGGGGCCTTGCTGAATATTTTAAATGAAGCCGGCGTACATACAGAGTATATAGAGGAGATGGACACGGTCAGCGGACATGCTGTGATACAGGTTGATCAGGCTAGTCAGAACAACATCATAATATACGGTGGAGCGAACATGTGCCTCAACAAAGAATATATAGACGGCGTACTGAAGGATTTTTCAAAGGGCGACATCCTTCTCCTTCAGAATGAGGTGTCAAACGTCGCGTATGCGATTGACAGAGCCAGAGCTAAGGGCATGCTTATAATGTTGAATCCCTCGCCGTTTGAAGATGAGCTGACGGAGTATCCCTTGGATATGATAGACTTTTTCCTTTTGAATGAAGTAGAGGGCAAGCTGCTGGCAGAGGCGTCGTCTGCCGATCCTGAATTGATAGTGTCGCTTCTCAAAGAAAAGTATCCAAACGCAGCATTCGCGTTGACACTGGGAGAAGACGGTTCCTGCTTCTTTGATCAGAAACAAATGATACGTCAGGAGATTTATAAGGTGAAAGCGGTGGATACTACCGGCGCGGGCGATACATTCACCGGATATTTCATCGCAGGCATGGCGGCCGGTTTAGAGATGAAGCAGATCATGCGTCAGGCCAGCGCAGCAAGCGCGATTTCAGTCGGAAGGTGCGGAGCCGCGCCAAGCATACCGGATATGGATGAAGTAAAGGAAATGATGAACGGAAGGGGTTCATTATAATAAAGGAAGCACTGTAACATATCAACAGAACAAGGAGGCTAATATGAAAAATTTATTATAAAGCAGCGCAGAGGTTTATACAAACTATTTATTGATTTTTGTATTGTTTTTTACGAAAATTTAATGTATTTATGGAAATTTTACTTTTCCTGTGGTATTCCTGTTACAGAGCATATATATTTGGCTGTTTCGGACGCGATACGGCCACAAGGAAAGGAGAAACGATATGCCAACACCACACAACATTGCGAAGGTCGGCGACATCGCTGAAACCGTCCTGTTGCCGGGCGATCCGCTTCGTGCAAAGTTCATCGCTGAGAATTTTCTTGAGGATGCCGTGCAGTTCAACTCTGTCCGGAATATGTTCGGCT
>JAJBUA010000032.1 GCA_020860565.1 Clostridiales bacterium
ATTATAGGTTTCACTTTTGACGATTGAAATTGGCCTTTTTCCGTCTGTTATGATTTTAATATAGCGCAAAATTGTCTTATTGACAAACAGGTTAATCTTATATATCATATAAGCAAAAGTTATCTTTTATTTTCATTTACTCAGGAGGCATTATGAACACCCGTCAGCTTTCCTATATCCTGTCCATCGCCGAGCATGGAAATCTTTCTCAGGCTGCCGCTGCGCTCAAGGTCTCACAACCGGCGCTCAGCAAATACCTCGCAGAATTAGAGTCCGAATTAGACACTGAACTCTTTCTGCGCCACAAAAAGCATCTCATCCCCACCGCCGCGGGAAATATCTACATCGACGCGGCGAGACGCATCATCGACGTCAAAGAGCAGACCTATCAGACGATCGCCTCTCTCACCAGACAGCCACAGAAGACGATCACCATCGGCGTGACGCCGCTGCGCGGAGCGATCTCCATCTCGCTCATATTTCCTTATTTTCACAAACGCTATCCTCATGTCACGATCCAGTTTCAGGAGCACTACCCACGGGAGCTTTATCAGGCTACCGTAAACCACTCCGTTGATTTTTCGCTCCGTACCTGCCTGGAGCTCGAAGATGATCATGTCATCCATATTTCCTCTCACGAAGAGGATCTGGTCCTTTTCGTGCCGGCCTTTCATCCACTGGCTCCTCTCGCGAGTCCCGATCTCGACCTCTTATCCCGGATTGAGATCGAGCGTTTCCTGGATACACCCTTTCTGATCGGGGAAAAGGGATCCACGCTCCGCGAACTCTTCGACATTATCATGGGGCAGCTGAAAGCCCGGCCTACCATCGTATATGAATCCGACAATAATCTGATCCTCAAAAATATGGCGCAAAACGGCGCGGGCGTCGCACTTTTGCCGCGCGCGCATATGGAACCGTCCAAAAACCTGGTTTATTTTCTGCTCAAGCCCAATTATTCCATGCATATGTCCGTGATGATCGCCAAAGATCATGTTCTTTCAGAAGAAGAACGATATCTGATCGCATTAAATTTCGGCGCTCAGTTTTCGGAAAAATTTTACCGGTTCAGTCCTTCTCCTCTGGCAAAAGAGATCATGGATGAATTTCACATTACAGAAAACTCGTACCGGCAGATCCTGAACCTGTCTTAATACCTGTCGTGATCGCTCAGCATGACCTGCTGACCAAACAACGAATCTATCAAACGTAATTTTTCATCAGAAACTCGGAGAATGTTATGGATACCAAGATTATCGAATACATCATTGCGATCGCAGAAGAAAAAAGTCTCAGCAAAGCTGCTGAACGATTATATCTCACCCAGCCGGCACTCAGCCAACGGCTAAAAAAATTAGAAGAGGAGCTCGGAACCCCTCTCTTTAAACGGGAAAATAACGGTCTCACCATTACAGACGCCGGCCGTATCTATATCAACGGCGGCCAGTCTGTCCTGCGCATCAAGCAGGACGCGCTGCAGAAAATCGCCAATATGAAACGCAACACAGCGGATACGCTTCGCTTCGGCTGCGCCACTTCCCTCGCCATGGAATGCATTCCTGCCTTTCGCGAAAAATACCCGCACATTGAACTGATTACCCGGCGGTGCAATACCCCGCTCGCAAAGGAAGCACTGGTCATGGGGCGGATGGATATCGCTGTTCTCTTAACCCAGTCTCTGGAGCACAGCACTCTGGAGTATCTTCCCCTGTCTAAGAAAGAGCTTCTCCTTTCCCTGCCGGAAAATCATCCCGCGCTCGCCAGTCACAGGGATTTTCAGAATCCGGAAGACTATGAAATGCTCTGCGATGATTATTTTATCCTGAGTCCCGCTCCCTCCCAGTCCCGCGACATGGAAGAACAGGCGCTCCGCCAGATGAGCATCCGCCCCCGCGTCCTCTGCGAACTCGACAATAACGTCTCCCGCCGCTATATGTTAAACCGCGGCCTGGGCAACGGTTTTCTTCCCAGTTATACCATCCAGAAAGAAGATACCTTCCGCACTTTTTCTCTCCAACAGCCGATCAGCTTCTTTGTCGTCGCGGCCTACCCGAAGACGATCTCACTGTCGGAGCCGATGAAATATATGCTGAAACTGCTGGTGTCGATTTTCGATGCGCCCGCAGTATATAAAAATTAATTCATCCCGGCCCTATATTTTAATCGAGTAGGAGGCGGCTTTTCGTCTCCTACTCGCCTGCGCAGGCCGGGTGCGGTGTCAACCGCAAAATACCTTACCCGGCCCTGCGCATGAAAAAGGCTGCTCTGAAGTTTTTCCCATTCAGAACAGCCTTTCCTGCGTATCTTCGTTTATACGGCTTTTATCTTAAGTTCCTTTTCAGATTTTACTCCGTCTTTCCTTTACAGGCAGCTCGCATAGGCAGCCTTTGCGCCCTCGGTACGGATCTTCTTGAGGTCTGCCACTACGGCCGCCTCAAGACCCGCGATCCCGGTGAGATCCTGATCCCACATCTGCTTATTGGTCAGAACAGCATTTACCAGCGCTTCCTCGCTGTCATCCTTATGTGCATAGTAGAACTCCAACGCCCAGCGGTCATCACTTACCGTGTACTCGTTGCCTGCCGGACGTTTGCAGACCAGGCCGGCATCCGTCAGCGCCTGAATGTCATTGCTGTAGAACGCGATATAAGCAGCCAGCGACATGGTCAGGCATGGCGGCAGTTCACCCTTCTCCTCGATGTAGCCCAGGAACGACGGCATATTGCGCGCTTTCCACTTGGATGTCGAGTTCAGGGAGATGCTCATCAGCTCATGATTGACGAACGGGTTATTAAAACGATCCTGCACTGCTGACGCAAAGTTCATCAGATCATCCTTGTCCAGCGGAAGAGTCGGGATCACTTCATCATAGAGCATCTTATTCATAAAGCCCTTGATCACTTCGTCGTTCATGCAGTCGCGGACGATATTCTCACCAGCCAGATAAGCGCCCAGCACAAAACCGGTGTGCGCGCCGTTTAAGATGCGGACTTTGCGCTTCTTGTACGGACTCATATCCGGAGTTACAAATACCTTGTCTTCCAGACCCGCCTTGCGGAATGGAAGTACGTCGTTGAGCGACTCGTCGCCCTCGATAACCCATACGCCAAATACCTCGCCGACATCCAGCAGCGGATCTGCATAACCATGCTTTTCTTCCAGCTCAGCAACTTCTTTCGCGTCACGGATACGCCCCGGTACGATACGGTCTACCAGGGAACCGCAGAACGTGCAGTCCTTATTCACATAATCTTTAAACGCATCTTCCAGTCCCCACTGCTCAATGTACTGGTTTACGCACTTCAGGAGTTCTTTGCCATTGTTATCAATCAGCTCGCACGCCAACATCAGGATACCCGGTTTGCCGGCTTTAAAACGATGATACAGGACCTGAGTCAGCTTGCCCGGGAAGCTTGTCGCCGGAACATCTTCCAGCTTACAGCTCGGGTCATACTGGATACCTGCTTCTGTCGTATTGGATACGATGATCTCCAGGTCATCACTCGCCGCAACTTCCATCATTGCGTCATAATCTGCCTGTTCATATGGATTCAGACAGCGGCTCACACTGGAGATTACCCGCTTGTCATCAATCTTGACTCCCTTTTCGCTGCCGCGCAGATACAGGGTATAGAGACCTTCCTGCTCGTTGATCATCTTCGCCAGGCCGGGAGCGATCGGCTGCACCAGCACTGCCTTGCCGTTAAAACCTGCCTTTTCATTCGCCAGATCAAACCAGTAATCCACAAACGCACGCAGGAAATTTCCCTCGCCGAACTGAAGGATCTTCTCCGGGGCCTCCTTTAAGATATAGCCATCGTAACCGGTCTTCTCCAGCACTTCATAATTCAAACGATCCATCTGACATTTACCTCCAAAATAAAATACATAATACAGTTATCATGGTTTCGTGGCTTTATCTTAACACACATTGACATTTTCGTCAAATATCAACCGTACTTTTCCGAAAAAGTTCTGCCAGGTTTCACAATTTTAATGCTCATTTTTTGTAACTATTTACATTAGATAATAAGATGCACCCTTATAAGAAAAAACTGCGGATATCAGGAGCTTCCGCACTCCGACATCCGCAGAAATAAAAATTCAGATAAAGGTGGTTCCGTAATCCGGATAATGGATTGCGGATTCTATAAAAGCGATCAGCTGGTTAATGCCGAATACAGGCACATGACTGATTTCACTGATCAGACTGCCGAACGGTGCAAAATTCTGGCATTCCAGAATAATCGCTCCTGTGTCGGGATGTTCTTTCATATGATTTTGCGTCATCTCCATGATGTTCTGCTGAATTGCCGTAAAATCGCCTTCCTTTTTATCATAAATAACCAGATGATTGAAAGCAGACGATTCCGGCAGATCGCTGATACAGATCTGAAAATCTTTGGAAGACCACCCTGCCCGGTTGAACAGAAATTCGGTCATAAATTCGCGCCGCTCCGTAAAAATCGCGATTTTTTTATCTTTTGCGATCATCGGTGCGATCATGGGAACCAGTGACAATGTGGTTGTGAAGACCGGAATGTTTACAGCGGCAGCAAGCTCCTGCTGAAATCCCGCAAGAAAACCACAGGAAGTGGTAATTGCCCGGCAGCCTTCCGCCTCCAGCTCTCTTGCCGCTTTGATAAAGGCATTTAACAGAACCTCATCCGCATCTCTGGGCAGCTTGTCTCCGTTAAAAACATCTCTTACTACCTTATATCGGACCGGGAAAGGAAAGGTTCTGGCATTTCCGATATCTCCCCGGGTTCTCGGAAAGACCGTATCCAGCATCAATATTCCGATATCCTGACCGTAAAAAGTATATCCTCCGAGTGTGTTCATCATGCTCCTCCCATATTCAGATTTCCTGTGTTTTCTTTCAACTGGATATTCAGCTTTTTATACAACAGATCTTTGATAATATCCACACAGATTTCTCTCGATATATCACCGGTATTCAGACAAATATCATAATTCAGCGGATCCGTCCATTCTTTTCCGCCGCTGCCAAATCCTCTGGCGACAGTAATGACAAATTTCTTTTCCATAGAAGCACTCTCCTTCCTGCTCAGCTTTTTGTCATCTTACGGATTATCATTTCCTGAATCAGTTTGCCTGCCGTTTCCGGCGCAACCAGCCCCGGAAGCGGAGGTGTGGGAATATAAGTAATGTCTTTTTTCGTTTTTACGCTGTCTGCGGTTCCGGCTTCTCTGCTGGAAATGTCGACGATGATTTTCGGCTTTTTCCACTGAGTCACGATTACTTCGGTGATCGTTTCTACCGGAACGGTATTGATGATAACGTCGGCCGGTTCTGATTCTGCCCAGTCGGCAAACTTCATTACATCCGGCAGATCTCTGGCATCAATCAGCCGTACCGGCAGTTCCAGTCGGTTTAAAAGGATGTTAAGCCGGGTACCGACATTTCCCGCTCCCAGGATATCATACGTATACGCGTATAAGCTTTTGGGCGTACGATCAAGCAGTATTTTCAGGATTCCCTCCGCCGTGATTTTTGAATTGCCGGCGACAAACGAAGGATCCGTCTGAAAGCAGAAATATTCGCAGGGGAGGCTCTGTTCATATGGTGTTGTAACGCCAGATATGACAACCGCGTCCGCTTTTAACCTGTGCAGAAAATCATCCAGCTGTAAAATTTCCTCCCCCAGAGGAAGAGTCCCGTCATCGCTGCCGCGAATCGCAAGCAGAACAAAATCAAACGTGTCCGCCTCCCGACTGACATCCGATGTAAAATCCTCCGCACAGCAAATCTCCGTGAGAGAGATTCCGGCTTCCCGCAGATAATCGGCCGCGTAGCTCAGCCGCTGATCCGATATGAATATAATTCCTCTCATTTGATTGCTCCTGTTTTAAGCGCCTAAATAGGCTTCCCGGACCTGTTCGTTCTTCATGAGCCGGCTCGCTTCATCTTCCAGAACAATCTGTCCGGTCTCAATGACATATCCCCGGCGGGCGATACGCAGTGCCTGATTCGCGTTCTGTTCTACCAGAAGCACAGTCGTACCGCTCCTGTTAATCTCCACGATCGTATCGAAGACCTGATCGACAATAATCGGAGCAAGCCCCATCGACGGTTCATCCATAAGCAGCATTCTGGGCCGCCCCATCAGCGCTCTTGCCATTGCCAGCATCTGCTGTTCCCCACCGGATAAAGTACCGGCAAGCTGCTTTTTCCGTTCCAGCAGGCGGGGGAACATTTCATAAATATGGTTAATATCTTTTTTGATTTCCGCTTTATCTTTCCGAAAGTACGCGCCGAGAAGGAGATTGTCTTCGACCGATGACCGGGGAAATACACAACGGCCTTCCGGCACAAGTGTCATCCCCTCACGGACAATCTGGGCCGTCTTTTTCCCTCTGATAGAACTGCCCATAAAGCAGACCTCTCCGCCTGCACTGGGAATCTGGTTTACAATTGCCGACATCAGCGTTGTTTTTCCGGCTCCGTTTGCGCCGATCAGAGAGACGATTTCCCCCTCATCCACATGAAGGCTTACGCCTCTGAGCGCATGAATATTCCCATAATATACATCCAGATTGCTTACTTTAAGCAGTTCCATTAGCGGACGCCCCCTTTCCCAGATAAGCCTCGATGACAACCGGGTTATTACGTACCTCCTCCGGAGATCCTTCCGCGATTTTCTGACCGTGATCAAAAACAACGATTCGCTGGGCGATATTCATGACGACACGCATGGCGTGTTCAATCAGGATAATAGAATAGCCGTCTCCGCTGAGCTTCCGGATAATTTCCAGCAGCTCATCTTTTTCCTTCGGGTTCATGCCCGCCGCCGGCTCATCCAGCAGGATCAGTTTCGGTTCTGTCGCGAGAGCCCTGGCGATTTCCAGTCTTCGCTGCATCCCATAGGGAAGATTTTTGGCCTTCCAGTCTTTTTTATCATAGATATCGACGTATTCCAGGCATTTCTGTACCATCTGCTGATCCCGTTCGATTTCCCGTTTCATTTTTCCGGAACGAATCAGCGCGTCCCAGAGATTCGATGATGTCCGGCAATGCCTGGCGACGATAATATTTTCCGCCACGGTCAGATTGCCAAATAACCGGATATTCTGGAAAGTCCGGCTGATGCCCAGACGGGTGATTTTTTCCGGCTTGAGTCGTGTAATGTTAGTACCTTCGAAAATAATTTTGCCATAAGTACAGGGGGTAATCCCGGTCAGCAGGTTGTAAAAGGTCGTTTTTCCAGAACCGTTGGGACCGATGATCGCAACGATCTCACCCTCTTCGATCGAAAAGTTAATATCTTTATTCGCGCAAATACCACCGAATTCTTTTGTCAGATTACGTGTTTCCAGAAGCATGATGGTTCCCTCCTCTCATCAATTGTCCTTTCTGCCGAAAATACCTTCCGGCTTAAAGCGCATGATAACGACCAGAAGGACACCATATAAGATATACCAGGGGTCAAAGGACAGATGCAGAATTTCCTGAACCATACGCAAAAGTTCCGGGAATATTACAATGATAAACGCGCCCAGCACCGCTCCGGGAATTGTCCGTCTGCCGCCGACAACCAGAATCGTAAAGATCGTAATGGATAGCGTGGCGCTCAGCAGATCCGGCGCAACAAAATTGGAAAATCCAGCGTAAAAGCTGCCTGCCAGACTGCAGATGACTGCAGAGAGAATCAGGGCCAGAATCTTATAGCCTTTCACGTTAATTCCCATGGCGGTCGCCGCAATGCTGTCCTCGCGGATCGCCGCAAAAGCATAGCCGACCCGGGAATGGACGATTCTCCAGGTAAAAAAGCCGAGAAACGCAACGATAAAGAATAAAATCAGGATAAAACCATCCTTATTGGAAGGCAAAAAAGAAATTTTAGTTAATTTTACTCCCAGAATCGTAGGCGTCGGAATCCCGGAGATACCGGATGTGCCGCCGAGTGTCAGAGAGTTAATCGCAATATAACGCAGAATTTCACTGTACCCATAGGTGATAACGACCATAAAGGATCCCCGGACTCTCGTCCCTGCCCAGCCCACCGGCAGCGCACAGATGGCAGCAAAAATCATGCCGATCGGAATGGTCAGCCAGAAATTCATATCAGCCCTGGTCGTAAGAAATCCTGTGACATACGCACCGATCCCATAAAACGCCGCATGGCCCAGCGAGGTTTCTCCGATGTAGCCGGAATGAAAATTGATGCCAATGCCGGCGATCGCGTAGATCAGAGCGCAGGCGGCAACATATTTGACGTAATTGGGAATCCAGGCTTTTCCCGGGTGCACCGCATCCAGAAAACAAAAGATCAGAATCGCCGCAAAAGCTGCAATAAAGGTGGCTTTTCCGCTCATTCCGAAAAGCCAGTCTGTCTCTTTTCGCTTTTTTTCAGAAGGCAGACTCTTGATTTTAACAGTATTTTCAGACATTTTCCTGCCTCCTAAACTTTTTCTTCAAATTTGTAACCCATCAGACCGGTCGGCCGGATCAATAAAACCAGAATCATAATGATGAAGCTGATGGCGTCCTTGTAGCCGGTAGAGATGAGTCCCGATGTCAGGTTTTCCGCAATACCGATCAGAATGCCTCCAACCAGAGAGCCGGTAATACTTCCGATGCCGCCGAGAATCGCGCACGCCCAGCCCTTCAGACCAGCCAGCGCGCCCATGGTGGGGAAGATCGTATAAAGCGTCCCCATAAAGAATCCGGCAGCCGCGCCAAGCGCTCCGCTGATTGCAAAGGTCACCTTGATCAGCACTTCGGCGTCCGCTCCCATCAGTGCAAGTGTTTTCATGTCCTGAGAGCCTGCCAGCATCGCTTTGCCGATAATCGTCCGGGAAAAGAAGAGCTGCAGGATTACCATGATAATCACCGTTCCGATCAGGATCATAAAGTGGATCGAATTGATGGTGATCTCCGTTCCACCGGCAGAAAACAAAGTGATCAGCCGATACTGAAGCAATTCGGGATATACTCTCGGGGATGCCGTAAATCCCGCGTTTGCAGAATAACGCAAAAACGTAGATAATCCGAGCGCCGTAATAAAGCCTGACTGAACAATGGTTCCGTTTTTCCGCAGAGGAACATAACCGATCTGATCAATAAGCATCGCAATCACAGCTCCGGCGGCCATGGAGATCAGCAGCGCCGGAAAAAGAGAAAAACCGGCGCTCGTTGTCAGGAAATAACCGACATAGGCGCCCAGCATATATACCTCACCATGCGTCCAGTTCATAATACCGACAATTCCGAATACGGTTGTCCATCCAATCGCAATCAGCGCGTAGATTCCTCCCTGTGCCAGTCCGTTTATGATTTGCTGTATGAATACTGTCATAGATTTCTCCCTTTTCAAAAGAGCGGAGTAAGGAAGCATCCTTTCCGTACTCCACCCTTTTTGTGATTCATTCATTTAGTCCATTAAAATAAATTCACCGTCTTTAACAGTCAGTGCAAGATAATCACGCACCCAGTCGTTATTTTCGTCAAAGGAAACCGTACCGGTGATTCCTTCATAAGAAATGCCGTCGATCGCGTCTCTCAGAGAATCTCTGCTGATCTCGCCGCCATTGGCATCCATAGCGTCCATGGAAGCCTCATACAATACGTAGGCCATATCATAAGCGAGCGCAGCAAAGGCGTCCGGAGTTTCATCGTATTTTTCTTCATATTTTGCGACGAATTCCTGTACTCTGGTGTCCGGATTGCTGGAAATGTATACACTGATACATCCTACGCCTTCCAGGGCATCTCCGGCGATGTTAATCGCGTTGGTATTGTACAGAGAGGTCCCGCCCATCTTGAAGCAGTCAATGCCAAGCTTGCTCATCTGGCTGATCAGAAGGGAGGAATCCGTTACCGTACCGCAGAGTGCAACTGCCTGAGGATTTTTGTTTTTGACGGTTGTAAGGATAGCAGTAAAATCCTGATCGGATGCGTTATAATCGATAGAGTCAAGGATATTGCCGCCGTTTTCCTCTGCGTAAGCAACCAGATTTTCCGCCAGGTTAATGCCATAATCATTGTTCGGATATAATACTACAATATCCGTATAACCTTCGTCAAGAATAACCTTTGCAATCTGCGGTCCCACCTGGTTATCCTGCACCGACATACGGAAGAAATAATCGCTGACGCCCATCAGACTGGGAGAACTGGAGGATACCACCATATCCACCAGGCCGCCGTCATCGATGATCGGATTCATCGCCAGCGTACAGGAAGAAAGGCTGGATCCGATGACAGCGAGAATCGATTCGTCATCCACGAATTTCTGTGCACCCTTCGCGGAGTTCTGCGGATCTCCCTGGTCGTCATATTCTTCTATGCTGAATGTTGCTCCGTAGGCGCCGCCGGCCGCATTAATCTCTTCAAAGGCCAGGTTCATCGCACGGGACTGATCCATCCCATAAAGTGCGTTATCGCCGCTCATTGGATTGACCATGCCGATCCTGATCTCGTCAACAGCAGCAACGATATCGCCGGTCGCCTCAGCTGCTCCGGTATCAGCGGCTGCTTCCGCGTTCGTCTCAGCTGCCGCCGCGGCTGTTGTAGCGGCAGAGGTGGTATCAGAGCTTCCTGAGCATCCGGTTGCCATCATAGCCATCAGGCCTGCTGCCAGTATCGTGGTCAGTTGTCTTGCTGATTTTTTCATAGTTGTTCTCCTCCTTTTAAAATGATGATGTCGATGATACCACAGATTTATTTGATTCATGACCTTTTGCTCCCGGTATCATCATATAGGAATTTTGCCTTACAAAAATTGTAAGCTTGCAGGTAACCGGAAATGTCTTTGCCACCGGTTATGTTGTTTATTTCCCGGTCTCCTTGTATCCTGCCAGAGCTCCGACTTTTACCGGCCTTAACGGCTGGCGGTATCTTGGACCCCGGATCTCTTCAACCGGTTTATGCAGTCTGGCGGATAATTCCCGTACCAGAAGCGCCGTGCAGGTTTTTCCCTGACAGGGTCCCATGGTGAATCTGGCTTCCAGCTTTAATTCATTTAGGGAAAGATTATTCTCATCCAGTAATTTCTGAAGAGTAGCCATATCAATATCTTCGCATCGGCAGACAATACTCTCATCCAGGATGACATCCTCCGGCTCCCTGTCGTAGATCCCGTTCTCTTTTGTAAGCTCCAGCTGAATACCGCGAACGATATGGGTATAAAATTTGTCTACCACAAGGCTGACCAGTGACGTCTTATCTTTGAAAGTTGTTACCTTTGCCACAGTTGCCGTCGTCACCGGCTGTCCCTCCCGGTTAACTGCGGTAACAACATCACCTTCTTTTGGCAAAGGCAGGTATTCGTAGGGAATCCGGATCAGAGACTGCGTTTCCGAATAGCTTTCATCGATGATAAATACCGCAAGCCCCGAGCAGTGTGCCGCGCAAAGGCCGCAGCCGGTGCACTTATCATAGTATGTTTCCGGAAGTTCATTGATGTCTGTCAGTTCCTTTACTGCATGAAATTTACAGGCCGTATAGCAGGGATTGCAGGGAATCTTCTGAAAGCACTCAAACAGGGCATATGGGCCTTTTTTCCGTCTTTCCTCGGAAGGCAGTTTATCCAGAATTCTCTGGTCCACCGTTAAATTTACCTCATTACCTGGCATAATTCACACACCCCTCTTCTTTAAACTTTGCGACGCCGGCCAGGATTTTCCCGCCCATAGGGCCGGAACGAAGCTCGGATAACTGTCGGGAGTACTCCGCGTATTTTTCCTCAAAATCAGGCAGGGGCGTAATATCGTGACTCGCCGTCAGAGCCGCGAGTCTTCCGGTCAGCTGTGCGCTTGTGGCCTCTTCAATCCCACTGGAATCCCCCGCCGCGTATAAACCCTTCACAGTGGTTCTTCGATAGTCGTCAATCTTCGGAACGTATCCTCCCAGCTCGGGGATATATTTCATCTCACAGCCGGACTGGAAAAATAATTCTGCCAGAGGAGAGAGCCCGACAGCCATGCACAGAATGTCTGCCTTAATGGCCTTTTCGGTTCCCGCGATCGGCTGGAAATGTTCATCAAGCCCCGTCAGCACGACACCCTCAAGGTGATCTCCGCCGTAGGCATATTTGACGGTGTGTCCGGTCAGAATTGGGACATTGGCCCGGCGCAGCTTATTGACATGGACTTCATAGCCGCCGAATCGAGGTGCCGCCTCTACGACTGCCGCCACGCGAACGCCCGCCTGCAGCAGCTGGTAACTGACAATCAGTCCGATATTGCCGGCGCCGACCATCACGACAGTTTTTCCCGGCACGATTCCCTCGGTATTCATCAGAGTCTGCACCGCGCCTGCACCGTAGACACCCGGCAGATCATTTCCGGGGAATACCAGGTTCTTCTCGGAAGCGCCGGTCGCCACAATCGTCGCCTTTGCGCGGATACCGACGATACGTCCGTCTCTCTGCGCCATCACCGTACCGTCCTGAAAGCAGCCCAGCGCGGTAGCGTCGGTCCATACCTGAATCTTCGCATTTTCCGCTATCTGCGCTTCCAGTTCCCGGGAAATCACAAAACCTCTGGTGCCGGCTTTATGCTTTTCGGAACCGAAGAATTTGTGCGTCTGCTTGTTGAGCTGTCCGCCCATGATTCCATTTCGTTCCAGCAAGAGCACCTGCAGATTATGATCAGCGGCTTCAATCGCAGCGTTCATACCGGCAGGGCCTCCGCCGATTACCAGCACATCGGTTGTGACTGTCTCCTCTCGGAAAAGTTCACCCGCGACCGGAATTGGTCTTACCTTCGCCTTGCCGTTCTGCTGTTCCACCACCATGCCTTCCCGCAAGGGTTCCACGCAGATCCGGACATTATTCTGTCCATTAACTCTCATCAGACAGGAAGAGCAGTTGCCAATGGCGCAGAAGAGGCCCCTGGGACGATGCTTGACTTCGCTGTCATGCAGTCTGCGAACACCCGCCGCATGAAGTGCCGCCGCGATCGATTCCCCCTCATATCCTTCCATTTCCTGATTTTCATAGATAAATTTTACTTTTTTCCCTTTTTGAAATTCTAAAATCGGATGTTCCTGTATTCTGGCCATGATTATTTTGCCTCCTTCATAAAACGCTTAAAAGAAAAGGATGACATGTCAAATTCCGGTTCTTTTCCGAGGATCATATCGGCCGCAACCTGCCCGGTGATCGGAGCAAGCGCTACGCCGTCTCCTTCATGTCCGGTTGCCAGAAACATACCGGCAATACCGGGGACTTCCCCGACAATCGGCATACCGTCTTCACAGTAGGGTCTCATTCCGACAAAAGTACGGATGACATTCAGCTCCCTCAGCGCGGGAACAAACCGCGTGCTGTATTCGCTGATTGCTCTTAATACTTCAAACCGCGTATTGGTATCATATCCCGCGAATTCACGATTGCTGCCAATAATAAAGTTGCCGTTTACTGTCTGCTCCATACTCAGGCTGACGCCGAGCCGGAAAGTGTCGTCGGTCGCCTTTTCCACCAGAGACGGATCATGTTTAATCGCGATATATCTGGCGCAAAGGAGTACCTTCTGCAATGCCGGAGCGACTGCTTCGGTTACCATCAGGTGTCCTCGTCTGGATCTGACCGGAATGTCGATTCCCACCATTTTCCCGATGAAAGGTGACCATACGCCGGCCGCATTGACGACAACATTGGTTTCAATCTCCCCCCTGGAAGTAACTACTTTCTGTACCTGACCGTCTGAGACAAGGATATCGGTTACTTCGGTATGAGTCAGAATCTGTGCACCGAGATCTGCACTTCGCTTAATATATGCCCTCGTTGTGTGAATCGGGCTGACCTCACCATCCAGCGCACAATGGACAGAACCTGCGATCTGTGAAGATACCAGCGGTTCCATTTTCCGGGTCTGTTCGTTGTTTAAAAATTCAACTTCCATCCCCTGCCGGATCTGCTGCTCTACAACATGCTCCATAACCTTATGCATTTCTTCGTTTTCGATCAGGATCAGGCCGCCGCGTCTCCGGTACTGAGTCTCATAGCCCAGCTCATCCGCCAGATCCTGATAGATATCGGCGCTTCTCATAGCCATCTGCAGAGGCAGGCCGACTTTCTTGGTCTGCATAATAACAAATCCGTCACACGCGCCGGACGTACCTTCCCCGATTCCATTTTTTTCTACTAACAGAACCTTTTTGCCGGCTCTGGTCAGATAGTACAGGATCGAGCTTCCTATAATCCCGCCGCCGATCACTACGGCATCTGCTTTCATTACCATTTCCTCCCTATTGAAAGAATGATTGATGTGCATAACATATAAGGCGTCTGGCCCTACAGCCAGACGCCTTCGTCATAAACAAAGATATTGTATTGACCATAAAACTGTATTTCTCTTGATTATCTCACACAAAATCCGATTTGTCCATTCCTAATTCGATATAAATTGACTGTTTTGGCGTTTAAATTTTTTGTGTAAAATATTTGTTCCGATACCGGGAGCCCCTATCATAAAACACTCCTAGATGATGCACATTGTACCGCCAGTTCTTCAATGGCCGCCAGACCTCTTTTGATGTCTTCCCTGGATGCCGCAAAAGAAATCCGAATGAAATCCCGGCAGGCGTCCCCCGTACCGAGGCCGATCGCCGGAACGACCGCCACATGATATTCGTCCAGAAGCCGGTCGGCAAACTGCTCGCCGGTTAAGCCGGTCTGCGAGACATCAAGCAGGCAGTAAAAAGCTCCCTGAGGGCGCACATAGCGGATATATTCTGCCTGATCAAGAAGTGTCAGGAGCAGTTCTCTCCGCCCACGAAACTCATCGATCATCTGCGTAACCTCCCTCTTTGTACGGGCGTCCTCCATCGCAGCTGCCATGCCTACCTGGATAAAGGTCGCCGAACAGGTCGAACTGTACTGGTGCACCTTCATGATATTTGTCATGATGCGTTGATCAGCCAGAACATAGCCGAGCCGCCATCCGGTCATCGCGTAGGTTTTGGAAAAGCCGTTAATCAGAATCGTATGCTCCTTCATCCCGGGGAACGTAATCATCGAGATGAATTCTCCTTCGTAGACAAGATCGGCATACATCTCATCCGAGAGCAGCAGAAGATCATACTCCTTTATCAGATCAGCCAGACGGGCAAGTGTTTCCTTTTTATATACAGCCCCGGTCGGATTGTTCGGGTTATTCATAATGATCATTCTGGTCCGGGGTGTAATGGCCTGTTCGATATCCTCGATACAGATCTGAAAATCATTCTCCGGCCGAAGCGGCAGTTCAACGCACCGCGCACCCGACATATGTACGATATTTTTATAGCTGACAAAAGCCGGCGTGAGGACAATGACCTCATCGCCGTTGTCCACAGCTGCCAGGATCGCGTTGTTTAAGGCTTCTGCGCCGCCGGTCATGAACGCGATTTCCGTACCGGGGTCATAAGAAATGTGATATCGTTCGTGAATCTGACGGACCATGATTTCCCGAAGAAGCGGAAGCCCCCGGTTCGAACCATAATGGGTATAATTTTCCTCGATGGCCCGGATTGTTTCCTGCTTGATACGCTCCGGCGTATTAAAATTAGGCTCCCCCGCGCTGAGAGCAGTCACGGAGATTCCCTGCGCCCGCATTGCAGCTACCTTATCGAGCATGGTCCGGATCGAGGAAAACTGTACCAGCTCCAGCCGCTTTGCGCCCTGAAAGATTCGATTACTCATCGCTTTCCTCCTGAACATTATTTATAACCAAATTCATAGCGGAAATATTCCATTACATGAGAGACCTGCCTGCCATCCTCGAAAGTGTTCTGCAGATGGTTGACGGGATAGGAAATCGGCTTTTTGCCAAGTACCTCCACGATACCGAGCGCCGCCTGGTAAGCCATCCGCTGCAGAGCTTCGATGGTAAAGGCAGCGGTGTGCGGCGTCACGATGACATTTTTCATAGACAGCAGCGGGTTATCCCGGGAGGGCAGATTACCTTCGAATACGTCCAGCGCCGCTCCCCGGATCTGTTTTTCCTGCAGAGCGCGAATCAACGCACTTTCATCAATGACCTCCCCGCGCCCGGTATTAATTAAAAATGCAGTTTTTTTCATCCATGAGATCTGTTCGGCTCCGATCATGTGCCGCGTCTGACTGCTCCCCGGCAGATGCAGGGAAAGGTAGTCGGCAGTTTCGATTACTTTTTTCATATCAGGCGACAGGATACAATATTCCGTTTTTTCTTCACTGTCAATATGGCGGTTATAACCAATGACTCTCATACTCAGGCCGTGACAGGCGATTTTTGCAACCTGTGTACCAATATTTCCCATGCCAATGATCCCCAGAACCTTGCCGGCGACATCTTCTCCCACGCGCTTACGCACCTCGATGTTGCCTTCTTTAAATTCGTTATTGTAATCGACAGAACCCTTTGCCAGCATCAGAATCAGTCCGATGGTGTATTCGGCGACAGCCCGCTGGTTGGACTGTGCCGCATTCGTCACCTGAATGCCCCGTTTCGTCGCTGCCTCCACATCGATGCAGTCTACACCGACGCCATGCATGGAAATAACCTTGAGTTCAGGACAGCTATCCATAATCTCCGCGGTCAGCTTCGCGTTCCGGGTCAGGATACCCTGGCAGTCCTTCGCCTCCCGGATGACAGTTTCCTTGTCGATCCCGGTTCCGTATACGATCTCAATGTTATTTTCCATCAGCAATTCATAACCTTTTTCATTGATTTCTTCCGTAACCAGCACTTTTTTCATGTTCATCCCGTCCTTTCCCGTAAATCAAACAAGCGGCAGTTGCAAAATTCCTTACCCGGCCCTGCGATCGAGTAGGAGGCGGCTTTTTGCCTCATACTCGCCGCGCCGGGCGCGTCCAGCGTCAGCTGGAATACTTCCTTACGCGCCCGTGTGATCGAGTAGGAGGCGGCTTTTTGCCTCATACCCGCCGCGCGGGCCGGGTGCGGCATAAGCCGCAAAATTCCTTACCCGGCCCTGCGCATAAAACAAAAAGGGCGCCTGGCCTTACAGCCGGACGTCCCTGTCATTAACATAACCTGTTTGATTGTTCACACATTGGTGATGCAAACCATTATCTCATATAAAATTCAATTTGTCCACCCTGAAATTTAACCTGAGAATGTAAAATTCTTTTTCGTTTTTCATTCAGGATTTCTTATTCCAGCTCACTCATCGAGATATTTTCCGCTACCACTTCACCATTGAGCAGGATCTGGATATTTTCAGTATTGAGGTTCTCCATCATCGTTCTGGCGACTGCCTTGAGTACCATCTCATCCTTGCCGTCATCCGGGAGCTGATCCAGATCAAGGACGGATCCTGAGATCACGGTTTCATCGCCGCTGACGCCCGGACCCGCGGCTGCCGCACTTTCCTCGGACTCAGAATACTCATTTACTTCCGTATACTCTTCCAGCACTCCATATTCGATCAGAAGGTCTACCAGGGAATCCGCATCCAGCGTTTCCACTGCATCCATCGTTCCCTTTAATCCGGTACCTTCCTCATTAACCTCATAAACTGATACCACAATCAGTTCCGGAGCGGTTGCGTCCGGCACCTTGTCCGCCGCAGTCAGGGCTCCCTGTGTTTCCTTCACGGAACCCGTTTTATTTTTTTCGGTTGTCGGAGTACATGCCGCGAGCGAAAGCACCATCAACATTCCGATCAAAGACAACACTAATTTTTTCATAACAGTATTCTCCTCTTTTTATTCGTTCTCCTGAAAGCTGTGAGACCAGTCGCTCAGCTTCTCAAGCGATTTCACCAGGACCTTTGCCTCTTCCTCTGTGAGAACCTCAAGAACCGACTCAATCATACGCGAGCGGAACTCTTCATAATGCCTGTAAGCTGCTTTCCCTTTCTCGGAAAGGGAGGTGTAGACAACCCGCCGGTCTTTGATTCCTCGTTCGCGGTGAACATATCCCTTTTTGACAAGACTGTTCATGGATATGGTCAGCGTACCGACCGTCACCGAGAGTTCTCTGGCGATGGACGACATATTTCTGGGTTCATCGACGCCAATTGCCCGGATCACACGCATATCGTTATTTGTGATATCCGGATATTCCTGCAGAGCCGCAGCCCTTTGCTCCAGATCTGCCAGATCCCGGAAAAGCTCCAATAACAGGCCGTTCAAACTCTCATACGTATTCACCCTTGCTCCCCTCACTTCCTGGCAGGGCCAAAGTCCTTTGTGATTATACATGATTTTATTTTTCAGCACAACCTTATATTCTTTATAAAATTCTTACAAGACTGTGTTATTTTTGTGAAAAAGAATCCTGCAAAGCAGGATTCTCCGCCTGCGGCGGGTCGCTTTAGCGACATATTTCCGCTCCGCCGCAGTGCGATCCCGCCCGGAGGGCTTTTTGTTCCATAGGACGTACTTTCCTATGGAATAAAAAATGCGCCTTGGCGCATTCTTGCGCCGTTGCTGAGTGCCAGTGGCACTCGATTAGCAACAAAATCCGGATCAGCAGCATAGCGCAACTGCCGCCCAGATACCCACGGCCGTAGCCACAAAAGCGCCCGGAATGGTATATCTCGTCTTTGAGACCTGCACCGACCCAAAATAAATACTGATACAGTAAAATACCGTTTCTGTGCTGCACAGCATCACGGACGCCGCCATCCCGACCGGCGAATCCGGTCCCTCTGTTTTAAAAAGATCCAGCAGCAAGCCGGTTGCCGCCGAATTTGACACCAGTCTCACCAACGTGATCGGCACCAGCTCCGCAGGGAAATGAATCCTCGCGGCTGGAACCGCCAGAACATCTCCAAGCGCATCCATAAAACCGGATGAACGAAGCACACCTGCCGCGGTCATCAGGCCCAGCAGCGACGGCAGTACGCCGACAACAATCTGCATGCCTTCCTTCGCTCCATCCAGGAAATCATCAAAGACCGGACGGCGGGAAATCAGGCCAAAGCTGATAATATAACCTACGGTAAGCGGGATCAGCATCCGGGATATCCACTCCATCATCGCGGTCCCACCGTCCTTCTGGCCTGAAAAAGATCCATACTCTTGCAGAAAATAACCGCTGCCAATGTTGATAATCCCGTCGCCGCGAGTGCCGGTCCCACGATCACCGCCGGTTCGGCAGAACCATACTGGCTTCGATAAGCGATCATATTCATCGGCAGCAGCTGCAGCGAGGAAATATTTAAAATCAGGAACGTACACATGGAGGAAGTCGCGGCATTGTCAGGCGAACCCGACTGCGTCTCTCCGGCTGTTCCCGCTTTCATTGCTTTCATCGCTTCGATTCCGGCCGGCGTTGCCGCCATTCCCAGGCCAAGCAGATTTGCGGCAATATTCACTGCAATCGGTCCACGGGCGGGATGACTGCGGCCTAATGCCGGGAACAGGAAGTCCAGTAGCGGATCCATCTTCGCGGTCAGCCAGTCAATCACTCCGGCACGCCGGGCGATCTTTAATATCCCATTCCAAAAAGATAAAATCCCCATCATCGCGATCCCGATCGTCACAGCCTCTCCGCTCGATTCAATCAGTCCCTGCGTCACCTGATCCAGATTTCCCTGTATCGCTCCCCACACCAGACCTGTGAGCATCATAACGCTCCATATCTGATTTAACATATGGCATCTGCTCCAGAAATCTTCCTTTAACTTTATGGAGTTCTTCTGTAAAAAAGAACCCTGCGGTGCAGGATCCGGGGGGTTTTCTATCTTCTCGATCGGCAGGAAGCGGTTTCCCGCCTCCTGCCGATCCTATGCTTCTCACATTACGCGTCAGCGGAGCCAATCGCAAACGTCAGTTCCGCCATCACCGCAACTTTTCCATCCTGATTTTTCGCGACAGCCTTTCCCACACCGATCGGGCCTTTCTGTTTGATAATCTCACACTCCAGACGGATACGGTCTCCCGGGATGATTTTCTGCTTGAACTTTGCATTGTTGATCCCGGCAAAATATGCGGTCTTTCCCCTGTTTTCTTCTACGCTGAGGATCGCCACCGCGCCAACCTGAGCCAGCGCCTCGATCATCAGCACCCCCGGCATCACCGGTTCCTGCGGGAAATGGCCGGCAAACTGCGGTTCATCATACGTAATGCACTTATATCCTACCGCACGCACGCCGGGCTCGAGTTCCTCAATCGTATCGATCAGAAGAAACGGATGGCGGTGTGGGATAATCTGCTGAATTTCTTTAATTCCCATCTTCATATCGGCAATCTCTCCCTGTCCTTTCGGCTTTACTCACCTGCGTATTTCTTAACCAGCAGCGTCGCGTTATGTCCGCCAAATCCCAGAGAATTGCTGATCGCGCAGTTAACATCCATCGCTACGCCGTCTCCCTTAACATAATCCAGATCGCACTCCGGATCATCGTTTACCAGACCGACAGTCGCGTGTACGTAACCCTCTTCGATCGACTTCACACAGGTGATCAGTTCCACGCCGCCTGCTGCACCCAGAAGATGTCCGATCATGGATTTGGTTGAATTTACTTTAACCTTATAAGCGTGATCACCCAGAGCCAGCTTGATCGCGCGGGTCTCTCCGATATCATTCAGCGGAGTTCCCGTGCCGTGAGCATTGACATAATCGACATCCTCCGGCTTCAGTCCGGCGTCGGCAATCGCCATCTCCATCGCTCTGGCTGCGCCGCTTCCGTCCTCGCTGGGAGCCGTGATGTGATATGCATCGCTTGTCGCACCATATCCGGCGATCTCCGCATAGATCTTTGCGCCTCTTGCCAGCGCATGGTCCAGAGATTCCAGAATAACAATCCCGGATCCCTCGCCCATCACAAATCCGCCTCTGTCCTTATCAAAAGGAATCGACGCGCGTGCCGGATCCTCCGTTGTATTTAATGCCGTCAGGGACGTAAAACCAGCCACGCCGATCTCTGTGATCGATGCCTCGGTTCCGCCTGCAACCATGACATCCGCATCTCCGTACTGAATCGTACGGAAAGCCTCTCCGATGCTGTTGGTGCCGGTTGCGCATGCCGTCACCACATTGATGCTCTTACCCTTCAGGCCGAACTGAATCGAGACATTACCGGCCGCCATATTGCTGATCATCAGCGGAACCATCAGCGGGTTCACACGGCCCGGGCCTTTTTCCACCAGCTTGGAATGCTCGCGCTCCATCGTCTGCAGACTTCCGATACCGGAACCGACACTGACGCCCACACGATAGGGATCTTCTTTCCTCATATCAATCCCGGAATCCTCCAGCGCTTCTTTCGTCGCGGCCACCGCAAACTGGCAGAAACGTTCCATCCGTCTCGCCGCTTTGGGATCCATGTACTTCTTAGGATCAAAACCTTTTACTTCTCCGGCCAGCTTTGCCTTATACTCAGTTGTATCAAAACAGGTAATCGGAGCGATTCCCACCTTCTTTTCCTTCAGGCCGTTCCAGAATTCATCCACACTGTTTCCAATCGGTGTGATTGCTCCCATCCCCGTTATCACTACTCGTCTTCTCATATTTGTCTTCTCCTTATGCTTCATAGTCCCAAACGTGCTGTCAGTCACCGGATGATCACATCGCCATACCGCCATCCACACAGATGACCTGACCCGTGATATACCCCGCTTCCTCTGACGCAAGGAATGCCGCTGTATTGGCTACATCCCTCGTCGATCCAAAATGTTTCATCGGAATATTTTCCTCTGCCGCTTTCCTTACGTTATCCGCCAGGACGGCTGTCATCTCCGTATCAATAAACCCTGGCGCAATCGCATTTACCGTGATCCCTCTGCTCGCCAGTTCTCTTGCCACGGCTTTTGTAAGCCCAATAATCCCGGCCTTGGAAGCGCTGTAATTTGCCTGACCGGCATTTCCCATGATACCCGAAACCGAAGAAATATTGATGATACGTCCCGATCTCTGCTTCAGCATCTGCCGGGAAGCGTGGCGGATGCAGTTAAACGCGCCCTTTAAATTGGTATCCACTACCGCGTCAAATTCTTCCTCGCTCATCTTCATCAGCAGATTGTCCCGCGTAATCCCGGCATTATTAACCAGGATATCGATGCGTCCATAGGTCTTAATGACATATTTGATCAGCTCTGCCGACTGGTTAAAATCCGAAACATTGCACTGCACTGCTTCGGCCTGTCCGCCGGCCTCGCGGATCACGTTTACTGCCTCTTCGGCTTTTGCCGCTGAGCCATTATAATTTACTATGACTGTGGCACCCTTTGCGGCCAGCGTGACGGCAATCTCTCTGCCGATCCCGCGGCTCGACCCGGTAACCACAGCGATCTTGCCACCCAACATCATGCTTCCCCCTCTGCCGCGGATAATGCTGCCACTACGGTATCAACATCCGCAAGTTTTTCTATATTCAGGACCTTTTTGGTCCGATCAATCTTTCTCATAAATCCGGCCAGAGTCTTACCCGGACCGATCTCAATAAACGTATCTACGCCGTCGGCAATCATTGCTTCCACGCTCTGCTGCCATCTGACAGACAAAGATACCTGCTTCTGCAGGAGCGGTTTGATCTCCGCCGCGTTCGTTACATACGCGGCTGTCACATTCGCCACATAAGGGATCTGCGGCGTCTGAAATTCTACGCTCTCCAGCACAGCACCCAGTTTTTCTCCCGCGCCGATCAGCATCTTAGAATGGAACGGTCCGCTGACATTCAGCATCACCGTCCGTTTTGCCCCGGCTGCCTTTAATTTCTCACAGGCAGTGTTCACCGCCTCTGTGCGTCCGGAAATCACGATCTGTCCCGGACAGTTATAATTTGCGATCTGCACACCGTCGATATCGGAAATCGTCGCTTCGATCGCCGCCGCGTCCATCGCGAGAATCGCCGCCATGGCTCCCTGTCCGACCGGCACTTCCTCCTGCATGAAGATTCCCCGCTGACGGACAGTCCGAATCGCATCCTCCGCGCTCATCGCGCCTGCCGCGTAGAGCGCGCAATATTCACCCAGGCTCAGACCCGCTGCCACATCCGGTTTCACTCCGCGGCTCTCCAGCACCTCTGTCATCGCGATACTGGTCGTTACCATAGCCGCCTGCGTGTATTCCGTGATATTCAGCCTGTCATTTTCCGTAAAGCACAGCTCCGGAACCGAAAATCCCAGAAGGCTGCTCGCCAGATCAAAGATTTCTTTCCCGATCTCTGTCTGTTCGTAAAAATCCTGGCCCATGCCGCATACCTGCGCGCCCTGGCCCGGGTAAATAAATGCGATCTTACTCATAATACTGTGAACTCCTTATTTTATCCTGAGCAGTGTCTCTGCCTGCCCGATCATTTCATCAATCATTTCCTGGCAGGTCTGTTCCTTTGATACCATACCGGCAATCTGCCCTGCCATAATCGTACCGTTTCTGACATCGCCCTCCTGCACAGCCTTTCTCAGACTGCCGAGCGTCAGATACTCCAGTTCCTCAAAGGTCTTTCCTTCCGCTTCCAGACGGATGTACTCCCGTGTCATCTGATTTCTCAGACAGCGAACCGGATGTCCGTGAGATCTGCCTGTAACGGTAGAATCAATATCCTTTGCCTTCAGCACACGATCCTTGTAATTCTGATGAACCGTACACTCCTTCGCCACCAGGAAACGGGTACCCATCTGCACAGCTTCCGCTCCCAGCATAAAGGACGCCGCAATTCCGCGGCCGTCTCCGATACCGCCCGCGGCGATCACCGGAATGGAAACCGCATCCACCACCTGCGGCACCAGCGTCATCGTTGTCGCCTCTCCGATATGTCCGCCGGACTCCATCCCTTCGGCTACAACCGCATCCGCGCCCACGCGCTCCATTCTCTTTGCCATTGCTACCGAAGAAACCACGGGAATCACCTTAATCCCCGCATCCTTCCACATCTTCATGTACTTTTCGGGGCTGCCCGCGCCGGTTGTCACGACCTTGACGCCCTCTTCTACGAGGACCTCTGCTACCTCGTCCGCATAGGGACTGATCAGCATCACATTGACACCGAACGGTTTATCCGTAACTTCTCTGATTTTCCGGATATAGTCACGGATTACATCCCCCGGCGCACTTGCGCCGCCGACCAGGCCCAGGCCGCCGGCCTCAGAGACCGCTGCCGCCAGGTTGTTCTCAGCCACCCAGGCCATACCGCCCTGAATGATCGGATGCTGTATTCCCAAAAGCTCCGTAACCCTTGTTTTCATTAAGCCTCTACACCCTTATCCTGTAAATATTTGATGACATCTCCAACGGTTGCCATATTCTGCAGCTCCTCAGACGGAATCTCTACGGAATAATCATCTTCCAGCGCCATAACCAGCTCAAACAGATCCAGAGAATCTGCGCCCAGATCATCCTTAAAGCTGCTCTCCGCAGTAATCTCCTCCGCGTCTACACCAAGCTGGTCTGCAATCAGTTCCTTCATCTTCTCTAACATTTTCTTAATCTCCTTTTGATTATAAAATTATTTTTAATAATATATTTTCATATCAGTCCTGGCCGGATGGGCAGGAACCGATACTCAACACCTTTTCCCGGCATTCCGCCGATTACCACTCTACCAGCGCTGCGCCCCAGGTCAGACCTGCGCCAAAGCCCGCTATGATCATCTTGTCGCCCCGCTTCAGCATGCCCTTATGATTGATCTCATCCAGCAGGATCGGAATCGATGCACTGGAAGTATTTCCATAAGATTCGATATTCATCGGAAATTTCTCAATCGGCTGCTTCAGCCGCCGCGCTGCCGCCTCAATGATCCGGCGGTTTGCCTGATGGAGAACAAAATAACGGATCTCGTCGATGCTTTCACCTGACTCTTCCAGAATCTCATCCACACATTCCGGGATCTTCTTGACTGCAAATTTAAAAACCTCCCTGCCATCCATGTATGTATATCCGAACTCCGGAGTCTTTCCATTTAAAAAGTTACCGTTTGTCCTTCCCACACAGGAGAGCACGGATCCCTTGGTACCATCGGCTCCCATCAGGGTATGGCGAATTCCGGTCTCATCTGCCTTCAGCACAGCTGCCCCTGCTCCGTCGGCAAACAGTACACAGGTCCCCCGGTCGGACCAATCCATCACTTTGCTGAGCGTCTCCGCTCCAATCACCAGTCCGTTCCGATAAATACCGGCCTGAATGAAAGCGTTTACAATACTGATCCCAAATAAAAATCCGGAACAGGCCGCACTCAGGTCAAACGCAGCTGCCTTTGACGCTCCCAGCACCTCCTGCACCTCACAGGCACCGGCTGGAAAGAGGTTGTCCTGCGTCGAGGTCGCGAGGATAATGATATCCAGCTCATCCGCGCTCATCCCGGCGTCTTCCAGCGCCCTGCCGGCCGCTTTTGCCGCCATCTGGGATGTTCCCTCATCCATGGAGATCCTCCGCTCAGCGATACCGCTCCTGTCGCGGATCCACTCGTCATTTGTATCCATAATTTTTGACAAATCATCGTTTGTCACAATATGCTCCGGCACATAGGAACCGGTTCCAACGATTCTTCCTACCATAATTTATCCCTTACTTATCAGGTTTTTTGCGATTCAGCGTAAATATACTTTGAGTCTCAAAGTATAATCAAACCTCATTCTATATAACAATCCAGATTTTGTCAAGTATATACATGCATCATATTAAAAAAGAATCCAAAATGAATGCAAAATAGATGAGTAATCATCTATTGAGCAGCGCTCTCTTTATTTTTACTGTGACAATAGTGCTTTGTTCTTAGCTGTATCGCCTGTGATATGATATTTCTTTTCGAAATACTTGTGTATTACTTTAAGAGATAACTTTGCATCACGAGGATATGGGATATCAGTTTTATATTCACTGATAAGGGTAAAGGAACGATGCTCAGGCTTTAAAAATACTTTGTATGCGTCAAGAGCTCCTTTGCCAAAACTCAACTTTACACTCTCTGTGAATTTTTCATCCAAAGTATATAAATAGCAACTGTCAAGCAGATCACTCTCGTAGTGTTTTGCTTCAGGCATACGGCGAATACGTCCGATAGTTTGAATTTCAAACACCTCGCTCATATTATCACGAAGTTTTACAAGAATTTGTGCACGAGGGCAATCCCAACCGGTAGCCACAGCCTGTTTGATAATAACTGCGATAGGTTCTGCGTTTGGGTTCTCAATATCTTCGATTAAAAAATTCATTTGCCCACCGTTGTCGATGAACAACTCTTTGTCTTCGGTCAGTACAGAGGTATGGGTATCCAACATCTCGTCTATTTCCTCACAATGTTCCTCAAATACAAGACCGTATTTTTTGCCGTTAACATCTTTCTCAAGTTCGGAAAGATAAGTGAGCAGATTGCCCGTATTTTCATCCTGCGGAGTAGCAGCAATATAATTGCGAATCTCTTTGATTTTAGCAAGCAAATCTTCACGCTTTTGTTTTGATATATTTGTACTCATTTCTGTCCCTCCGTATTTTTCTGCTCCTTTGGCACAATATTAGCCATTGTATTTAACAGAGTATTATATGCTTGTTGTGATGCCGATTGCTCTTGCCATTGCTTAACCATTCCGTCTGGAACATATGGGTTTTGAATTGTTTCCCAAGTAACCTTATCTTTATATCCAAGAGATTTTGATATTGTTTCCAGCAATTTGTACTGTGCATTTTGAATTTTCCTAAGCTGTGTTTCATCAGGATTTTGAACGCAATACTTATCATATAAATCTTTCCAAGCATCACGAACTGTTTTATCGTCTGCAAACACAATATCAATTATATTAAGGCAATTTACGCTTTCCTGCGTCCATCCATATATTCGTGAGGTCATAAGTGTCTTAAAAATCTGCATTTTATCTTTTCTTATTTCTGCTCTGTTTTGTAAGTGCTGTCCAATCAAAACAGCGGCTATGGGAATTACAACTATTGCAATTAAATTCAATATATCTTTATATTCCATTTTCCTTTCTCCCTTATATCCACTCGCCATTAGTGGCAGACCATTTTTCAGTAAATTCTTTGTATCCAACTGCTGCTGTAAACGGTTTTGTCAAGAAAGCTTTTATTGTTTTCAATACGGTACTGTAGTCATCTGTTTTCGTATTTATTTTACGGACAAAGGCTTTCCATTTCTTCTGCATTGCTACATCGTCATCAAAGCCCATAACCTGTTCAAATTGCTCTGCTGTAAAATTGTGTTCACGGTTCTGAAAGGTTCTTCTGAGTGCTTCGGTCAGCATATTACCGTCAAAATCAAATTTATTTGCAAGATAATAAATATCGTAATAGTCTTTCATGCGGCTGGAAAATTCCATCAGGCTAAGGATTACATCAATTTTTTCAGCAACGGTCGTTTCAATGGAATAAGTATTGACTGTCGGTGCAACAAAATCCTCAAGCTGAGTAGGGATTTTTCGACTTTCCTGTTTTGGTACAATGACATCACCAACACCGAAATCAATGCCAAACGGTGTGCGTGTGTTTTTTATACGAGCAATAATAGAAGCTCCGATACCGGCATATTTCTTCGCAACAGCAATAGGTGCAACATCCTTTATCTCAAAGGTAACAAAATCATTGCCGGTATGAACTGCTACAATTTCTTCAAGGATCCCCCTTAACTGTTCAGGTGTATTAGGTATTTGCCGTATCAAAAAATCTACATCAACTGTCACTCGGCTATCAAAATCAGTAAGAGAATAGATGAACAAACCGCCCTTCAGTACAAGGTTCTCTGCGTACTTAGACTTTTCCAAGCGACGCAAGAATTCCTCCTGACAAAAGAGTTGAAGGCATAACTGATAGCTTCTGCCACTTTCAGCAGCTTTATTTTTAAGTCGTGCTAGCACGGACGCGGCAATATCAGCCATTAAGCAACACCTCCATTACATTCATAACCTTTGCGTAAAGTTTCATTTCTTTTGCGTATTTAGACAAATTTACAAGATTTCTTTTTTCATCAGCAACATAAGCATTAACAGCCTTATTAAAAACTTCATTATCAAGCTTTGTACGATATTTAAAGCAATCACAAATTGTTCGCTCTCTGTCGTATACCGGCAACAACACACCATTAAAATCATCTGTGGTTTTCCCGATTTTCAAAAATTCTTTTTGAATATAATAAGCCTTCATAGGAAACTCTCCTATGTTTTTTACGGCACGGGACGCTGTTCTCGGCACGGCAATCGACCATTCACGGGGAGAAAAATCACTATATCCATAATGGAATAAAGCGGATTCTACGCAAACAATTCCCTGTGGAAGAAGCTCACGTATAAGCTGTTCCTCTGTTATACTTCTACTTTGAGGTAGCTGGTAAAATCCTCTGCGGATTCTGTCAATGACTCCTTCTTTACAAAAAACCGCTACATCGTATTTATTT
>JAJBUA010000006.1 GCA_020860565.1 Clostridiales bacterium
ACAGTTTGTTAAAGTGCGCCATTTTGGGGCCGTCCTCTACATTCTTTCACAGTAATCTCCTTTCAGGCCGGTCAGTTCCTGCGTTTTTTCATTTCAATTATAGCAAAAAACGGGGACATGTCACGAAATTCTTCGCGATTCTTATGCGATTCTTATGCGATTCTTATGGAACTTTTCCTTGACGCGATGGATAGAATATGTTATAGTAAATCAACTCAATTGCACTGCATTATGTCTACTAAAGGACGCGAGATCAACAGTACAAACTGAGCAGGCGATGACCGGAGGTCATGGGGCCGGGCCGCGGGAAGCGGCAGCAGAGAGCGAAAGCATCTGTGGGACAGTTGTATGTTCCATGGATTTTTTGCTTTTACGGGGAAAATTTCATAAAAATTCTTTTCAGAAGAGTCTCAGTAAGCTGTGCATAAGAGAAAATATCACTGCCACCGAAGGAAAACGGAAACAGGAGGGTTCTTTTATGACAACGAAGCAAACCATTACAGAAAATCCCGCAAAAACTGAAAAAAACAAGGCGGAGACAATCCGCCATATGACGCAGGTAAGTCTGGGCGGCAATGCCGTGCTGTCTGCGTTTAAATTATTTGCCGGCGTTTTTGGCCACTCCGGAGCGATGATCTCCGACGCGATTCATTCGCTGTCAGATGTGCTGACGACGCTGATCGCCTGGGTCGGCGTGAAGCTTTCCCAGAAGGAGGCGGATGAGGATCATCCCTATGGTCATGAGCGTCTGGAGTGTGTGGCGTCGCTTGCGTTGGGAGTAGTCCTGCTCGCGACAGGTCTTGCGGTGGGGAAAGCCGGCCTGCAGAATATATTTTCCGGGGAAGAACTGGCTGTTCCAGGCGCGGTTGCGCTGGCAGCCGCGGTACTGTCGATCCTTACGAAGGAAGGGATGTATCGTTATACACTTTATCACGCGAAGCGGATCAATTCCTCTGCATTTATCGCGGATGCCTGGCATCACCGTTCGGACGCATTATCCTCAGTCGGCTCCCTGATCGGCATCGGTGGCGCGATGCTGGGATTCCCGGTGATGGATTCTGTGGCGAGTGTGGTGATCTGCGTATTTATTGTGAAGGTTGCTTATGATATCTTAAAGGAGGCGGTTGCCGGGATGCTGGACACCTCCTGCGGAGAGAGCTATGAGCACAGGCTGACGGAATACATTTCCCGACAGGAGGGTGTGGTCTGTGTGGATGTGCTGCATTCCCGGAAGTTTGGAAATAAGGTTTATATTGATCTGGAGATCGAGGTAGATGGCGAGCAGCGGCTCACCGAGGCGCATGCGGTCGCGGAACAGATCCATGCAAATGTGGAGCGGGATTTCCCGGACGTCAAGCATATCATGATCCATGTGAATCCGGCCGAAGGTACAGAAGCAGCCGTCTGAATGTTCGAAAATGATAAAATGAACGCGTGCTATTGACAGCACACGTTCATTTTGCTATAATCTGTGAACAGAAGGCGAGGTGACTAATATGGTGCGGGAAAATATAGCCTGTGCGGCCTTGTTTAAGCATATCAATGATAAGATGGCGAAAGGCGCCAATGAGCGGCTTGGCATCCATGGAATCACTTATATGCAGATGCAGATGCTGCTGGAGATGAAGCACATGGGCGCGGAAGCGGTACCGCTAAAATCACTGGAGAGACATTTTGAGGTAGCACAGTCCACAGCGGCCGGGATTATCGTCCGGCTGGAAAGAAAACGTCTTGTGTCGAGCTTTGTTCCGGCTGAGGATAAACGCCAGAAGTATATTCGGCTTACCGAGGAGGGAAAAGCTCTCTGTGCGGCGGCAGAATCGGACATGCAGGAAGGAGAAAAGCTTCTGCTGTCGGGGTTGTCTCAGGAGGAACAGGAACAGCTTTATCATCTGCTCTGGAAGGTAAAAGATACGATGAAGTGAATGCCCGAGGAGGATTCGGGTATTTACTTCATCTATATTAAACGCATGATATTAAACGCATGATATTAAATAAGCGCTTTTATATGTATGGGTATGAATCGTCACGGCAAGGCTCAGTTTCTTCCTAAACATATGGGTAATAAAAGGAAAAGAGACGTTGCCCGGATTCAGACACATGGAAAGGAAGGTTTGAATGTATGATAAAAACATTGCTGAAAAGTGTGCGGCAGTATAAAAGAGAATCCCTGCTGGCACCGCTTTTTGTAGCTTTTGAGGTTGCCATTGAGTGTATGTTGCCTTTGATGATGGCGAAGCTGATTGACCAGATGGCGGGGGAGACGATGGAGCCGATTGTTAAAATCGGCGTTGTTCTGGTGATTATGGCGCTGCTTTCGCTGATGTGCGGGATTATCAGCGGCAGGATGGCCGCGATTGCCTCCTGTGGTTTTGCCAGAAATCTGCGGCGGGATCTGTTTTTCCGGATAGAGGATTTTGCTTTCGCGGACATTGACCATTTTTCCACGTCGTCACTGGTAACGAGGATGACCACGGATGTTACCAATGTTCAGAATGCATATCAGATGATCATCCGCGTCGCCATCCGTACGCCGCTGATGATTATCTTTTCAATGACGATGTGCCTGACGATTAATGCCCGGATGGCGCTGATTTTTCTCGCGCTGCTTCCGATTCTGGGGATTGTGTTGTTTGGGATATCCATGTATGTCCATCCGATCTTCCGGAGGATCTTCCGCAAATACGATGATCTAAACAACTCCGTGCAGGAGAATGTTGCCGCGATCCGTGTCGTAAAATCTTTTGTGCGTGAGGATTATGAGAAAGAAAAATTCGGTCATGCGGCACAGGAAGTATGTCATGATTTTACAAGCGTGGAGAAGATACTGGCGATCAATAACCCGTTTATGATGCTTTGTATTTATTCGGCGTTTATGCTGGTTAGCTTTTTCGGGGCGAATATGATTATCAATACCGCAGGTTCCAGTCTTACGACCGGTCAGCTCTCGTCCCTGATTAATTATGGAGTGCAGATCCTTTCTTCGATGATGATGCTGTCCATGATCTTTGTCATGACGAGTATGGCGACGGAATCTGCCAGCCGTATCGTGGAAGTGCTCACATGGGACAGCTCGCTGGCCTCGCCCGAAAACGGACTTACCGAAGTGCCGGATGGAAGTATCTGTTTTGATCACGTGTCTTTCCGGTATCACAAAGAAAGTAAAAAGGCCGCTCTGGCGGATGTGAATCTGGATATCGCATCTGGTCAGACAGTCGGCGTCATGGGCGGAACCGGCGCGTCCAAGACGACCCTGATCCAGCTGATCTCGAGATTATATGACGTCAGCGAAGGGAGTGTGCGGGTAGGCGGGCATGACGTCCGGGAATATGACCTGAATACGCTCCGCGACTCCGTGGCGGTCGTCCTGCAGAAGAATGTCCTTTTTTCCGGCACGATAAAGGAAAATCTGCGCTGGGGGAATAAGAATGCTACCGACGAAGAACTGATTCGTGCCTGCAAGGCTGCTCAGGCGGATGAATTTATCGAGCAGATGCCCGATGGATATGACACCTATATCGAGCGCGGCGGCTCGAATGTTTCCGGTGGGCAGAAACAGCGGCTGTGTATCGCGCGGGCGCTGCTGAAGTGCCCGAAGGTACTGATCCTGGATGATTCCACTTCCGCTGTAGATACAAAGACAGACGCGCTGATCCGCAGAGCGTTTCTCACGGCGATTCCGGAGACGACCAAGATCATCATCGCGCAGAGAGTTTCCTCCGTGCAGGACGCGGACGTGATTCTGGTGCTGGATGACGGAAGGATCGTGGAGCAGGGAACTCACGAGGAACTGCTGGCAAAGCATGGGATTTACTGGGAAGCCTACGAGACCCAGACAAAGAGCAGGGAGGCGGTCTGAAATGAAGGAAAAGAAAGAAAATAGCAGGATAGAAAATGGCAGTTTTCCGCGGCTGGTTCGATATTTGTTCCGCCATTACGCGCCGCATCTGGTTACGGTGATGATCTGCATTGTGATCAGCGCCTGCGCGTCTGTTGTGGCAACAGTGTTTTTGCAGCGCCTGATCGATGAGTGTATCACGCCGGGGATTACCGGAGGGATGGCATCTGTCTGGGATCGTCTGCTGTCGATCCTGATCTCGATGGGAATGATTTACCTGCTGGGAGTCGTGGCGGCATTTACCTATACCCGGATTATGGCCATTGTCACACAGGGAACGCTGATGCACCTGCGGGAAGATATGTTTGACCGCATGGAGACACTGCCGATTAAATATTTTGATACGCACGCACACGGAGATATCATGAGTACCTACACCAATGATGTGGATACGCTGCGCCAGATGATCGGGCAGAGCCTGCCGCAGATTTTTCAGGTATCCCTGACGATTCTGTCCATCATCTGCCTGATGCTGTATTACAGCCTGTGGCTGACGCTGGTAGTGTTTGTGTTTGCCGGGATTATGTTTTTTGTAACGAAAAAATTTGGCGGGGCGAGCTCCCGGTATATGATAGCGCAGCAGCGGTCTCTGGCAGATGAAGAAGGCTTTATCGAGGAAATCATGGACGGACAGAAGGTCGTCAAGGTGTTCTGTCATGAGGAGGAGAGCAAGGAGGACTTTTTGAAGCTGAATGATCAGCTGTTTGAAGACGGTACTAAAGCGCATATCTATGGAAATATTTTGGGGCCGATTTTAAATAATCTGGGCAATCTGCTGTATGTGCTGGTAGCGGTCGTCGGGGCGCTGTTGATCGGGTTTGATGTGATGAACATAGGGTTTGCCGGGACAGCGACCATTTCGGCCGGTATCATCGTTTCGTTTCTGGGAATGGCGAGACAGTTCTCGCAGACGATTGGACAGGTCTCGATGCAGGTTTCCATGATCGCTATGGGCATCGCGGGAGCCGGGCGTATCTTTGAGCTGATTGATGAAGAGCCGGAGCACGATGAAGGATATGTCACTCTCGTAAACGCGACGAAAGACTTACAGGGTAATCTGACGGAGAGCGATCATGTCACGGGCCTGTGGGCGTGGAAGCATCCGCATCAGGCGGACGGAACTGTGACCTATACGGAATTAAAAGGGGATATCCAGCTGGCGCATGTGGATTTTGGTTATGTGCCGGAAAAAATGGTGCTGCATGATATCTCCCTCTACGCGAAACCGGGACAAAAGATTGCTTTTGTGGGCGCTACCGGAGCGGGCAAGACGACGATCACAAATCTGATCAACCGTTTTTATGATATTGAGGACGGAAAGGTGCGCTATGACGGAATTAATATCAATAAGATTAAAAAGCCGGATCTGCGCCGTTCTCTGGGAATCGTGCTTCAGGACGTCAACCTGTTTACCGGGACGGTTATGGATAATATCCGGTACGGACGTCTGGACGCGACGGATGAGGAATGTATCGCGGCGGCGAAGCTGACGAACGCCGACAGCTTTATCACGAGACTGCCCCAGGGATACCAGACCATGCTGACCGGAAACGGCGCGAATCTGTCGCAGGGGCAGAGGCAGCTGCTGTCGATCGCTCGCGCAGCGGTCGCCGATCCGCCGTGTATGATTCTGGATGAGGCTACCAGCTCCATCGATACCCGGACAGAGGCGCTGGTGCAGAACGGCATGGATAATCTGATGGAAGGCAGGACGGTGTTTGTCATTGCGCACAGACTGTCAACGGTTCGCAACAGTAAGGCGATCATGGTGCTTGACCATGGACGCATCATTGAGCGGGGCGATCATGATTCGCTGATTGCACAGAAAGGGACGTATTATCAGCTGTATACAGGGGCGTTTGAACTGGAGTAATAAGAAAGAATTTAAGAAAAGAATTTTTAAGCGATACGAACTTATTCGGAATTATATGACTGGGCAGAAAGAGGGATGGATCGAGGGCCAGGCCGTCTTTCTGCCATTTTGCAATTGTCGGTAGAGTTTATAAAGATCCCATCTCATTTGTTGATGTTGGGGATATCAATCGGTTTTTCAGGTTCAATACGGTAAAACTCTGGTTTTTATCGTTACGATATGTGCATGTTTATATCAGGGTGTCAGACTTTGGTAAAACTACAGTAAACGTAGAGCCGATATCCGGTTCACTTTCCACCAGTATTTCGCCGTTACAGAGGTCAACGATCTTTTTCACAAGAGAGAGCCCAAGTCCGTTGCCATGGGTGCTGCGGCTTCCCTCTGCCTGATAGAATTTATCAAAAATGTGGGCAAGGACATCTTCTGTCATTCCGATCCCGGTATCCTGAATACTCACATGGACAGCCGCCGGATCTTCTGAGATCCGGACGGAAATCACGCCGCCCTGCGGGGTAAATTTGATGGCGTTGGAGAGCAGATTTCCCCAGATCTGCCAGATCAGATACTCTCTGCCGTAGCAGGTTACTTCGGGCAGTTCCAGATCGATATTCTGGGAACGCGCACTCCAGAGCGGCTCTGCGGAGAGAATGACCTGGCGGATTTGTTCGTCCAGAGAAAAGTTTGTCTTTTCCGACACGATCTGCTGGTTTTCCAGCTTGGAGAGCAGCAGGATGTTTCCGGTGAGAGAGGAGAGTTTCTGGCAGCTTGCAGAGATGCGGCTGGCGTACTGGCGTTGCTCGGAATTTAACTCCGTGGATAAAAGGAGGGTGGCATACCCGTCCATGGCTGCCAGAGGAGTCTTGATCTCGTGGGAGACATTTTGGATGAAATCGGACTGCAGCAGTTCAGTGGAATTGAGTTCCGTAACCATTTTGTTGAAGTTAACGTTAACGTCGTGCATCCAGAGACCGGGATTATCTTCTGAGAGACGTACAGAAAAATCACCGGCGGCGACCTGCTCCATGGAATCCGCGAGCTGGTGCAGGGGTGCCAGAAGCTTGCGTGTGACGATGGCCGTCAGGACAGCGGAGATGCAGCAGGCGGTGATGCTCAGCTCAAAAAGGGGAACCCAGGCAATCGAAGGATTAAAAGTGATGATTCCGAAGCGGCTCAGAAGGTAGATGGCGCCGCTGGAGGTAAACAGTCCGATGTGAAGGGTTATCAGCATCGTAATGACCAGCGTGGTCAACAGTTTAAAGGTTTTCATGCTTTGACCACCGCCTTATATCCAAGTCCGCGGACAGTGACGATCTCAAAATCCGGATTGTCCTGAATCTTACGGCGCAGACGGTTGATATGCACGTCGATGGTCTGCAGATCGGAATCACTGTTCGGCCCCCAGATGTCGTCCATCAGCTGTGTACGGGTAAAAATCTTATCCGGATAGGAAAGCAGTTTAAACAGAAGGAAAAATTCTTTCTGCGGAGGCGTTATGGATTTTGACCCGCGCAGAATTGTCAGAGAGTCATAATCCAGCGTGGTGGAACCGATCTGCAGACGTTTTTGCGACGTGATATTGGCGCGGCGCAGGAGCGCCTGAATCCGCAGGAGGAGTTCGTTCAGATTAACCGGTTTTACCATATAATCGTCGGTACCCAGTCGGAAACCCTGATGTTTCGAGGCAAAATCTTCTCTTGCTGTGATCATCAGGATTGGGATCAGGGGGTTCTGGCTTCGCAGCAGGCGGACAAATTCATAGCCGTCCATCTCCGGCATCATAATATCGGTAATAATCAGGTCAATGTGTTTATTTTCAAGGATATCGAAGGCTTCCAGTCCATTTTGGGCGGGAAAGACTTCATATCCTTCTTTTTTTAAATAAATGCTGTAAAGGTTCAACAGGGATTCGTCATCCTCTGCGATTAAGATATGGATCATCATCATGGTACAGGCCTCCTTCTGTTGTGTTTTTTCTGTGATTATGACGAAAAGGCCGATAGCAGGAAATGGTCGCCTTTTGCGTCAGGGGCTTCCGTGTTCTGGTGTTTTAGTCCGGAAACCATGGTATCATCATATCACGTTTCCATGAACCGGAAATGAATTATGATTTGCCGGATTTGTGAATTTATTGTGACTTCATGTTGAGTTCATGTTCGATTTAATTCGAGTTCATGATGAAATGATAAGATAGCACGGAAATGAAATCTTATCCATTCTTTTCCTGAGGAAAACTGTTAGCCGGGAAAATGAGAGAGAAAGGAGACTTTATGAATAAAAAATCTGTGATTATCGGAGGAGTGATCGTCGTGATTCTGGGTTTTGCGATAGCGACGCGCCTGTTGAATACCAGCCAGTTTGCTGAGGCAGTCGCCGACCCGGTTGTAGAGGTGACTGCGCCGGAAAAAAGAGATATCAGCCTGATTACCGGCCTTGTAGGCAGTGTAGAGCCGGAGGATGTGGTCTATATTTATCCAAAGGTTTCTGGAGAGGTCAGGGAGGTCTATATCAAAGCAGGTGAGGTCGTACAGGCGGGAGATGCCATCTGTGAGATCGACACGAAACAGGTGGAGAATGCGAAGAACTCTCTGGATGCCGCGGAACTTGCACTCAGCCAGGCGCAGGATGATCTGTCGCGCCAGTCGGTTCTTTACGCGGGCGGAGGAATTTCCGAGCAGGCTTACAAGCAGTATCAGGACGCGGTCACTTCGGCGCAGATTTCTTATAATGACGCGAAAGTAAACTATGACAATCAGATATCCTACAGCCAGTTTATCGCGCCGATTACTGGACTGATTGAGGTTTGCAATATCGAAAAATTTGATCAGGTTTCCACGAGCGATCTGCTCTGCGTCATTTCCGGCCGGGGAGCCAGAGTGGTGTCTTTCTATGTAACGGAGCGAGTAAAAAATCAGATTCGGGAAGGGGATCTGATTACCGTTGAAAAAGACGGCGAGGAATATGAAGGAACCGTCTATGAAGTCAGCGTCATGGCGGATTCTGATACGGGGCTTTTTAAGATCAAAGCCCGGATGGATGAGAGCATGGATGAATATGTGCTGCCGACCGGTTCCTCGGTTAAGCTGTATGTAACTTCGCAAAGCGTTCAGGACGTCATGGCGATCCCGGTGGATTCCGTTTATTATGACGGCGGACTTTCCTATGTATATACCTATGATGCGGATGGCAGTATCTTACATAAGGTTCAGGTAGAGACCGGACTCTATGATTCGGACTGGATTGAGATCCAGTCGGGACTCAGTTATGAGGATCAGGTGCTGACGACATGGAGTTCGGAGCTTGGTGAGGGAACCTCTGTGCGGCTGAAGGAGACCTCTGTATCGACGGCAGGCGCTTCGGAGACGGAAGCAGATTCATCAGGCACGACAGATGAGACCGCTTCCTCAGAGCCGACAGACGCCGCGGCGTAAAAAAGGAGGTGAAGCGTAGATGGGAATTACAAGATTTGTTCTTAAACGGCCGGTAACGGCGGTTCTGAGCATTCTCTGCCTGATTGTATTTGGCTTTCAGTCTGTTACCGGTATGTCCCTGGAACTGATGCCGGATATGGATATGTCGATGATGATTATCATGACGACTTACGATGGAGCAAGTCCGGAGGACGTCAGTGAACTGGTTACGAAGCCGATCGAGGACGCGGTCAGTACACTGTCCGGTCTGGATACGATCTCATCCACCTCCAGTGAAGATTCTTCCATGGTCATGCTGGAGTATGAATACGGGACGGATATGGACGAGGCCTATGATGATCTGAAGAAAAAGGTAGATCAGGTAGCTAATATGGAGCTCCCGGACGACTGCGATACGCCGACGATCATTGAGATGAGTTCGAATTCTGGTTCGGATATGACACTGGTGATCGATAATGCTTCTCAGGACAGTCTGTATAACTATGTGGACAATGACATCCTCCCAGAATTTGAAAAACTCTCGGACGTTGCCGAAGCTACCATCCGCGGGGGTTCGGAGGAATATATCCGTGTGGAGCTGATCGAGGAAAAGATGGATCAGTACGGAGTAACGATGTCGTCGATCTCAAGTGATATCGCGGCGGCCGATCTGTCTTATCCGGCAGGAACTACAAAAGTAGGAAGCCAGGAGCTTTCTGTGTCAACCAAGATGAATTATGACACGGAGGAACTGCTGGCCGAGATCCCGCTTTCTACCTCTGGGGAAGGGATCGTCTATCTGCAGGACGTCGCCAATATTTACCGGGCTTCCGATGAGTCGGACAGTATCGCGCGTTATAACGGAGAGGATACCATTTCCATCTCGATTTCCAAGCAGCAGAGTTCTACTGCTATCGCTCTGTCCAATCAGGTAAAGGAGACGATCGAGACCCTGATGCAGGATGATCCGGATCTGACGATTACGATTATTGACGACAGCGCGGATTCAATTTTATCGTCATTAAAGTCTGTAGCGTTTACCATGATACTGGCCATGGTGATTTCTATGATCGTGATCTGGCTCTTCTTTGGCGACATCAAGGCTTCCCTGATCGTCGGCAGCTCGATCCCGGTATCCATTCTGGCGGCTCTGATCTGTATGGGACTCAGGGGAATGACGATGAACGTTATCACGCTGGTAGCGATGACGCTTGGCGTCGGTATGATGGTGGATAACTCAATCGTTGTGCTGGAGAGCTGTTTCCGTGTTACCGGCAGCCGCAAAGGAGGACTGATTGAATATACCAAGGATGCGCTGGAAGGTACAAATATCGTAGGCGCTTCTGTTATGGCGTCTACGGTAACGACGTGCGTAGTATTTTTGCCGCTGGCGATGCTGACCGGTATGACCGGGCAGATGCTGGGACCCCTGGGATATACCATCGTATTCTGTATGGTAGCGTCGTTGCTCTCGGCGATTGCGGTGGTTCCGCTCTGTTATATGCTGTATCGGCCGGAGGAAAGGGAAAAGGCTCCGCTGTCCGGTGTGATTGTGGATCTGCAGAACGGCTACAGGAAGATCATGAGAGTGATTCTTCCGAAAAGAAGGACGGTTGTTATCGTATGTGTACTGCTCCTGCTGGCATCGTTTCAGCTGGCAGGACAGCTGGATATGGAGCTGATGGCTTCGGATGATACCGGAGAGGTATCTATCAGCATCGAGACACGGCCGGGTCTTGAGACGGAAAAAGTTGACGAAATTGCAAAACAGGTCGAAGACATTATCACTCAGCATGAGGATCTGGAGAGCTATATGACTTCCGGTGGCGGCGGAGGCGTCATGGGCGGCGATGATGTGTCGATCACGGCCTATCTGAAGGACGAGCGGAAAATGTCTACGACAGAGGTCGCAACCCAGTGGAAGTCGGAACTGCAGGACTTTACGGACTGTAATATCACCGTTGATGTCAGCGGTTCCATGAGCGGGATGTCGTCCTTTGGCGAAAGTTTTGAGACAATCCTGATGGGCGCGGACTATGATGAAGTAAAAGAAGTTACCGACAAAATTGTTGAAGAACTGAAGGAACGTCCTGAGGTTGCCAAGGTTCATTCGGATGCGGAAAATTCCAGCCCTGTTGTGGAGATCACAGTGGATGCGGTGAAGGCAAAAGCGTATGGCTTGACCGCTTCGGAAATCGGCAGTTATATGAGTGGAATCGTAGGAGGTACAGAAGCGACGGAACTGGATATCGATGGCGACAGTGTTTCAGTCAATGTGGAATATCCGGAGGGGAGCTATGATTCTCTGGATCAGATCACGGGCGTAACGCTCCCGACCTCCAGCGGAAGTTCAGTGTTGCTGACGGATGTTGCGACCGTGGAGTTTGTCGACAGCCCGGCATCGATCACCAGAGAGGATAAACAGTACAAGATCACTATTTCTGCTGACTTTACAGATGTGGCGAATGAGCAGACACAGATGTTGCTGAATCAGGAGGTTGTCACTCCTAACCTGACCGCGACGGTTACAACGGGAATGAACTCCATGGATCAGTCCATGAATGAAGAGTTCCAGGCGCTGGGAGAAGCGATCGCACTGGCGATTTTCCTGGTATTTGTTGTCATGGCAATGCAGTTTGAATCGCCAAAATTCTCCCTGATGGTTATGGTAACGATCCCGTTCAGTCTGATCGGCGCGTTTGGAATGCTGTGGCTGGCGGACAGCGCGATCAGCATGATCTCTCTGGTGGGTTTCCTGATGTTGATTGGTACAGTTGTAAACTCAGGCATCCTGTATGTAGATACGGTAAATCAGTACCGGTCTACGATGGATCGGGATACGGCGTTAATTGAGGCAGGTGCGACCCGTATGCGTCCCATCCTGATGACGACGCTGACAACGGTGCTTTCGATGATCCCGACCGCGATCGGCCTGGGAAGCTCCGGAAATACGACGAGAGGCGTGGCCCTTGTTAATATCGGCGGTCTTACTGCGTCGACCATCTTAAGTTTGCTGCTGCTTCCGTCCTTCTATAGTTTCTTGAGCCGCAGCTCAGAAGATGAGAAGAAATATCAGGAAGAAAAACTGCGGAAAGCGCAGGAGAAAGCCAGAAGAAGAGAAGAGAGGCAGGCAAAGCGTGAGAGCAGGAAAAAGGAGAGTGAGGCAGATGAGAAGGCTTGAAAACAGAAGGATAAAAAGCCTGTTTAACGTCAGATTTTTCCGGATCAGAAAACGAACCGGCGAGGGTGACTGTTTCATGCGTGTATTCATCTGTGGTTTGCTGGTATGTGTCATGGGGACGATGGTCCCCGTGACCGCTCTGGCGGCCAGTCCGGATTTCTCCCGGACGGAAGAAGAGTGGAGCCGTCTTCAGGATAATGTGCTGGAATACGGGGAGATTGCGGATCTGATCCATGAGTATAATGTAACGGTGCAGAATAATCAGTATGAGTACCGGACGTTTATCCAGGATTATGGAACGACAAGAAGAGATATTTCCAATCAGTATTTAACTCTGGCTTATGATCTTGAAGGGAGTATAAGCGGCGGTGATACTGCGTCGGAAAAAGTCAGTGACCTGCAGCTGGAGCTGCAGGCAAAGAGTCTGCGGGAACAGGCGGATGACAATATTGAAGACAGCCATACGTATTACCTGACATATTGTCAGGCGGAGGATAATCTGGTGTTATCCGCGCAGTCGAAATTTATTGCTTATTATGATTATCAGCTGCAGCTTGCGGAGGCAGAGGCATCCAGAGAGACGCTGGAGGACGCCTACAATCTGACTGTGATTAAACAGCAGGCCGGAACCGCGACAGAAGCAGAGGTTCTCGACGCGCTGGAGGCAGTGCAAAGTCAGGAAAATACGGAAGCAACGCTGAAGCAGCAGATCGAAAACACCCGTCAGTCTCTGATCGTGATGTTGGGCTGGAACGGCAGTGATAGCCCGGAGATCAGCGATCTGCCGACCGTGGACATGAGTACGGTCGAGGCGATCGATCTGGAGGCGGACCAGGAGACAGCAGTGGAAAATAACTATACTCTGCAGATCAATCAGCGTAAATATGACAATTCACAGACCGAATCAAAAAAAGAAGATCTGTCAAAGACCATTGAGGCAAATAAAAAGGCAATCCGGGTGTCGGTAGCCAGCGCATATCAGTCTCTGCAGACGACGAAGCTGTCTTATGAGCAGGCACTGTCCGATCAGACCGCGGCTGCCCGTGATCTGGAATTGGCGCAGCAGAAGTTGAACGCCGGGATGATCACGCAATATGAGTTTAACGAGTACAGCGTAAACGCAGAGAGTAAAGAACTGGCCGTCAGGAGAGCGGAACTGGATTTCCTGCTGGCATATGAGACTTATCAGTGGTACGTGAATGGCCTGGCATCTGCGGAATAAGAGGTGATGAGATGAGAAAAGTTCGGGCATATACTTCGCTGGGGCTGACTGTCTTCTTATCAATCGTGTTGCCGGCTGGAAGGACAGCCTGGGCGAGTGTAGACGGAGCGGCGGCAGGACCGGAGGGCTCAGGGGTCGTGGTCGCCGGGAGTACGGAAGAATCAGACGATGAAGAAGCCGCGGATGTGATCGGCAATTACGTGGCCGTGGATGGCAATCAGATCTCCGCGGAACGTCTGAATGACTCCGTGATCGATTATGATGAGCTGGGGAGTCTGATTCATTATTATAATACGTCGATTCAGGAACTGACGGACAGTACGGAGCGGTCACGGGAGGATTATACTTATATCCGGGATACACTCCGGGCGGAACGGGACAGCGCGATCAAAAAGAAGAAGGATGCCAAGGATGACGGAGAGACAGAAGACTATGCGGAATATTCCGGTTATCAGGCGGTGTATTCATCGGCAGTGGAAAGCTATAATAAGATGATAAACCGGCTGGACAGCTATTCTTCGAATCAGTCGCGGCTGTCACAGGAAAAGCAGCTGACCAACAGCGCGCAGTCGCTGATGGTTTCATACTGGTCTGCGTCGCTGCAGGCGGACTACAGGAACAAAATGGAAGAACTGTACCGGAAAATGTATGAGGATACCGTTACCAAACAGAGTGCAGGACTGGCGACCGATCAGGATGTGCTGACATCTTACAATAACTGGCTGTCTATGAGTGCCTCAGCGGAATCAGCAAATGATGGCGCCACGGATTCGTACCGGAATCTGTGTCTGCTTCTGGGGGTAGATGAACAGGGAAGCATGTTGATCGGAGAGATCCCGGAGATCGATGAAAGCCGCCTGGACGCCTATAACCTGGAAGCTGATACAAAGAAAGCGATTGATAATAATACAGATCTGATCAGTGAGAGGAGCAGTTCGACGGACAGCACGGCATCGAAGACGAAAAAGGACCGTACGATGGCGGATTATGAAAATCAGATTCAGGTCAAAATGAACGATCTGTATGAGAAAGTCCAGAGCGCGAAAACAGCTTATGAAGCGGCGGAAACCGGTTATCACAGTGCAGGCATCTCGTGGAATAATGCCCAGAGTAAATACAGTCTGGGTATGCTTTCGATGGCGGAGTATCTGGAGGAAGAACTGACTTATATCCAGAAAGAAGCCGATTATAAGTCCGCACAACTGAGTCTGCTGCAGGCAATGGAGACTTATGACTGGGCCGTGAAGGGGATCATGGATCTGGATTGACGGGGAGGAAAGGCGGTCACGATGAAAATACTGATTATCGAACATGACAGAGTAATCGCCGATTACCTGGAGCTGCTGCTCAGGGATAAGGGGTTTTATGTAACAATTACGGGTGACGGGGAAGAGGGGCTGGATCAGGCGCTGCGCGGTATCTATGATCTGCTGATCGTGGATGTTATGGTGCCGAAGGTTGACGGATATGAGGTGACGCTTCGGCTGCGGCAGAAAAATTATCCTATACCGATCATCCTGCTCAGTGAGAAATGTGGGGAAGAGGAGCGCATCCGCGGACTGGCTGCGGGATCAGATTACCATCTGCCGCGGGCATTTCATACGGAGGAATTATTGTCCAGCGTGAAGTTATTGCTGCGGCGACGGGAGAGGATGACCGAGACTTTAACGATGGGCAACACAACCCTGGACCTGTTGACCGGCATCATGGTTTGCGGGAGGTGCAGCGTCCGCCTTCCGCCGAAAGAGTTTATGATTATGCGGATCCTGATGCGGAGCAGGGATAAGGTGGTTTCCAAAGAGCAGATTTTCGCTCAGGTGTGGAAGGATGATTCGGGTACAGAGGAAAGCTATGTGGAAGCTTATGTATTTTTATTGCGGAAAAAGCTGAGCTCCATCCACTCGGATATCAAAATCATGACGTTTCGCGGGCTGGGGTATTGTCTGGAAGTTCGTGAGGAGTGTCTGGTGTGACAGATAAAAGGAAAGAAACGGCAAAAATAATTGCGAAATAGATGGTTGACTGATGGATTTATTGCCGATATCGTGTTATACTATATGATAATTCGTATATTCATTAATAGGATTTATCATATAGAGGAGACCAGATGCGATATCTTTCAGTTGCCGAAATAGCAAAAAAATGGAATGTTTCAGAACGCAGCGTGAGAAATTACTGTGCCCAGGGAAGAATGGACGGCGCATTTCTCATCGGCAAGACCTGGAAAATCCCGGAGAACGCTGAAAAGCCGGAGCGCTCGAATAAAAAAAAGGAACAGCCGGTACCTTTGCTGGATATCCTGCAGGAACAGAAGGCAAGTAAGTATAGCGGCGGTATTTATCATAAGACACAGATAGAGTTAACATACAATTCCAACCATATCGAAGGCAGCCAGCTAACTCATGATCAGACCCGATATATTTTTGAAACAAATACGATCGGAGTGGAAAATGAAGTCCTGAAAGTGGATGATGTGATTGAGACTGTAAATCATTTTCGCTGCATTGATGTGATTATTGATCGTGCAAAGGCGGCATTGACAGAGAAGTTTATCAAGAAGCTTCACCTGCTTTTAAAGAATGGAACCAGTGATTCCAGAAAAGAGTGGTTTGCGGTTGGCGATTATAAGAAGCTTCCGAATGAAGTGGGCGGCATGGACACTGCCCTTCCGGAAGAAGTCAGCGATAAAATGAAATCACTGCTGACAGAATACAATGCAAAAGCAGAAAAACATTTTGAAGATATCCTGGATTTTCATGTAAAATTTGAGCGGATTCATCCATTTCAGGACGGCAACGGCCGCGTGGGCAGACTGGTCATGTTTAAGGAATGTCTGAAATATCATATTGTTCCATTTATTATCGACGACGATTTGAAATGGTTCTATTATCGGGGATTAAAGGAATGGGACAATGAAAAGGGTTATCTTACCGATACGTGTCTGGCCGCACAGGATAAATATAAAGTATACCTGGATTATTTTAGAATCCCGTATTAATTATGAGCCTTCATTCTGTCTGACGCCGGATGCGCTCCGCGCGGCGGGCAGAGAAAATTTTTCCCTGCCCGATTTCTGTACATAATTGTTGTTTCTCTGAAGGTTCAGTTTTCAGGGACAACGGTTCGGCCATGCACATACACGGCTCGAAGTGAGAGATCATTGTTCAGGATCACGATATTGGCATATTTGCCGGGTGCAAGGCTGCCGTACCGGTCATCGATGCCGATGGCTCTGGCCGGGTTGACGGCGGCGCAGCGCACGGCGTCCGCAAGCGGGATTCTCATATCTTTGACGGCGGTGCGCAGGCAGTCCATCAATGTGGAGGTGGAGCCGGCAAGCGTACCGTCCTCCAGAAACGCGCGCTTCCCCTGAACCGAGAAGGTCTGGCCGCCCAGTTCATATCTGCCGTCCGGCATACCGGTCGCGCGGAGACTGTCGCTGATCATGAGTATCCGCTCCGGACCAAAGATCTTAAAGGTCGTGCGTACGACGGCCGGATGGATGTGAACGCCGTCACAGATGAGTTCAACCATGCAGTTCGGGTCGTCCGCGGCGGCTCCGATGACTCCCGGGGCCCGGTGCAGATAAGGCGGCATGGCATTATAGAGATGGGTGACCTGTGACGCTCCTGCTTCAAATGCCCTTCGTGAGGTGTCATAATCGGCGGTGGTATGTGCGAGGGAGAGTGTGACCTTACCGGCCAGGGCACGGATAAAATCGATTGCCCCCTCTGTCTCCGGAGCCAGCGCTACGGTGCGGAATCTGCCGCCGGAGGCGTCCTGCAGCCGTTCAAAGAGAGCGAGGTCCGGTTTGCGGATCGCGCTTTCTTTCTGAGCACCCTTCTTAGCTGGGCTGATAAATGGTCCTTCCATATAGAGGCCAGCCAGAATCGCGCCTGTCTCGGTTACGATACCGGCGTCGCTGGTACAGGAAGCGACGGTCTGGGCGATTCGCATCAGCAGGTCCTCCGGCACCGTCATAGTGGCCGGAGTGATCGTGGTGACGCCATGCTGCGCTTCATAGTCTGCGATTGCCCGCAGAGCCTCCGGCGTCGCGTCACAGCAGTCGTATCCGCAGCAGCCGTGGAAATGGATGTCCGTCAGACCGGGGATCACATAGCCTCCGGCAGCGTCAATGACGGTTTCCTCGCCATCCGCAGCCAGATAGGAAGCCCTGTCAGTGATCCGGTCGCCGGAAATGTACAGATCGTTTTCTGCAAAATCATATCGTTCGGTATAAATTTTTCCGTTGGTAATCTGATATTTGTTCATTTTCCACTGCCTCCGTGAGTCATTCAGGTTAAAACAGAAGTCTGATCTTATCATTCCCTTTTTTAGATTCATTTTATCGCTCTTTTTGTTAAAATGCAATGTGCACTTTCCTTCACTATTCACTGGCTGCTGGTTTGGAAAAGCTACAATTATGCGAGAATCTTCCATTTAAATTTATACTGTGTTATAGTTGGATTGTTATCTGTGATCTATATTAAGGAAGAAAGGTCAATCATGAATTGATGGAACTGTTGAAGGAGGAAAAACGAATGTTTGCCGATTACCATGTTCACACTTACTACAGTGACGATTCCACTTATCCCATGGAGGATGTGGTCAAAGACGCCATCCAGATGGGGATGGAAGAAATCTGCTTCACCGATCATGTGGATTATGGAATTAAAATCGACTGGGATTGGGGACAGGAAATCAGATACCGCAACGGCCAACCCTTTGCCAATGTAGATTACCCAAGGTATATGGAAGAGATCGCAAAGATGAAGAGCTTTTATGGCGATAAAATCCGGATTAAAACCGGCCTGGAGTTTGGCATGCAGATGCACACGATCCCGCTGTATGAGAAGCTTTTTGCCCGTTATCCGTTTGATTTCATCATCCTTTCGGTACATCAGGTGGAGGATAAGGAATTCTGGACACAGGATTTTCAGCGCGGCAGGACACAGCAGGAGTACAATGAGCGCTATTACGAGGAAATGTTAAACCTGGTGAAGAATTATAAAAATTACAGTGTGCTGGGGCATATGGACCTGATCACGCGTTATGATAAAGCGGGTGTGTACCCGTTTGAAAAGATTCGTCCAATGGTTGCGGAAATCTTGAAAATAGTGATTGCTGATGGGAAAGGGATTGAACTTAACACATCGAGCCATCGTTATAAATTAACGGATTCACAGCCGTGCGTAGCGATCCTGAAACTGTATCGTGATCTGGGCGGTAAAATTCTGACGATCGGGAGCGACAGCCACGCGCCTGCCCAGCTGGGGGCGTATATCAGGGAAGACAGCCGGATTTTGAAAGAGATGGGATTTGAGTATTTATGCACGTATGAAAACATGGAGCCGGTTTTTCATAGATTATGAGTAAATAGTGCTTTTGGAGCATAAGTGATCGATTCTATCATTCTATTTCCCTGGGTTGCAGATGTCCTTCGTTGTATGTTATAATAGATCAACCGGGTGAGAAAAACGAACATAAGCAAGTGTGAGGTAAAGATGGATCTGGATAAGACTGACGGCGGGAGGTTGTCTAACTCATAGATGCTTACGTAAGAGGAACATTTCCATCGATTGATAGAAATGCAAAAAACGATTGCCCGGAACAATGATCAATGAAAAGATAGCTTCCCTGCACAGATGAGTAAAGGAGGATACATGGAAAAGCGCAGGGACCTTCTTACAAAAGATAAATTACCGTTACCAATTGAAGATCGGACGTTGAAGGACGCGATGCAGTTGTTTGCGAAGGAATTGTTGCCGCGTCTGGGTATTGAGGAAAAAGTGGTCGGGGTCGCTCCTTCGGAAGCTGTACATCTGGAAATGAGGGATCTCCTTCAGGACTTTATGTTTGTGATGGATAATGGGCAGTGGCGGCATATGGAGTTTGAATCCGACCGGCTTGTCAGGGAAGATCTGGTGCGTTTTCGCGCCGCGGAGGCGCTGACCAGCCATATATACGGCGTTGATGTGGTGACGAGTGTGCTGTGTACAGCTAATGTGAAGTCGCCATTGAGCGAGCTTCGAACCGGTATTAATACTTATAAGGTCAGCATTATCAATATGCAGCTGTCCAATGCAGACGAAAGGATCCGGCGGGTTGAAAAGATTCAGGAAACCACAAATGTGGGACGTATGGATCTGGTGGAACTGCTTTTGACACCGTTAATGTCAGGAGAACTGAGCATAAAAGAACGGATTCGTCGGACGTTGTTGGTTTTACAGAAAGAACGAGATAACCTGGATGAAACCGATTATCGGAGGATGGGATCGATCCTGTTCGCGTTCGCTGTGAAATTTCTGGAAAAAGAAGAAGTGAGCGATTTAAAGGAGGCGTTTAGCATGACAGTACTGGGACAGATGATTTATAAAGATGGGATTGAAAAGGGAATCGAACAGCGCGATAAAATGTTGATCTTTAAATGGTCCGCCGATGGCCGCAAACCTGCGGAAATCGCGGCACTTCTTGGTATTAGCGAAGAAGAAGTGAAAAAGGTACAGACTGAGAAAATGATGAGCATCTAGTGCTTTTGGGGCATAAATGATCGATAAAAATTAAGTATTTGATATGTGAATGACAGAGAATTATAATACAGGTATGGGAAAATAGAAACGGTATTTACTCCATACCTGTATTTTTATGTGCAGGGGCGGGTAAAAAATAAAATTTGCTCAGAAGGGAGATTTTAACATGGCAATTGTAGTGAATCTTTATTATACGGGTGAAGAAGGTAATGCGAGAAAATTCGTAAACGCACGATAGTGCGTACGGCATTGTAACTTAGCCGCCCCGTAGGGCGGCAGTTATCGTCAATTGTCTCTGTTTTCTTTCTTAGGGGCCTCCTGAGGTTTCCGACATTCATCCGGGAGTTCCTCAGACCACGGCAACAGCTTCTCACAGAATGCAAATGTCGGATCTGTGTCATCCATGTGCTCCGGTATCTCGGTCAGGAGATATTTGATGTACTCATAAGGCCGAAGGTTGTTGGCTTTGGCCGTTTCCGTAATACTGTATGCGATAGCACTGGCCTGGGCGCCGCTGATGGTGTCAATCATCATCCAGTTCTTGCGGCCGATTACAAAATTTTTGATACTGGCTGGCGTTGTTGTCCATCGGGACTTCGCCGTCCTCCAGGAAGACCCGCAGATACTTTTCCTGGTTCATGGAATACTGGAATGCCTTCCAGAGAATACCGCCTTCAAGTGTATCTATCGATTCCTGTTTTACCCATGCAAAATAGGCATCAACCAGCGGTTTGACGCAGCGTTTCCTGAGTTCTAACCTTTCCTCAGGAGGAAGCCCTTTTAAGTGCTTCTCCTCGCGATAGATTGCCTGTATCTGCCGCAGTGCCAGGTGGGCGGTGCAGGTGTTCCGGATCTTTTTGGGAACCGTCTGCTCGGCATCGTAGAACTTCCGCCTTGCGTGTGCCCAGCACCCTGCGATCTTCAGGTCCTCCTTCATGCCTTCCATCTTGTGGTTAATTTTTCATGAGTACAAGTTCATTGCGGATGGCAATTTCGACAAAGTGGTTCAGACTTATATTCCGGTTCGGTTCCGTTTCCTTTACACAAGTCCAGATAGTCATCGATGGCATCGTGGAAATCCTTAATTAATTCGTCTGCTGATGCTCCTTCATAGGAAATCAATGCACGTATTCCGAGTACTTTGCCGGAAAACACGCCGTCTTGTTCTGAGAATTCTATACTGCCAAGATATCCTTTGTAGTTTAATGTGTTATTCATACGAGGCCCTCCTTTTTAAATTTTTCGAGCAGTTGTTTTAACTGACAATTTAAGTAATTTCTTAATCCATTTTCCTTTTTATCTTACAGGAGATCTTTTTCCTTTATGCAATATGATATCGTGAGATGCAAGAAAATGCAACGGAGTTTAGTTGCGAAAAAGACACAATAATTTATGGTAATTTAATGGGTGAAACTATATTTCAATAATATTTAACTTTTCTATTGACAAAAGATGAGCGACGTGTTAAATATAATTTAACAGAAATAAAACAATATTTAACATCGAAAGTAGAAAGGGGTTACACTATGAGAACCAAGGAGGAACTTAAAAAAGCCGCATGTGAAGCTATCGATCGGAACCGTGATAAGATTTTTGCTTTTGCCGATTCGATTTTTGATGAACCCGAGCTGGGATTTCGAGAGGTAAAAACTTCAGAAAAGTTTGGCAGGCTGCTGGATGAACTTGGATTTGCGCATCAGGACCATGTGGCACTTACCGGCGTGGTATCCAATCAAAAGGGCAAAGAGAGCAGGATGAAGGTGGCTTTGATGGGAGAACTTGATGCGGTCATTGTACCAGGACATCCCCATTGCAACCCGGAAACCGGAGCAGCACATGCCTGCGGACACCATTGTATGCTGGCTGGTCTGGCAGGAGCAGCCTTTGCGATTCATGACGCTGAATTAATGGATGACCTTTTCGGAGATATTGCTCTTATGGCAGTGCCGGGCGAGGAATTTGTGGAATTAGAGTATCGAAACAGTCTGAAGGAGCAGGGAAAAATTTCTTTCCTGAGCGGCAAACAGGAATTTATCAAGCTCGGAGTTATGGATGATGTGGATGCTTTAATTATGCAACACATTTATTCGGCAGGAGATCAGCCGATCCATGCGATGGCGGCAAATCATACGATCGGATTTGTAGGAAAATTAATTCGCTACACGGGAAAAGCCGCTCATGCGGGAGTTGCACCTTATAACGGCATTAATGCACTGAATGCCGCACAGCTTGGCCTTGCCGGGATTCATGCGCAGAGGGAGACATTTAAGGATGAGGATCATATCCGCGTTCATCCGATTATCACAAAAGGGGGAGATTTGGTGAATATCGTTCCGGCGGACGTCAGGATGGAAACCTATGTCCGGGGAGCAAGTATGGAGGCGATACTGAATGCGAGCGAAAAAGTAAATCGTGCACTTCATGCGGGAGCTTATGCCGTAGGAGCTTCCTGCAATATTACTGAGCTTCCGGGATATCTTCCGGTTCATCATCACGAGCCGCTTGACAGAGTGGTTTATGAGAATCTGTGCGAGTTATTTGGTAAGGAACATACCGAGTGTCTTTCAACCTGGGATGGCGGTTCTACGGACGCAGGAAATATTTCGCAGCTTCTACCAGTTGTGCATGCCTATATTGCGGCTTCCAAAGGCGGGATGCATTGCGATGACTATGAGATCATTGACAAAAAGACAGCCTACCTGACTACTGCAAAAATGTTAATTACTTCCGCGATTGATCTTCTGGCGGAAGGTGCTGAGACTGGTCTGGAGGTAAAGAGCAGTTTTAAACCTTTGATGACAAAAGAAGAGTATCTGAAAAACTGGGGACATCTGGAAGGTTAAGGGGGGAATTGTGATGAAAAAATTATTGACTGACTGGCGGATTCATTTACTGGCATTTGTTCTGGCGGTGATTGCAGAAATGATAGGGCGGATCCGGTTTGATTTTGGAGTGGCGGCATTTTCTCTGTTTCCCATGTTTTATGCGTTGATATTGGGAGCGGTACTGGGAGGCGCGAAGCTGATTCCCACAGAAATGATGGAAAAAGCGTCGCCATTTGGCAGTGTTTGCGTTATGATGGTAGTGGCAAAGTGCGGAACAGGGATTGGACCGAATCTGGATATAGTCAAACAGGCGGGAATAGCGATGATTCTTCAGGAGTTCGGGAGTATTTTTACCGTGATTCTTGCCATGCCGGTTGCTATTCTGATTTTTCATATGGGTCGGGCCGCCGTGGGATGCAGTTTTTCCATATCAAGAGAAGAAGGAATTGCTATAATCGGCGGCAAGTATGGCCTTGATTCTCAGGAGGGCGTCGGAGTTATGGGCGGCTATGTGACGGGAACTATTCTTGGAACATTGTTTCTGGGAATCGTAACATCATTGATTGCTTCTTTACAATTGTTCCATCCTTATGCACTTGCGATGGCATGTGGAGCAGGCTCCACCTCTATGATGACAGCGGGTATTGCTTCGGTTATTGAATATTATCCTGACATGGCAGATCAAATTACTGCGTTTGCCACATCAAGCAATGTACTGAGTTCAGTAGACAGCTTTTACAAATATTTGTTTATCACTCTGCCCATGTGCAATGTGATCTATCGATTGTTGACATCAGGAAATAAACATTATAAAAATGGAGTACCGGTAAAAGGGAGAGAACAGAGCACACAGGCGGAAAGGGAGGAAAAAGAATAATGTCGATGCGGATGTGGAAAGAAAGAATAGCGGTATTGATTATTTCTATGTGCATAGCGTCAGTGGGAAATTTTATTTCTACTATGAAATCCGGTGAGGGTATCACTCCGCCGGAGGCATTTCCGGGCCTGATCGTTCTTGCGGTTTGTGTGTTGTTGGGATGTCTGTTGCATGAGATGGTGGATATGGCGTTACCGAAAAATCTGCCGGATATTGTATATATTTCTCTGGTGGCAATACTGGTCTCGATTCCGGGTTTGTTTCCGTTTTCGGATATTTGTAACGTATGGATGGATAAAGTCGATCTGATGAGTCTTATTACGGTGCTGATGGCATATACGGGTATATCGATCGGAAAAGACCTGGGAACGTTTAAACAGCAGGGAGCGGCGATTGTGATCGTGGCGTTAATCACATTTTTTGGAACTTTTATCGGGTCTGTACTGATCGGACAGACAGTGCTTGGCCTGAGCGGAGTCATTTAAGAGAAAAGGCATCATGTGAAGGAGAGCAGAAAATCATGGGACAGGATATTATTTTAGGAAAAACACGGGAGGAATGGGAGGCTGAGTTTCCCCTGATCCGGGACATGTCGGAATTAAAAGAGGTGTTTTGGTTAAATAATGGAAAAAAAGCCGCCGAACAGGCAATCCGTGAGGCGGAGCTTTCCATCGAAGATATCATGGACGCAGAGAGAAGGCTGGCTCGCTTTGCTGCGTATTTTCGAAAAGCATTTCCTGAAACGAAAAAAACAGGAGGTATCCTGGAGAGTCCGATCCGTCCCCTGAACAGAATGCAGCAGTTTTTAAGTGAAAAGTGCGGAAGCGATATAAAGGGACGGGTCATTCTGAAATGTGACAGCGAGCTGCCGATATCAGGTTCAATCAAAGCGAGAGGGGGCATCTATGAGGTGCTGAAATTTGCCGAGGATGTAGCACTTAGAGCAGGTATGCTCAGAGAGAGTGATGATTATTCTGTTCTGATACAGCCGCGGTTTAAAGAGTTATTTGCAAAATACAGTATTGCAGTAGGGTCGACCGGTAATCTGGGACTTTCGATCGGGATCATCAGCGCAAAGCTGGGATTTCGGGTTACAGTTCATATGTCGGCGGACGCACGGCAGTGGAAAAAGGATCTGCTGAGAGAAAAGGGGGTTACGGTAAAGGAGTATGGAAAAGATTACAGCGTTGCCGTTTCTCAGGGAAGGAAACAGGCGGCTCTGGATCCGTACTGCCATTTTGTGGACGATGAGAACTCCCGGACGCTTTTTTTGGGATATTCTGTTGCGGCGCTGCGTCTGAAAAAACAGTTGGATGCTGCCAGAATCTGCGTGGACGCAGATCATCCGCTGTTTGCCTATCTGCCCTGTGGTGTGGGCGGCGGTCCCGGCGGGGTGGCATTCGGGCTGAAGCAGTTGTATGGAGACGCGGTACATTGCTTTTTTGCAGAACCGGTACATTCGGCGAGTATGCTGCTGGGAATGATGACCGGGTATCATGATGCGGTCTGTGTGCAGGATTTCGGGATCGATAATCGCACGGTTGCAGACGGATTGGCTGTGGGAAGGCCTTCCAGTTTTGTTGGGAAGACGATGGTGCCGTTTTTATCCGGGATTTACAGTTTGACGGATGAACATATGTATCGTATGCTGGCATCGCTGTATGATGAGGAAAAAATTGCGCTGGAACCAAGTGCTCTTGCCGGGATGGCCGGGCCTTGTCTGATTTCATCCACAGAGACAGGCGCAAAATATGTAAAAAAAGAAGACCTGAAGGAGAAAATGAACGGGGCGACACATCTTGTCTGGGCGACAGGCGGAGGGATGGTGCCGGATACAGTGATGAAACAATATTACGAGACCGGGTGTCGTTTAAGAGATAATCGGTGACGGCACCGGAGTCAAAAGATCATATAATAGAAAATTTTTGCAATAATCCTCCTGATATGATAGAATGACCTTCAGAAATTTATGGACGGAAAGGAAGAAATCTGCAGGAGGAAATATGGACGAATTAAATATAGGGAAAAAATTGCAGGAGTTCAGGACGGAACGGGGAATGACGATTCGGGAATTGTCGCAAAGCTCCGGAGTCACGTCATCCATGCTCAGCCAGATCGAAAGAGGGCTGGCAAATCCATCGATAAAAACGTTGCGAGATATAGCGCAGGCTTTGAATGTTCCGCTTTATCGCTTCTTTAAGACGGAATCCGGAGATGACATGATTGTTCGCAAAGATCAGAGAAAAACGCTCGGACGCCCGGAAGAGCGGGATACGGTTTATTCTCTGCTCACGCCGGGAGTAACAGGGAATATCGAATTCTGCCTTATGGAGGTGCCTTCAGGCAGCGAGTCGACCGGTGTGGCACAGAGCCATATCGGCGAGGAGGTTGCGTTTGTATTGGAGGGACCGGTGGATATTGTAGTTGATGGCAACGCATATTCTCTTGATACGGGAGATTCCATTCGTATTTCACCGCAGAGTGTCCACAAATGGATTAACCGCAAGGAGTCTTCAGTGAAAGTGATCTTTGCGATTACACCGCCCAGCTTCTGACAGATTTTTCCCTGAAAGGAAAAGAGGAAAAAAGTGTCATTTATCAGTGTTTTTGATGTGCTGGGACCCAATATGATAGGACCTTCCAGTTCTCATACTGCAGGGGCGGCTTCTATTGCTTATCTGGCTTATAAAATGTTCGGACCGGATATTGTGAAAGCGGAGTTTATTCTTTATGGCTCTTTCGCGAAAACATACAGGGGACATGGGACTGACCGCGCACTGCTGGGCGGCATTATGGGATTTCATACAGACGATAAAAGGATTCCTTACTCTTATGAAATTGCAGGAGAAAGGAATCTTAAATTTTCTTTCCGGATTGATGATACTGAGACGGAAGTACATCCGAATACAGTTGACATTATCATGACGGATGTTCGGGGAAGAAAAATGACCGTTCGCGGAGAATCTACAGGGGGAGGAAAGATACACATCACCAGAATCGATCAGGTGGAAGTGGATTTTACGGGAGAGTATAGTTCGCTGATTGTCATTCATCAGGATATGCCGGGAGTCGCGGCACACATTACCGGTTGCTTGAGTAAAAATCATATCAATATTGCATTTCTGAGACTGTTTCGTGAATCCAAAGGGAAGAAAGCGTATTCTGTGGTTGAATCGGATGGCTTTCTTCCGGACGAGGTGAAGAAGGAAATACTTCAGAATCCTCATATTTATGAGGTAATGCTGATTCGGTCAGAAAGGGAGATATGATCATGGATTTTAAAAATGCCGCAGAGTTATTGGATATTTGTGCGAGAGAATCTTTGCCAGTCTCCGCAGTGATGAGGAAACGAGAGTGCAGTCTGACAGAGCGAGAAGAAAGATCTGTAAATGAGCGGATGCGTAGAACGTTGCATATTATGAGAGAAGCGGTTGAATCTGCAGTGAAAAATCCGGTGAAATCTATGGGTGGTCTGATCGGTGGGGAAGCTGGATGTCTGTGGAAGCATCATGAAGAGAATATCTGTGGAAATATCCTCAGCCGGGCTATTACATATTCGATGGGGGTGATGGAGGTCAATGCTTCCATGGGTCTGATCGTCGCCGCTCCGACAGCCGGTTCGGCGGGAGTTGTGCCGGGAGTGCTGTTGGCGTTGGGCGATGAGTATCAGAAAAAAGAAGAAGACCTGATTGATGCATTGTTTAATGCCGGAGCGATCGGATATCTGGCAATGAGAAATGCTACGGTGTCGGGAGCGGTAGCCGGTTGTCAGGCGGAAGTGGGGGTGGCCTCGGCCATGGCAGCTTCGGCAGTGGTAGAACTGATGGGTGGAACACCGGTGCAATGTCTGGACGCAGGTTCCTGTGTGCTTATGAATATGCTCGGTCTGGTGTGTGATCCGATCGGTGGACTTGTGGAGTGTCCTTGCCAGGGGCGTAATGCTGCCGGAGTATCGCTGGCATTGACAGCGGCGGAAATTTCTCTCTCTGGGATCAGACAGCACATACCGTTTGATGAAATGGTGAGTACGATGTATGCGGTAGGTCGTCGTATCCCGGTTGAATTGCGAGAGACTGCTCTGGGAGGATGCGCAGTGGCGCCGGCTGTAAATGAAAAGTCTAATCCCCCAGCTTTGCTGGGGAGAATAGTGTAAGTGGAAAC
>JAJBUA010000103.1 GCA_020860565.1 Clostridiales bacterium
CTACTTATATATGATCTCCTTTTTTATAAAAATCGTTTTCACTTGTTATATATGATTTTTTATTGAAGCATGATTTACTTTATGTTAGAATTCTAAAATAATCAGAAATATTAACCATTTATTGATTCGAAACAGGAGGATCCCGTGAGTAATATCAATCTTCAGACACTTCGCTATATTTCTGCGGTTGAACAAACTGGGTCTATCAGCAGAGCCGGGCAACAACTGTATGTTTCCCATTCTACCATCAGTCGCGCTATCAAGGAATTGGAAAATGAAATTGGAATTACACTCTTTCAACGAACCAGTAAAGGTGCTGTTGCAACCACCGCCGGGCTCGAATTTATCCGACAAGCACGCCGTCTTCTTATGGATATGGAACAACTGGAAAATCGTTATTACGAACGTAACCAAATCGTACAAAATACCTTATTGGTAGCCAGTCAAAGATATACTGCTGTTACCAATGCTTTTATGAAATATTATAAGACATACTGTCAGGATTCCGAATATCTCAATCTGGCTCTTCTGGAGGACACCACAGATCAGATTATTCGCATGGTCGCAAACCATACATGTCATATTGGTGTACTTCATTATACCAGTGATCAGGAAGAAGCTTTTTTTAACCGATTAAATCTCATGGAACTACAGTGGCATTTATTAGAGTCCAGTCCTATCGCCATTCAGATTCGCAAAGAACATCCGCTTGCGAACGAACCTTTTGTCACCATCTCCATGCTGGAAGATTACCCGCACATTGTTTATGTTGATGAAGATATCACCCACATCAACTACTGCTCCGATATTTCTCATTTCAGCAAATCCATCTATAAAAAAAGGATCGTAGTTCGTGATCGCGGAACCATGCGCCAAATGGTCAATAACACGGAGGGTTATTATATTGGCTGCGATGCTTCGCGCTTTAATTATTATAGTGAAACGGAGCCTGTCTATGTGCCAATCAAAGATGTAGAATTTCGACTGAATACCGTTTGGGTCAGACACACTCATCATTTCTTTACAGAGGCAGAAAAAAATTTCATTGACCTTTTAAATGATTTTCTAACTTCTTTGCCGAATCAAGTATCATAAACACAAAGATAAAGCTAAAACTCCAGTCAAGCTGCTTTTTGCAACATTGACTGGAGTTTTCCGTTTTCATACGGTCTCCTGTAACTTCTTTTTATTTGCCTGAATAACTGCTCTCTTACCCTTCCATCTGCCGCCCCAAAAACCCGGTCGCGGTCGCGATCAGCTTCATCTCCGTATCCCCCAGCTTCGCCCGCGATTCTCTGCTGAGTAACGCCACCGCTCCAATCGCGTCGCCTTCCGAGATAATCGGCGCGACCGCCTCCGCGGTAACGCCCTCAATCTCATCTTCTGTGATGGAGACAAACTGTTTATCCTCATGCTGTGCAACTACGGTTTCCCTCTCATGGATCAGATGTTCCAACGCATGACTGATATTTTTCTGAATCAGATCCTTCTTCGGTCCGCCCGCTACGGCAATGACCTGATCCCGGTCCGTAATACACGCCATCAACCCGCTTGCCTGTGCCAGAGCATCCACATACTGTACCGCAAAAGACGCCAGTTCCACCATCGGTGAATATTTTTTCAGGATAATCTCACCTTCCCGATCCGTAAATATCTCTAAAGGTGTCCCTTCCCGCAGCCGCAGCGTCCTTCGTATTTCTTTTGGAATCACGATTCTTCCCAGATCATCGATTCTTCTCACAATTCCCGTAGCTTTCATAAACTAGATTCCTCCATTTTGTTTCATACTTAACATAAGTTCCTTACTGCCAACTGTAAATGTAGTATTTGTAAAAGGGAGAAATTTATTCACCGATGGATTTTATCAAAACCCGAAATATTGTCAATCCTTCTTTCTGCTTGAATCGCCGCCATCGATATGATAAGCTTATAAACATAATTAATTTATATAATATCTATACACAACTATTAATCTGATAAACTATTTAAAAATATTATAGGAGGCAATATTATGATGTATCCGTTTATGACACTGGAAGATAAAACCGAAGTTGTCCACTCTGAAACCTATGATGATAATGGAATTGAAACCGTAAAAGTTTATTTTGAAAAGCCAATATATGGAGGATTCTGCTCTGCAGAATGCTATCTTCCTTCTTATCACTGGAAAAACATTGAAGGATTTTCGCCGAACGAGATTCAGAACTTTCAGGAGTACCTGGAATCTGTAGCGCATATTATAATCCGACTCGCCAGAGAAGGAGGCTTTGATAATGCCGCAAATTTTTAAAATAGGTCCTTATCTGGTATATTTCTGGTCAAATGAAAATGACCCGCTTGAACCCGTTCATGTTCATGTATCAGAAGGATTTCCCTCGGAAAACGCAACCAAAATATGGATTACCCGCTCAGGAAAATGTCTTTTATCTCACAACAACTCGAAAATTCCGAATAGAAAACTCAGAGATATTATGGACATCATTGAAGCCCGACATACTGTGATTGAACAAAAATGGTTTTCCTATTTTAAAAACATTCAATATTACTGCTGAATATATAAAATGGAAAATGTCGCCTGCAGTTCACACGCGACATTTTCCATAACACAGTCTCATACTGCTCAAATAATTATCCAGCGGAATTATACTCTCTTTCCTTACTCCAACTCCACAATCTCATGATACAGATCCGCATATCTTCCATTCATCGCCAACAACTGCTCGTGCGTCCCTCTCTCGATGATCCGTCCTTTCTCCAGCACCATAATCGCGTCTGATTTGCGCACAGTCGAGAGCCGATGGGCAATAACAAATGTTGTGCGGTTTTTCATAATCGCGTCCATTCCCGTCTCGATATGGCGCTCTGTCCTTGTATCGACAGAGCTTGTCGCTTCGTCAAGGATCAGGATCGGCGCCCGGGAGAGCGCGGCACGCGCGATGTTTAAGAGCTGCCTCTGCCCCTGCGACAGATTTGCTCCGTCATGCTCCAGCAGTGTATCATAACCATTTTCCAGATGAATGATAAAAGAATGCGCCGACGCAATCTTTGCCGCTTCCTCAACCTCTTCGTTCGTCGCGTCCAGTCTGCCATAGCGAATATTCTCCCGCACAGTTCCTGTAAAAAGATGTGTATCCTGTAAAACCATTGCCACATGACTGCGCAGAAAACTCCGGTCGATCTGTTCGATCGGCACACCATCGATCGTAATGCTGCCTTCCCGGATATCATAAAATCTCGACAGCAGATTGGTCACCGTCGTCTTTCCCGCGCCGGTCGAGCCGACAAACGCGATCTTTTGTCCCGGTTTCGCATAAAGCGAGATATCCCGCAGCACCGGCACCTCCGGCACATATCCGAAATTCACATGATCGATCACAACATGCCCCCGGATCTCCGCCATCTCGACCGGCTGATCGTCCTCTCCCTCCGGCCGCAGATCCAGCACTTCAAAGACCCGTTCCGCACCTGCAAGCGCCGAAAAGACATTATTCATCTGTGTGGAGATCTCCGTAATCGGCCGGGTAAACTGCCGGGTATAATTAACCGAAACCGTCAGACCACCGATATCAAACCCTCTCTTCACAACCAGAATCGCGCCCACACAGGCTACCACACCATAGGCGACATTGCACAGCTGGTGGGTGATCGGTCCCATGATACCAGCCCGGAACTGTGCGCGAATCTGCGCATCCTTCAGCGAATCATTCAGATAAGAAAATTCATCCGCCGCGACCGCCTCATGATTAAATACTTTAACAACCTTTTCCCCGGTGATCGATTCCTGCGCAAAACCATTCAACAAGCCCAGCTTACGCTGCTGCTCCGAATACGCCGCCTGTCCGCTCTTAATCAACGCGCGGCTGATCAGGATCAGAACCGGCGTCAGCAGAACCGTGATCATACCCAGAATCAGATTTGTATACAACATCAGAATCAGCGTCCCCACAAACGTAATGATTCCGGAAATCAACCGGATAATCATCGTGTTCAGCATCTCGCCAATCGCATCTACATCATTCGTAAAGCGGCTCATAACATCTCCGGTCGAATGGTTATCAAAATAGCTCATGGGCAGCGACTGCAGTTTGCCGAATAATTCTTCTCTCATCCGTTGCAGCGAACGCTGGGACACATCCAGCATGACCCACTGCTGGAACCACTGTGTCACCACTGCAACCGCGTACACAACCGCCAGCACTGCCAATGCGCCTGCCAGTCCTCTGACCAGCGCCGTTGCCAGATCCGCGTCTGCAGCCTCATAGATAAACTGGTTGATAATCGGTCTTAACAGATACGACCCGGCAAGAGTAGCGACCGTATTAAGCACGACTGCCAGCAAAGCCGCACCTACCAGAGCCTGCTCCTTTCCCAGATAGCGAAGCAGACGAACCATCACCTGCGCTGCGTTTTTCGGCTTCTCATGGCTCTTCATCGCAGAAGAACGGTTCCTTACCTGTATCTGCTTTACCTGCTGCGGGACTGCGCTCCTCACACCGGCATACTTTTTCTCCAGCCGTTCATAACGAGCCTGATCCCTCATGCGATCATCTGCCGCATTTCTGACTGTCCTGCTCATTCTTCTCCCTCCCTGTCCTTCTGGGAGTAATAAATCTCCTGATACGGGACACAGCGCCGGATCAGTTCCTCATGACGCCCGATGTCGGATATCCGTCCGCCTTCCATCACAATAATCTTATCCGCATCGATGACAGAACTGATTCTCTGAGCGATCACAATCTTTGTCACCCCCGTCAGCTCTCTGTGGAAGGCCTGCCGGATCCCCGCGTCTGTCGCCGTATCCACGGCGCTAGTCGAATCATCCAGAATCAGGATTTTTGGCCGCTTTAAAAGCGCCCTCGCTATACACAGCCGCTGCCGCTGACCGACGGAGAGATTGATTCCGCCATGTTCCAGTTCAGTCTCATACCCATCACGGAACCCATCGATAAATTCCTTCGCATGGGCGATCCTGCAGGCCCATTCCATTTCCTCCCGTGTTGCGTCTTCCCTGCCCCATTGCAGATTTTCCGCGATCGTTCCGGAAAAAAGCGTATTTTTTTGCAGGACCACTGACACCTTTTCTCTCAGATCATACAATGTGTATTCACGCACATCATGTCCGCCGACCAGCACAGTCCCCTCGTCTGCGTCATACAGCCGCGGGATCAGCGAGATCAGCGTACTCTTGCCGCTTCCGGTCGAACCCACGAGACCGACAAATTCGCCGTCATCAATCGTAAAGCTGACATCGTCCAGTACCTTCTCCGGATTGTTTTTAAAATACCGGAAGGATACATGACGAAGCTCGACCTTCCCGTTGTTCAGTTCCTGACCCTGCCCTTCCAGATCGTCATCCGTCAGGTCAATTTTCGCCGTCAGAACCTCCTGAATCCGCCGGTCAGAAGCAGCGGCGCGAGTCCCCTGCAGGAAAATATTCGCCAGGAAATTCAGCGCATTCAAAATCTGCGACAGATAGGTGATAAACGCCGTCAACGTGCCGATCTCCATCCCGCCAATGATGATCTGACGGCCCGCGATCCATACGACCGCCAGCGTCGTAACATTGATCGCCAGCGTGGACATCGGCTGCAGCAGGATCATCAGCGCCAGCGCACGGATACTCTTGACACGTAACCGCTCATTGACCCCCGCAAACTTCTCTTTCTCATATTCCTCCCGCACAAAGGACTTGATCACCCGCTCATTGGTAATCGTCTCGTTAATCTCATTATTCATATCATCCAATTGCTGCTGCATGGCCGTATACCGCGGCATGGCCTTAATAATGACAGCATAAATGGAAAATGCCAGAATGGGAATCACAATGCAGATCACCACTGCCAGCTGTGAATTCAGATAAAAAGACATGACAATTGCCCCGATCATCATGATCGGGCTGCGAAAACATCCTCTCAGCAGGCTCTGCACAAAATTCTGAATCTGTGTAATATCATTCGTTACTCTGGTGATCAGCGAACCCGTTGAGAAGTCATCAATATTTGCAAACGAAAACTTCTGGATCCGGGCATAGACCTTCATCCGGACATCCGCCGCCAGCCGGGAAGCACCGTTGATCGCAAAATATCCGCCCAGTACGCCGGCCGCCAGCATGACGACCGCAATCACCGCCATGTAACATCCATTTCTTAAAATATAACCAATATCCCCTGTCGCCGCGCCCCGGTTAATAATGTTGGCATTCAGATACGGCAGGATAAACTCTCCGCAGGCCTCAAGCACCATAAAGAAAGGCCCCAGTATAAAATACCGGAGATGTTTCTTCGCGGACTCGCGATAATGTTCCATACTTTTACTCACCCCTGACTGTCATTCATCTGTTTCCGGCATCCGATCCAGTTCTTTCAGAATATTCGACACTAATACAACCGCCAGAACAAAGGACAGCACATCTGCCGTCGGCTGCGACAGCTGCAGTCCCCGCAGCCCGAAAAGTCCCGGCAGCACCAGAAGCACCGGCACCAGGAAAAGCCCCTGTCTGGCACAGGAGATGATCGTAGCGCGGATCCCATATCCGATCGACTGGGAAAGCATATTGCTCATCGTATAATATCCCCAGAGAGGCATCGTGCACAGCTGCGCGCGCAGGGCAAAAGTCCCGATTGCGATAACCTCCGCATCATCCCGCCGGAATACCTGTACGATATTGCCGGAAAGCAGCTGTGAGATCAGACAGAGCACAAGCAATGTCCCTGTTGCCACCTTCACACAGAACCAGAATGCACGTTTGACACGGGCATATTTTTTTGCGCCAAAGCTAAAGCCGCACACCGGCTGAAATCCCTGGCCAAAACCAACGATAACCGAGTTAATAAACATGGTGTATCGGGAAACAATCGACATTGCCGCGATCGCGGCATCGCCATACTGGCCCGCAATTGTATTCAGGACCACCGTCGAGACGCTGGCCACACCCTGCCTCGCCAGAGAAGGGATCCCACAGTACAGAATATCCCCGTAAATTTTAAATGACGGCCGGAAATTACGGATACTGATCCGGATCGCGTCCCTGCGCGAATTGCACATGTAAAGCAGGATGCAGAAGCTGATCACCTGTGACAACCCTGTCGCAAGTCCCGCACCGGCGGTCCCCATTCCCAGGCCAAAAATAAAGATCGGATCCAGCACCATATTCAGCACTCCACCAATCGTAATCCCCACCATCGCGTAAACCGCAAGTCCCTGATAACGCAGCATATTATTCATAATAAGTGAACACATCATAAAAGGTGCGGCTAAAAATATGTAGCGGGCATAGTCCATCGCGTAAGGCGCGATCGTCTCCGTCGAGCCCAACAGCATAACCAGCATCTTCATATGTGTCTGCCCCAGCACTGCAATCACACAGCCAAATGCGAAGCCTGTAAACCAGGCCGTCGACGCGAAACGCTTTGCCAGCTCATGATGTCCGCTTCCCAGAATTCTCGATATGTTGTTTCCCGCTCCCATGCCAATCATAAAGGAACATGCCTGGATCATTGACATTGCGGAAAAAACAATTCCCACAGCCCCCGACGCCGAAGTCCCGATCTGGCTCACAAAAAAAGTATCCGCCATATTATAAATCGATGTAATCAGCATCGATATGATCGTCGGCACCGCCATCTGGGGAATCACTTTTTCTATTGGGTCATTCAGCAGCCGTTCATCACGGGAACGAGTTTCTTTTTTCTTCATTTCCTTCACTTCTTTTTTCTTCATTTCCTTCACTTCTTTTCTCTAAATTTCTTACCCGGCCCTTACGATCGTGCAGGAGACGGCTTGCCGTCTCGTCTCCTGCTCGCCGCGCCGGGCGGATGCAGCGTCAGCTGCAAAACTTCCATATCCGCTCGTACGATCGAGTAGGAGGCGGATTTTCGCCTCATACTCGCCGCGCGGGCCGGGGCGGCATAAGCCGCAAAATTCCTTACCCGGCCCTGCGCATACAAAACGAGCAGCAGCTTTTGACCGCTACTCGTTCTCCTTATACCACTCAATCGCCTCTGTGACACTCGAGGCGTGCCCCTCCTGGACAATCAGACACAGCCTGGCAACTTTCGCGGGATCCATAAATTCCTTTCCCAGATGCGAGCTGTAATTTTCCGCGGCGTCAAGCCGTTTCTTTTTCAGTTCCTCACGGACTACCTGCAGATCGATCTCTGCCTGCGCGTGTTCCTGCTCAAGTTCCTCCAGCCGCGCCTGAAAACTGCTCTCGATCTCGTCTGTGAGGATATTTTTTGTTACATTCTCATACGTATTGAGCGCATCCTTCTTGCCGGCCGCCACATCATCCAGTTCTTTCTGGAGGCGCGATATCTCATCGTCAAATTTTCCCAGATTATAATGCTCCTCATTACGATCACGGCGAATGGTTCTGGTCGTCCGGCGGATATTTTTTTTCAGCTCATGAATCTGATCAAAATATCCTCTGCACTCCCGCAGTGCCTCCATATACAGAAGCTTCGTATGATTCCCGATAAAAATATAAATCCCGCCCACGATCAGCAGATCTGCCACATAGATGACAGCCAGCCAGAGCGGCCGGCGTTCCGGAATCAGCAGATAGATCCCGCACGGAAGCGCGGCAAAGAAAATCAGTACGAACAGCAAAAACGTGAGAATCTCCTTGAAATGCCGTGGAAAATACAGACTGTAGTACATCTGCGAGCGGCAAATCAGCGGCAGATGCTTCTGATGGGTGCAGTTCTTAATCTGTGTGCGCACCGACAGGATATCGCTGTGGTAGCTTTCGGTTTCATCCGCAATACGCTCTTTGACCCCCTGGCTGCGGGCTTTTTCCCGTTTGGCCCTGGTCTTTTTTAACTGCTCCTGCGCTTTGGCAAGCTCCTTGTCATAGCTGGTCCGTATCTCATCTCTGCGCTTTTTAATCGTCTGCTGAAGCGTATCATTTTTGCGCTTTTTTTCGGCTTCATAAGACCGCTCAAGCTGCTGTTCCTTCTCCGCCTTGCTGACTTCATCTGCCTTCAGCGTCTGTATGTCCTCCAAAACCTCTTTTGCCTCTTTTAAAAAATCCAGGCATTCTTCTGTCGTCTGTGCCATACATGTCCTCCCTGGGTATCACGCTCTTCCTGATCGATAAACGAAACCACCTGAAGTATCTAATCCTCTGAACCGATCGGCACAAAAACCCGTTTATCGCGATCCCTGATCGATTCCATTGCAGCTTCTCTGGCCATCTCAGCTGCCTCTCTGCAAAACTGCGCTTGTGCCGTAATCAGCACTTTTCTTCCACGCCGGTCGATCTTCGCATAAGTTCCGTCCGGCTGCAGGATATGCGCCTTGGTGTTATCCTCAAGCTGCACCTGAAGAATATGAAGCACCTGCGCCTTTAACTCCGGATCCTCCACCGGGAACATAATCTCTACACGATTGTCCAGATTGCGCGGCATCCAGTCTGCACTGCCCATATAGACCTGTGGGCTTCCCCCGTTCTCCACATAGAGAATCCGCGCATGCTCCAGAAAATTACCGACAATCGAGTGTACACTGATATTCTCACTCAGCCCCGGTACCCCGGCCCGCAGCGAACAGATGCCGCGAACGACCAGTTCGATCTTTACTCCTGCGCAGGAAGCCTCATAAAGATGGGCGATAACCTCCTTATCGCAAAGGGAATTCATCTTTGCCATGATATGCGCCGGTTTTCCCTGGCGCGCATTCTCTGTCTCACGGCGAATCAGCCGGATCACCCGGCCGCGCAGCCACAGCGGAGCCAGCACCAGTTTATTCCATACCGGCGGTTCCGAGTAACCGGACAGCATGTTAAATACCGCAGTCGCATCCTCGCCGAATTTCGGCGCGCATGTTAAAATCCCGCAGTCTGTATAAAGCTTGGCAGTCGAATCATTATAATTACCGGTCCCCAGATGCACATACCGCCGCAGACCGTCTTCCTCGCGGCGAACGACCAGGGTAATCTTACAGTGTGTCTTTAATCCAACCAGTCCATAGATCACATGACATCCTGCTTTTTCCAGCTTCTTTGCCCAGTTGATATTATTCTCCTCATCAAACCGCGCTTTCAGCTCCACCAGCACGGATACCTGCTTGCCGTTTTCCGCCGCTTCCGCCAGCGCCGCGATGATCGGCGAGTGTCCGCTCACCCGGTACAGCGTCTGCTTGATCGCGAGAACATCCGGATCCGTGGACGCCGTCCGTACAAAATCAACCACAGGATCAAAGGTCTGATACGGATGATGCAGCAGGATATCTCCCTTACGGATATTTGTAAAAATATCGTCATCATTCATCAGTGCCGGGATCGGCTGAGGTGTATACGGTTCCTCTTTCAGATCATCAAAGCCCTCCAGACTGTACATCTTCATCAGAAATGTCAGATCCAAAGGCCCGCTGATCTCATAAACCGCGTCGTTTTCAACCTCCATCTCTTCTTTTAATATCTCAAGCAGACGTTTATCGGCACGCTCTTCCACTTCCAGCCGGATCACATCGCCTCTCTGCCGCGTCTTCAGTTGTTTCTCGATCTCTTCCAGCAGGTCGTCCACATCTTCCTCATCCAATGCAAAATCCGCGTCTCTCATGATCCGGTACGGATGTGCCGTGATGATATTATAATTCAGAAAAAGCTCATGCATGTTCCGCTCGATAATTTCCTCCAACAGAATCACGCTGCGTGTTTCACTGACATCTTCCGGGAGTTCTACAAAACGCGGAAGCACTGTCGGCACCTGTACCGTCGCAAATTCCAGTTCTTCATCCCCGGTCTTTTTCTGCAGAAGCGCCGCGATATTCAGCGACTTGTTGCGCACCAGCGGAAACGGCCGCGAAGAGTCAACCGCCATTGGCGTCAGCACCGGATAGACAAATTCATGAAAATATTTATCCACATATTTCGCTTCCCGCTCTGTCAATTCCGTATAAGCGCTGATAATCCTCAGCCCTTCCTGCTTTAATGCCGGCAGAATCGAACGATTATAGGTCGTATACTGGCGTTCCACCAGATCATGGGCCTTTCTGCCAATCTGATCCAGCTGTTCCTGCGGTCTCATTCCGGCAATATCTACCCGTTTATTCTTATCGCGGGCCTGGCTTTTTAATGTTGCCACACGAACCATAAAAAACTCATCCAGATTCGACGCCGTGATACTCAGGAACTTCAGCCGTTCAAAAAGCGGAACATTTTTATCCCTGGCTTCATTCAGGATCCGATAATCAAACTCCAGCCAGCTCAGTTCCCGGTTGATATAATTTTTCGGGTCCTCATAAGGATTCTTTTCCTCTGTCTCCACGATTTTTTTCGTTACTTTTTCTGCCATATCTACACCTTCTTTTTCTGCTTCAATACCGGACAAATGCCGAAAATTTCCCGGAAGAAATCCTCACACTGTTCAACGGATAATTTTTCCAGTGTAACATCACTCCTGCATCCTGTCGTTATCACCAGTTCATCTCCCTTTACAGACAACCGGCAGTCCTCCAGTTTATTTTTCTGTCCGCTGTCCAGTGCAATCGCCAGCCGCAGCATCGCAGTCAGCTTTGCCACCGTCATACTCAGATTATCCGGTGTCGACAGACGTCCGCCCCAGTCCGTCCGTTCTTCAATCCCCATGTCATCATAGCCAAACTCCTGTCCGTGATAACGCACAACGTTCGCCACGATCTCCTGCTCCATATGCGACAGTCCGACGATCTCCGACTCCATAACGATACTGTATGCGCAGTCGGAAGCATCGTACATCGTGATAAAATTACCGCAGTCATGAAGATCCGCAGAAATCAGCAGCAGAAGCTGCTCTCTGGCCTTTAGTCCATGATATTTCTTCAGTGCATCAAAGATTTTGAGTGCCAGCTGCTCTACCGCCTGAATATGCGGCATATAACATTTATAGCGTTTTGCCATATTACGGCTGATCGCAATGATATCATTCTCAAAATTATGATTAAAACGGATAAACTTTCTCTCTTCGGCATGTTTTGCCGCCATGCCGTCCGTGATCCGTATTCCGGGGATCCACATCGTCTCAGCCCCTGTGAGTTCCATTACCCGTTCAAAAACTGCCGCTGTCGGAAAAAGCTGTGTCGCCGTCTGCGTATTCAATTCGAAATAATCCTCAAGCTGCTCGATCGACATCTGCCGGATGATTTCAAAGAAACGTTTGAACTCCGCCGCGGAGAGATATCCTCTTTTCATTTCCTTGCCGCGAAGCTTAAAATAGATATTCATGATCGGTCTGCCCGTCGCGATGAGCGTCTTGATCTCCCGATCCTTCAGGTAGATTTTACGGAAAGAAACCAGTTCATTATCGATCATCTCGCAGATCAGATCCTTCTCCTGCTCCGTCGTAACATTGGCGCTGACCGCCATATCATAAAGCTGCATCACACCGAGAGACAGATTCTGCGACGAGATCAGGGAATCTTTATCGAAAACCGAAAAATGAGTACTGCCAAAACCAACCGTCACAACTGCGGTTCCTCTCTGGATCGACTTCTGAAATTCAACATCCCTGACCGCGATCGCCTTGTAATTAATAAACCGGAGTTCCGCATTGCTGATCACCCGGACATCAATCCCCGTTCTCACCCGGATCTGATCCAGTACGATCCGGCTGTTAAGCGCATCGCGCACCGAATTTGCCGCATATGCCCGGTACGCAGCCACCTGATATCCCTTCATAATACGGGTAAAATCTGTCAGCACCTCGCACATCTCTTCTACCTGATGATAGCTGATCTTCCCGTTTGCATAACTCTCTATTCCTGATCCCATCACATGCTGCACATAATCCACCGACCGCATGCCGATCCGCTCGGACATCTCATAGATGCCGAGATCCATCTGATAAGGATCCACATTAATTGCCGCAAATGTCCGTGTCATTTTTCTGCTCCTGATTGTTCTCGATTTCCTTCTCTGAAATCTTTTTCCTGTCCCCGATTAACAATAATAAAACGATCTGATATCCTGCAAAATATCCTGTAATCTAATAATTTCCAAGAATCCTCAGATTCTGTGATTCCTTCTCAACGCTCTTGAGCGCATTTTTAATCGCGATATCCTCAAGATTTCCTTCAATATCAACAAAGAAACGATATTCCCAGTTCCGTCCCTGAATCGGACGTGACTCAATCATGAACATGTTAACATGATTATATACAAAGTTTCCCAGCACATTATAGAGCGTGCCGCATTTGTCAGGGAGTTCAAAGCTGATACTGATTTTCGATGCCTCTCTGCAATAAATCTTTTTTCGCGAAAGCACCAGAAAACGGGTCGTATTATTTTTATTATTCTGGATTGCCGGCTTCAGAACCCTGAGTCCGTAGAGCTTTCCTGCGATCTCGCTGGCAACGGCCGCCTGTGTCCGGTCTCCGTCCTCAACGACCTTCTTTGCCGCCACCGCTGTGTTCGGAAAGCTGACCTGATGCCAACCCTGTTCATTCAGATACTGCGAACACTGGGCAAGTGCCTGCGGATGAGAATAAACTGTGCGGATATCCGCAAGCTTCGCGTCCGCCCCTGCAAGCAGTGCGTGCGTCACCGGCAAAAACACTTCTCCGACGATCAGATTATGGTACTTGACCAGCCGGTCATAATTGTCATTTACCGCGCCTGCGGAAGAATTCTCAATCGGGAGCACCGCATAATCCGCTCTTCCTTCCTCTACTTCCACCATCGCGTCTTCAAACGCCGGGACATGGTACGTATCGGCGTCCCCGCCAAAAAACTTCAGCGCAGCCTGATGTCCGTAAGCGCCTTCCACGCCCTGATACACCACGCGCACCCCCTGCTTCTCCAGCGTATCAACCATCTCAAATCCCAGTTCATCCGACTGCCCGCTCTCTGCCAGCATCTCGTACTGATAACGCCGGCTGATCGTCATCATCTGTGAAAAAAGCTCCTGCACTGCAGTCTGATTATAATCACCATGAGCCAGCGCCCCGACAGTCTCCAGCTTCTGCTGCTCACGGTCTGCGTCATAGACCTCTTTTCCCACAGAAATCTTATATTCCGCTACTGCGCCGCAAACTTTCATCCGTTGTTCGAATAACGCAACAATCTGCTGGTCAATCTGATCCAGTTCTTTTCTGCATTCCTGTAAGTCCACAGCCTTATCCCCTCCGAATCTGTTCCTCATTTAACATCTCAATAATCTTTCCGCGCACATATGCCCCCGGATATTTCCGATCCTCCGGCGGCAGTTCTTTGATATAGATCGGCTTGCCGAATTCTACCGTCACCTTTGACGGCCGGATGCACGGGAACTGTCTTTCAAAAATATCTCTCGTGCCGGTAATCGCCACCGGAATGACCGGACAGCCTGACTTCGCCGCGATTTTCATGCTTCCTTCATGAAAAGGCATCAGCTCCCGGATATCCTCGCTGGTATTGCGTGTCCCTTCCGGAAAGATGACCAACGAAATCCCCGCCTTAATCTTTTCCACAGATTCCAGAATTGCCTTTAAACCTTCTTTCAGATCTTTGCGGTTCATAAAAACGCAATTCCCCAGCCGCATCCAGTCCGCCAGCGTAGCCCACGTCGACATCTCCTTCTTCGCGACAAAACCGGTCGGCCTGGGAAACAGCGGATACAGCGTTACAATATCAAAATAGCTTCGATGATTCCCCACATATAAAACCGCCCCGTCCGGAATATTTTCCTTTCCGATGACAGTCAGCTCGGAACCGCTCAGCCGGAAAAGCCGTCTCAGTATTTTCTGAATCACCCTGAGACTTTCCTCACTCTGCCTCTCCGGATCGGTAAGCGCAAGTTTCTGCTGCTTTTTAATGCAGGGATAACTGTAAACCAGAAAGCTGAGCAGCGCTCCCCCCACTAAGATCAAATGCAACATGATGTTATCTCCCCGTTTATGTTTATTTATACATTATAAAATCCTGTATTTTCATTATCTTTTAGTATACGAAAAAAGAAGGGCAAAAACAAGTCTATCTGCCCTTCTTTTTTGTAATTTGCTCAAACAGCAGTCCCGTTCCAAACCAGAGCGGTGCAAAATCCAGCCGGATCAATCCGTTGATATTTAACTGCCTCCCGGTATAATCCCAGGGGCACATCCCCCGCGCCCGCAGCCACGCGCCTGACGCATACTCCATCGTAAATATCAGCACCACATACAGCATTCCATGCCGGAGTAAGCGATCCAGCGGCCGTACTGCTCCGCCTCCGATCCACCAGTCAGTCGCTCTCGCAATCGGCGACAACAGCACGCCGCAGCCATAGATCGGAAACATCAGCAGCGATGTCTTCCCCATCAGCCGCCAGTCATGCGCCATGATGGATTCCAGGGAGGTAAATAATACCTCCAGACACCAGCCGGTTACTCCGCATTTTAAAAAATTCATTTCCAGCGTCTTTAATTTGTTCATGAGGATAGTATGCGCAGAAATCGCGATGCTATACCATCGCTTATAATCAAAATCTGGCGCTTCTGGAATTTTATCTCCTGCGAATTTCAAACAAACTGATTTTTTCCCTTATCATAATGATAATCAATCAGCGCCAGCTTCTCTTTCAGTTCACCTTGCTCAAGCGAAAGCGAAGCGCAAAGTTCTTCTAAATCCGGATAAAAATCTCTCAGCTGTGTATTGATAAAGCTCAACAGCATCACCGGGTCTTTGGGTATTGTCATGATTTTCGGTCCTTTCGTATCGTTTTCAACCAGTTTACATCGATCCACTGCCTTTCGTCAATCCTTCTTTACCGGCAGCCGCTCCCGTAGGAACCGTTTCTTAAGCTCACTCAGACGAAATGGTATCAGCGGATAGATATAACTCTTCCCTGCGATCGTCTTATTAAAAACAATCGCACAGACCGAGAGAATCAGGCCAATCACATACCCCCAGACATCCAGCCAGCCGGTGAAAAGCAGCAGGACGACCCGCATAAATTTCAGCGCGTAGCCCAGTTCAAAACTCGACTGGCTGTAATTCGCAATCGTGACAAATGCCATATATAACATCGTTTCCGGGTTAAACCATCCGGATTTCACAGAATATTCTCCCAGTACGATACCGGCAATCACGCTGAAGGGCGTGGAGAGCATATTCGGAGTATTGACCGCGGCGAGCCGCAGGCCGTCGATGGCAAATTCGAGGATCAGCAGCTGTACCAGGAGCGGCACATAGCTGGTATCCGCCAGACGGATAAACTGTAGCCAGGGCGGCAGACTGTCCGGGTGCATCATCATCAGCAGCCAGGTTGGCGTAAGCAGCAGACACAGGACGGCCGCCGCCATCCGGGACAGCCGCAGATAGGTTCCCGTGATCGGCGGGAAGTAATAATCATCCGCTTCCTCGATGATATCAAACACTGAGGATGGCAGGATCATCGCCGCCGGCGAGTTATCTACCAGTATGACGATATTTCCCTCCAGAATACAGGCCGCTGCGGTATCCGGTCGTTCAGAGAATTTAAACTTCGGGAACGGATTGTACCATTTATACGGATAAATCGCCTCCGCCAGACTCTCCTGATTCATTGTCAGCGCATCCACTCGCAGATCCGCGATCTGCTTTTTGACCCGCTCCAGCAGTTCCTGATCCACCCGGCCGTCCATATAACAGATCGCGATATCCGTATGAGAACTCTCTCCGGCGCTTGTGATCTCCATGGTCAGCCTGGGATCCCGGATCCTGCGCCGGATCAGCGCCGTGTTAAAGATCAGCGTCTCCACGAAGCCGTCCCGCGAACCCCGCATCACCTTATCCTTATCCGGCTCGTCCACACTTCTCGCCGGGTACGTGCGGCAGTCAATCGTGATACATTGTTCATAACCGTCCACAAAGAGGCAGGTCATACCGGTCAGAAGCTGGACAACCATGTCATCCTCCTGATCGATCAGGCTGATCTCTCCATACGGCACATATTTTTTGGAAAATGCCTGCGCATCCTCCGGCAAATCCTCCGCCTTGATACTCGACCATGCCTGCATGATCTTTAACAGCACCTCATCCTTTGTAAATCCGTCTACAAAGATCAGCGCGGCTTTGCGCCCGCCCATATCGATTACCCGGCAGACGATATCAAAATTTTTATCCGTCTGAAGGGTCTGTCGGATATGTTCCAGATTCTCCGTCAGAGATTTTTCAAATTTCATCGCATTTCCTCCGAATTCGTTTCCATACATCGTCAGTATGCACATTCGGAGGAAATCTTATGCAAATATCTGGTATGCACTTTTTGTATTTTATTGTCACTTATCGAAACTTTTTAATAGATTTTGCACAAATAACACTTGACGATTTGAAAAAGGAGTGATACACTGAGAATCGAAGAGATTGCAAACGTTTTCTTTTCTTCCTGATTTGGCATGGGGGATGCCAGGTTAACTCTATAATGTAATGGTTTTTGTTCGTGATGGGGAAGCTGCCTTTGTGGGGAAGGGCAGCTTTTCTCGTTTTATGCACACGGGCGGATATGGAAATTTTTCAGCTGACGCTGCATCCGGTCTACGCTCCGCTCCGGTCGTTGCTAAACGTGTGCCACTGGCACACAGCAACCGGCGCAGCGAGTAAGAGGCGAAAAAACCGCCTCTTACTCGATTACTACGCCTGAACATGAAAAACCGCCTGGCTTGCGGGGCAGGCGGTCTTTTCATAGGAGTTGAGTCATTGTCTCCACGGGTCAGATGGAGCAACTTTGAAATGTATAGAATATTCACATGTAGTTAGTCTTTGCTAACCTCCTATATGTTAGCATACTCTAACTCGTTTTGCAAGCACTTTTTCCTTTTTTTACTAAAAATTTTTCTCCGGCCATTTCAGGCGATGCAGTTCTCCGCGGCAGTTCAGGTTCTCAAAATCATTCTGCCGCAGCGCTTCATACAGAATCACCGCCACCGAATTCGCGAGATTCAGTGAACGGATCTCTCCCCACATCGGGATACGCACGCACTCCTGAGGATGCTCAACCAGAATCTCCTCCGGGATACCGGCGCTCTCCTTGCCAAACATGATATAACAGTCCGGATCATAGGCAACATCTGTATAACGCTGCTGTCCCTTTGTCGTCGCATAATAACACTTAATGCCCGGATTTTTCTCCAGAAAATCCTCATAATCCACATATTCTGTCACATCCAGCTTATCCCAGTAATCAAGGCCGGCCCGCTTCCTTTCTTTTTCACTGAGACGGAATCCCAGCGGGCCGATCAGATGCAGACGGGTTCCCGTCGCCACACAGGTCCGGCCGATATTACCGGTGTTGGACGGGATCTCCGGTTCTAATAATACAATGTTCATTTTTATTATCTATTGCTCAATCCCGCCGTCAAGACGCGAGATAAATCTCCCGATCCGCTCCAGCGCCCGCTTCAGATCCTCCAGCGAATATGCGTATGATACCCGCAGGAAACCGTCGCCGCACGCACCAAAGGCTGTTCCCGGCACGATCGCCACCTTTTCCTCTTTCAGAAGCCGCGTCGCAAACTCATCCGACGTCATCCCAAAACGACTGATATTCGGGAACATATAGAACGCGCCCTGAGGTTCAAAACACGCGAGCCCCATCTCCCTTAACTCGTGCAGCAGATAACGGCGTCTCTGATCATAAGACTCCCTCATCCGGGCGACATCCGCATCGCCATCACGCAATGCATTCACCGCTGCGTACTGGCTTGTCGTCGGCGCGCACATAATCGCGAACTGATGGATCTTCAACATCTGACTTAAGATCATTTCCGGCGCGCAGGCATAACCCAGCCGCCATCCGGTCATCGCGTACGCCTTGGAAAAGCCATTGATCAGAACCGTCCTCTCCCGCATCCCCGGCAGCGACGCGATCGACACATGATCGGTTCCATAAGTCAGCTCCGAGTAAATCTCGTCCGAGATCACAAACAGATCTTTCTCAATGACGATCTTTGCGATCTTTTCCAGATCCTCCCGCTCCATGATCGCTCCTGTCGGGTTATTGGGAAACGGCATCACCAGCAGCTTGCTCTTTGGCGTCACTTTTTCCAGCAGCTTCTCCGGAGTCAGACGAAACTGATCCTTTTCCTCCAGTTCGATCGGCACCGGCGCGCCCCCGGCGAGAATCGCACACGGCACATAGGACACATAGCTTGGCTGCGGGATCAGAACCTCATCACCCGGATCCAGCATCGCACGCATCGCAATATCGATCGCCTCACTGCCGCCGACTGTCACCATGATCTCTTTGTCCGAACGATAATTCATCCCGTATCTGCGCTCCAGATAGCGGCTGATTTCGACCTTTAACTCTTTCAGACCTGCATTTGACGTATAAAAAGTCCGCCCCTTTTCCAGCGAGTAAATTCCCTCTTCCCGGATATGCCACGGAGTATCAAAGTCCGGTTCGCCCACACCCAGAGAGATCGCGTCCTTCATCTCGCTCACGATATCAAAGAATTTGCGGATACCGGACGGTTCAATCGTTGTAATCTTCTCAGATAATGGATTTCTCACGGTGTAATCAACATCCTTTCATCCCGGATCTGATCGCAGAGAATCGTTCCATGATCCTTGTATTTTTTCAGTACAAAATGAGTCGCCGTACTCTGTACCGACTCAAGCGGCGAAAGTTTGTTTGCCACAAAGAGCGCGACCTCTCTCATCGTCTTTCCCTCGATAAACACAGTAAAGTCAAATGCACCCGACATCAGATATACCGCATTAACCTCGCTGTACTGATAGATGCGTTCGGCGATTTTATCAAATCCCATGCCCCGCTGAGGCGTCACCTTCACCTCAATCAAAGCGATTACCTTTTCCTCACTGGTATTCTCCCAGTTAATCAATGTATGATAACCGCAGATAATCCGCTCCTTCTCCATCTCCGCAATCTCATTGGCAACCGCAACTTCACTCTCACCCAGAAGAATTGCCAGATCGTGAATATCGATTCTGCTGTTTTTTTCAATTACTGCCAGAATTTTCTCTCTCATAATGTTGTCTCCTCTTATCTTTTTTAAAGAAATCAGGAATCCTTTGAAAAATTTCATCTTTATGCGGCCGTTCCAGAAAGCCTCTGCCGTCATCCTGAATCACTTCTCTCGCGATCCCGGGATTGATCTGCCCGATCACAGCCGCCGGGATCCCATCATCCGCCAGACGCCGGACAAGTCTCCCTCCGTTCTCCGCCGTCAGGAGCCAGCAGCCCCTGCTGTAAAGACGGTAAGGATTGCAGGAAAGGCACTCGCAAACCTCTATTGTTTCCTGATGAATCGGAATCCTGCGCAGTGCAAATTCAACTCCCAGCCCATAAGCGCCCGTCAGATCCCAGATCGATTGCAGAATACCTCCCAGACCACAGGGTTCCCACTCCGTTGCCCCAACCGCAGACCAATAATCCTCACCTTTTTCTATAACCTGATTGTCCAGTCTGCGCATCTCATCCAGATACGCGACAGATAATCGGCGCGAGAGCTCCTCACCACAGGCATCCAGCAGATACAGGCTTCCGGACAATCCGGCATAACCGGCCACAACCAGATCCTGACCGGGGACCATCTTCCCGGTATTTTCCCGCTCTATCCTTCTCATCCGGTTATACCAGTGCGGCTAAAATGACCGGCACGACCATCGCCAGACATATAATGATTACAACAACCGCACAGATAATCTTTCTGGTCTTGTTGTTATTGTGCATATTCATCATGACAGCATTCACCTCTTTTGCTCTTTAACAGATTCTGTTACCTGGTACTCATTCTATGTCATTTTCCCTGATACCGCAAGCCCTCTTTTTCATCATCCCCGCTTTTTTACATGTCGATCCGGATACTTCTCCCGGTTTTCTCATACTGATAATATCGCACCCCTGCTGCATTCAGCATCCGCTTGGACGCACGGACAGACGGAGAATCCGGATATTTATCCTCACGATAGATCACTGTCTTAATCCCGGACTGGATAATCGCCTTCGCACATTCATTGCAGGGGAACAGCGTGACATACAGCTTACTTCCCTCCAGGCTCCCGCCCCGGTAATTTAAAATCGCGTTCAGCTCACTGTGCGTGACATACAGGTATTTGGTACTATAAGGGTCGTCATCATCACCCGATTCCCGGCTCCAGGGAAACTCGTCATCCGAACATCCTCTGGGAAAGCCGTTATAGCCCATCGACAAGATCTTATTATCATTGCTGACGATACAGGCGCCCACCTGTGTATTGGGATCCTTGGAACGTCTTCCGGCCATATCTGCCACGCCCATAAAATACTCGTCCCATGAGATATAATCCGCCCGTTTTCTGGTTTCCGACATGTTATTCCCTCCTTTTTGTTTATACCCGGATGATCCGGTATCCGGCTGCTTTTGTCAGTCGGTTCATAATTGCCAGGCCAAGATGATCTCCCGCGAAGCTTTCGGAGAAAATGACGTCTGCCCCCAGCTCGTCAAATTCCCTCAGCACGGCAAACAGATTATGCGCAATCGTCTCTTCCTTTGCCCGGACGCCCACGCTCCGGATCAAACCAGCCTCATACAGAGCCCGTGTTTCATCTGTACAGATCACTCCTGTCCGCTTTCCCATCAGCAGGTTATCCCGCACCCGCTGATTGATCTCGTGTGCCACCCGCATCGGGTCGCCCTCTACAATCGTCATCTCCGCACGCGGTGCATAGTGACGATATTTCATGCCCGGAGCTTTTGGCCGCAGTCCTTCTCTGGGCGGTCCTTCAATCGCGGGATCCACAGCCATTTCGCCCAGAACTTCCGTCAGCATTTCCATGGTAACTGCTCCCGGCCGCAGCAATACCGGCATTTCTCCTGAGACATCCACAATCGTAGACTCCACTCCGATCCCTACCGGCCCTCCGTCAAGAATCATCTCGATTTTCCCATTCATATCCTCCCAGACGTGTTCTGCCCGCGTCGGACTCGGCCGTCCGGAGGTATTCGCGCTCGGCGCCGCAATCGGGACTCCGGCCAGTGCGATCAGCCGGTTTGCCACCGGATCCGAAGGCATACGCACCGCTACCGTATCCAGGCCGCCTGTCGTCGTATAAGGGACCCGACTGCTCTTGGGAAATATCATGGTCAAAGGACCGGGCCAGAACATCTCTGCCAGCCGCCGTCCGGCATCCGGCACCTGCTCTGTCAGCGGCTCCAGTTCTCCGATACTCGAAATATGGGCAATTAACGGATTATCCGACGGGCGTCCCTTTGCCGCGTAAATCTTCGCTGAAGCCGTCTCGTCCAGCGCGTTCGCTCCCAGACCATAGACCGTCTCCGTCGGGAATGCTACCAGTCCGCCCTCCCGCAAAATTCCGGCGGCTTCCTCCAGTTCTTCATCCTTTACGGAAGCCGGATCTTTAATATGAACTAATTTTGTTTCCATCCTCTGTTCCTTCCTGATACATGACACGTTATCATTCTTTTCGGTTTATTTCTTCAGGTTTCATTTTCCTGCCTGGTATTTAAATATTCCATAATTCCCATATGCAGCGTCCATGCCAGCCTGCTCTGATACTCCTCAGATTCGAGTGCCTTCGACTCCGCTGCGTTAGACAGAAATCCGCACTCTACAATGACAATTGGATGCCGGACATGCATCAGCAGATAATAATTTCCATTTGGTCTGGCCTGTCTGGTATTTCTCTCACCCAGCACAAAATCAAACCGTTTTTGCAGGATCTGAGCCAGACGTTTCCCGTTTTCCGAATCCTTATAATAAAACACCTGGCCCCCGGACACCGGCTCCTCATGATAGCTGTTCTGATGAATACTGACCGCCACATCCGGGCTGGCCTCATTGATCAGATTCACCCGATTTCTCATATCCGCGCTCTTTTTGCTGGAATCATTTTCACTGTAGAGCCCCAGATCACTTTCCCTTGTCATAACCACTTTCACACCCGATGCTTCCAGATACGCCTTCAGCCGTTTCGCGATCTGCAGGTTAATGTCTTTCTCCAGCGTCCCATCAACTCCAACCTTTCCGGGGTCGCTTCCTCCATGTCCGCTGTCAATACAGACAACCGGCTGTTGGCGGCTCCTTGCAGCAGCGGCCGTCTTCTGACTGGCTGCCAGACGGCCCGCACGGCCCGCAATCAGATACACACATGCCAGAAACAGCATCCCCATCAGAAGCTCAGTTCTTCGACCATTCACCGGGACCACCCATATTCACATAAAACTCTGTTCCAATATATCCGTCTCCCGGCAAAAAAAGAACCCTATTCACACAAAACCATATTATAATCCATCTTCGCATCCTCAATAATATAAATCACATAATCACCAAGCACACTCAGCGCTCCATCCTCCAGCCACAGCTCATAATCCGGGTCATTTTCCACTTCCTCCACAATCTTGCAGGCATTTCCCTGATAATAATAATAATTCAGATTGGAATAAAAATTCGACATCCTCACCCGCTGGTTCTCGGTAAACACATCAATTTTACTCAGCGCGTCGTAAGACTGGTTATAGAAAACCCGGCGCAGAAACGGCTCCTTAAAGGTATCAAACTCCAGCAGATCCTGTTCTGTCCGTTTATGCTCCTTCGCCCAGCGCTCCACATCTACACTTTCTGTATAATAATGGAAATCGCCGTTATGCCGGTACTCCATCACGCCGTACTGGCAGGCCGGCGTTGCCAGTGAGCTGGTCACCATCTCCCAGACTCCCCGGTTGCTGCCCGACCGCTTTGCGTGCTGAACATGCAGATGGCCGCTTAAAAAGGAGGAGACATCCCATTCTTCCAGAATGTCCACCAGCTGTTCTCCATGCTCGATCGTACAGTCATCCACATAGATCTCACTTTCATCCAGCAGATTATGATGAGCCACCGGTATCACATGGATACCTTCGTCCCAGGCTTCCTCCAGGCATGCCTCAATCCAGTCATAAGTCTCCGGCATGATCGCTCCGCCTACCAGCGCTTTTTTCGCATACTGGCAGCTGTCAATCATCAGAAACCAGGTCTCCTCATCATATTCATACAGGTAACTCAGCGAGGTACGGTCTTCGCTGATCGCCTCATCATATCCAAAATCGCGGTAGATTTCACGAAATTCCTCCGGCGTTGTAAACTCTGCCGGTTTACGGCTGTCCCCCTCAAACCGGGCTGCATGGTGATTATTGATATCGTGATTGCCCGGGATAATCAGCACCGGAATGCCGCTGTCCTCAACCTCATATAATTTTTCCGCCAGTTCCTCATGACTCTGTTTCTCTCCATCCAGCGTAAGATCTCCGCTGAGGATCAATACGTCCGGTTGCCTGCGGATCACCTCTTCAAGAAACGCATCGGTAATCGCTTCTACATAAGTGACCACCTTTCCGTCTCCATGCTCCACCATATACTGGAAGGCTTCCCCGCCGTCGGTCAGATCTCTCGACAGATAGTGAATGTCCGTTGCCAGGATCAGTCTTCCCTCCCAGTCATCGTTCCAGCCGGTTTCCCCTTCCTCTTCCTCATTTTCTTCTTCGTTTTCATCGTCCTCCTGCTCCGAAGACTCCTGCGAAAATGGTTCTATCGTTGTTTCCGGTTCCTCAGTCTCCCACTCAGAGGGAAACTCCGATATGCTTTCTTCCTCCGAAAGATCGGTTTCCCTCTCCTGTCCGGATTCTACAAGGTCCGAATCCGCCTTTTTTCCGCATCCGGCCGCGCCAAGAACCAGCGCAAATGCCAGAACCAGCAGCCTTTTACCTGCAGATTTACGATTCCTCCCTGCCATTTACTCCGCCTCCCTTTTTGTTACAGCCGGATAATCTCCCATATCTCCGCTGTGTCAAATCCAAGTTTCCAGCACGCCACTCCGGCAAGACCATATTCCTTAATTAATGCCACTTTTTCTGTCAGAGAACGTTCTTCCTCTAACCAGATGTACCAGACTGCATCTTCGGTTCGCTTTTCTCCGTAATACTGGCCGAGTTCCTCCTGCCAGTATAATTCTACGCCGTTATCATCGACCCATTTCCGCGCAGACGCCAGCCCCATCGCTGTCGACGATGTCCCGCTCGAATCCACCTTCCATACACGCGTATACAACGGAATCGCACTGATGATTTTCTCCGCCGGGACATCTTCCAGAGTATCCAGAATGCCCTGTCGTTCATATCCAATCGACGCCACCGAACCAGCTTCGCCTCCCGCGTAATGCTCGTCATAACCCATGATCACAACATAATCCGCCACTTTTCCCTGCTCCGCACGGTTATAAAACGACGTATAAGCAGAAGGGACATAACTGTCTACCGACAAAAAAATACCGTTTGTCCGGCAGCTTACGGAAAGTTCCCTGATAAACTGGATATAATGGACACCGGCAGCCGGTTTGATCCCCTCGATATCCAGATTGATTCCATCGATTCCATAGGTCTGCACTTCCTGAATCAACGCTCCGATCAGCCTCTCCCGCGCCGCGGTATCCGCAAAAAGCACCTCTGACTGTACATCAGCACCCCGGTTAAAATTATCCAGCACCGCCCAGACCTGCAGTCCCATCTCATGCGCGCCCGCAACATAAGAGGCATCTGCCAGCGAATCAAAATTTCCCTCATTATCAGTCAGCATAAACCATGTCGGCGCGATTACATTGATCCCCTTTGTATTCGCCATAAGCGTTTTCATCGCGCTGTTGGCTTCTTTTGACGTAACCTGATGCCAGATCAGACTGACTGGCACGTCCAGCGAAAGGCTCGTATAAACCGGTGCCTCAAACGTGCTGTGTTGTTCCACCTCCGTTTCACTTCCCAGCAGACGTTTCTGAATATATCCTATGTATCCGGAATCAGTGCGCACTCGGGTCCACTTTTCCATGCTCTCAAGGATCTGTACGTTCTCATTTTCCGCGACTTCTGTAAGGATCGCACTTTTGACACCGCCGAGCACACGGATTTTGCCGTTCTTTTTCAACCCGGCCTCGCGAAACGGTTCCCACGTCGTATCAATAAAGATACGCTTTACGGCATCATCCACATAAGTCTCCAGCTGAATATCTGTGTATCTGAGGACCGTCTGCGCATTCAGCCATACTTCCTCCTCTTCTTCCACAATAACCGGACAGCCGTTATCCTCTGTCGCTGAGGTATCTGCGTAAACGATCGTCTCCGGAAGCACATAGATCATTTCATGAACATCTTCCGCCCAGTAAAATCTCTCATTCAAGGTATTGCTCACCCAGGATAAAGGCAGATATACTCCTTCATTGATCTGTTTGCCTTTTATGCCTTCCGCCAGTTCATTATCCACAACAACCGCGATCTCATCCCCCGATACGCCAAACCATTCTTCCAAATCTGCCATTTCCTTCGTCGGCGCATATTTTTGATAAAGCCGGATGCCGATCGCCGCTCCCACTATGATAAAGGCCATGATTACGACCGTAAAAAACGATATCAGAATCCTCTTCATTCGTAACTCCTCTGGTCATTTTCTCTGCATGATAAGTTATTCCCCAATCGAGTATGAGGCAGCTTTTCTGCCTCATACTCGCCGCGCGGTTGCTGAGTGCCAGTGGCATCTACACTTCGTTTCGGTCGTTCCTTAACGTGTGCCGCTGGCACACAGGACCGCTTAGCAACGACCGTAGCGAAGCGTAGGTGTGTCCGGCATCGGCCGGAAAAACTCCCTGCGCAACCCTGCGCCCATTATAACATAGATATCCTCTTGCGTTTCTAAATTTTTTATGACTTTCTTCCCGCCGGCTTGATCCCCGACTGACTGAATCAGGATTCTTCCAAAGCCTTGCCGTATATTTACAATTTTCCCTACTGATGATAAACCCGATCGAAATGAATCGCTTTTAAACGGAATCGCCGGGAAGGCCTGCCGTTCAGGTATAGATCTTTTGCATCTCCATCACGCGCCGTCTCCCTGCAGATATCACCTGTACATTCCGCAAACTCCGTTCGCTCTCGTATCATACCGGCGTTCTCCTGATCCGTCTCTTCGATCACAAAGTCCGCCATATAAAAGAATTTTCCCTGTGGTTCAAAGAGTCTTCTCAGTCTTTTTTCATCCGTTCTTTTCCCGTCCATATAAACGGGGATCCCCCGATCCATATACTTGCGAATACCATTTATGAACACCGTTTTATCCTGTTCTGTTAAATATTCTGTCTGTCGTATCATCTGCTATCCTCCCATACATCGGAACCGGGAAACATGACCGGAGCATTCTGCCGTGACACATATTTTCCTTTCTGATTTTCCCAGTTCCACAGCCGATTTTATCACAAATGAACCTCGCCCATTTTTCCCATGAGCGATCCATTTCCCAGCGTCTTTTGTATGTTCCCCGACTTTACGACGGGTTCTTTTGCAGTTATTCTGTATCCAGACAGCTATTTCTGCTCGAAATTTTTCAGGCTCTCCGCAAACATGAGTCCGCCCCCTGAACAGACAAAATATGACAGTAACCGACAAGCTTACGGCAGTAAGGGAGATTCCTGAACCTTTTATCATCGTTTAAACCGGATTTTTTTGCTGAACGCAAGATAAAATAAGACGAAAGATCTGCATATCCCGGAAAATCAGGATATGGAATCACACATACTCACAGACCGGAAACCGGCCATTCAAACAGAACAGCTCTCTTTGAACCTCATGTCCCCCTTCCCGAATATGATTGGATAATATTTTAATATATTATCTGCCGGATTACAAGTGCTATTTTTCAATTTATGCTTGCATTCCCCACAAAAATCTTATATGATAAAGCAACGATCAGAAACTTCTGTCTGGTAATCCTTTCTTTTTAATTAAGATTGCCACATAGGAATTGCCTTTTTTCTGCATCATATATTATAATAACAGTAATAGAAAACAGCAACAAAACATGATACACACGGAAGTTTGACAGCTAAATACCTCTCGATTCTTCGCAAAGCCTTGAAACAGG
>JAJBUA010000093.1 GCA_020860565.1 Clostridiales bacterium
CCCGGAATCGTCTTGCACCCGGCCGCTGCTGCATCCGAGATAAGCTTTGTCTCCCGCGGATTATAGACAACATCAGAAACCACCAGATCTTTGCGGAATGCTGCCGGATCGTCAATCAGGCTCTGATCATCCATCGGCTTCATACCAACTCTTGTCGCATTGGTGAAAATATCGCTGTCAGCGATTTCACGATAAAACCGGTCTTTATCGGCCAGATCGTAAAGATTTACCTGACAGCCAGGCACATGAGTACGAATCTTTTCCACTGTAGCCTCCGCATTGGCAAAGAAAGAATCCTTCATGGCAAAAATTGACATCTCCTTCAAACCCTCCAGCGCCGCTGTAATCTCAATTGCGGTAGCCGCTCCGCCGGAACCCACGATCGTCATTTTCTTTCCTTTAATCTCAAAGCCGTTTTCCCGGCAGTTTCTCACCCAGCCCAGGCCATCCGTATTATGGCCGATCAGCTTTCCGTCTTCATTCACCACCGTATTTACCGCGCCGATCAGTTCCGCTGCCTTGGAGAGACTGTCACAGCAGGCCAGCGCCGCTGTCTTACAGGGCATTGTAATATTGAAGCCTCTGACATTCAGCAAACGCAGTGCGCGAATCGCCTCCGCTGTCTCCTCCTCTTTAATATCAAAAGCCAGATATGCGTAGTCCAGCCCCAGCCGGTCAAAACTGTAATTATACATGGCCGGTGAACCGGAATGTCCGACCGGACTTCCGATCAGGCAAAGCATTTGTGTATATCCGCTGATTTCCATAGTGAAACTCCTTTCCGTCCTGAACTCATTTTCCCAAACGAATCCACAATTTTTGTTCCTGTGTATTCATCCTGTATCCTTTATTCTAACCGAATCACCCGCCGGGTGCAAGCGCTTTATCGTTTTCTGAAGGCGAGTTAACCTTTAAATATAGAATAACCACTGACTTTTCTTTTATCAGCCTTAAGTTTTTCTCCTATTGCAATATTTACAAATGTCAAAAGAACCGCTATGCTTGAAATACCAAAACTACTCTTCCCAAAGATTGGAGAACCTTATGGATCGAACATATACCTATGATGTCGTCGTTGGCGGCGGAGGAACCGCCGGAGTTGCCGCGGCTGTCGGTGCCAGCTGCGCCGGAGCAAGTACCCTTCTGATCGAACGAAATGCCTATCTCGGAGGCGAAGCGACACATTCCGGAATCGGAGCCTTCTGTGGATTCTTCTCCTGCGGTGAGAATCCCATTCAGGTTGTCGCAGGTGCCGGCGAAATGGTTTTAAAAGAAATGGAAGCGCTGGGTCCTACTATTGATATCGTCATTTCCGACACCGGCAATAAAAACATCATCTATCAGCCGGAATATCTAAAATGTGCCATGGAAAATCTTCTGGACAAAAAAGAGGTCAACTGTTTCCTGCATGCCAGAGTGATCGATGCAAACACCACAGGCCGAACGATCCCATCGATTCTGTGTGTCGATGATGAAGGGCTGTTTACCGTCACAGCTTCCGCTTTTGTCGATGCCACCGGAGATGCCAATCTGGCACATATGGCAGGCGCACGGACTGTCTGGGGAGGCAGGGACGGCAAAGTTCAGGCAGCGACCCTTCCCTTCCGCCTCTGCGGAGTCGATACCTCTCAGGATATGTCTTCAGCCGCTGTCGAGCGGGCAATAAAAAAGGCCAGAGAGGCCGGCTTCCCTCATCTGGCAAAGGAAAAAGGAGTTATTTTGAAGAAAATCAATTCCCATATCGTATCTGTCCTGCTCCCCAGCGTGATCCCGCAGGGAATGACCACTCAGGACCTGACCGCAATGGAAAAAAGCACCCGGAAACAGGTTCTCTCCTATGTGCAGGCACTCAGGACCTATATGCCAGGCATGGAAAACTGTGAATTAGCTGTCATCGGTCCCTCCATCGGTTTCCGTGAAACGAGAAGACTGGTGGGAGGCGAAACCATTACGGCCGACGACGTCCTTTCCCGACGCAGACGCAGCGACAGCGTGGCCCGCGGCGGCTGGAAACCGGAAATCCACAAGGATGCCAGCCAGATGGGGGTGTTTCTTGATGTCGCCGCCAGCAGCTACTTTGATATTCCGCTCGGCGCACTGCAGTCAGCGGATATCGATAATCTCTATGGTGCCGGTCGGATGGTTTCCTCTGATGAAACAGCCTTTGCGGCTGTCCGCGTGATGGGCACCTGTTTTGCAACCGGTCATGCCGCCGGGGTCGCCGCCGCCTGTCAGGCTTTGCGCGGATCTGCTCAGATCGACGATGTACGGGCGGAATTACTGCGGCAAAACGCTCTTGTCTGAAAAGAATCCTGCCTTCTGACCTACATTCAAAGCGATCTCGTCCGGAGTCATGTCATCGGTATCTATCTCCATATGGGCGGCCTCCGCATAGATAGGATTGCGATAAGCAAGCAGTTCTCTCACCCGCGCCTCAACATCATCGGTCTGAAGCAGCGGCCGGGTCGTATCTCCTGCCAGACGTTTCAGCACCGTTTCCTGCCGCACACGCAAAAATACAACCGTACCCAGTTCCTTCAGAATTTTGCGGTTTTCCTCTCTCAGAGGAAGACCGCCTCCCACAGATATCACCGTGTTGTCACAGTCTGACAGAAGCCGCTGCATAACGGAAGTCTCCGTTTCCCGGAAAACAGCTTCTCCCTTCTCCGCAAAAATCCGCGAAATCGTCATCCCGGCTTCTTCCTCAATCAGCTGATCCGTATCTACAATCGGCCATCCGGATCTCTTCGCATAAGCCTCGCCTACGCTCGTCTTTCCTGCCCCCATAAAGCCAATCAATATAAGATTTTTCTTCATCTGTTATCTCCTGTCAAATAAATTTCCTCAATAAAATATAAAACTGTGAAACATCTCATCTCTCTGTCAGAATCTTCTTCTGGTAAAAATGCAGGATCAGCTTCTCTGGATACCGCTTCAGGATGATCTGAATTTCTTCTCTGGGATTGATTGGTTTTACCAGAATCGAATAGATTCCCGCGCGGTTCGCTCCATACACGTCCGTAAAGAGCTGGTCGCCGACAAACAGGGTTGTCCCTTTGTCGGTGTGCATCAACCGCATCGCCTTTTTATAATTCTTAATTCCCGGCTTGCCCGCTTTATAGATATACGCGCTCCCACCAACCACTTCGGCAAAAGAAGCCACACGCGGCTCACGGTTATTGGAGAGCAAACAGGTCGCAAAGCCCAGTCCACGCAGCCTGGCAAAGAGTTCACACGCACGCGCGTTGGCAGGCGCATCGTGTTCCACGAGCGTATTATCAATGTCAAAAATTACGCCGCGGAACCCGCGGCAATACCAATCCTCCCATGGGATATCATACGTACTGTCTATCCATTCTCCCGGATAAAAACGTTCCAGAAACATAATATTCTCCCTGCAAAGTTACCCGCATTACCATTTTCGCGTCAGCCGCATCGCCGTTAACTTATTTGCTCTTCAGCAGTTTACTTACCTCTTCAACAAACGTATTCACATCCTTAAACTCCCGGTACACGGAAGCAAAGCGAACATAGGCAACCTCATCGAGATCCTTTAACTTCTGCATCACCAGTTCTCCGATCGCGGAGGTCTCGACCTCCTTTTCCTCCATCGTGAAGATCCGGTTTTCGATCTCATCCACTACCTGGCCGATCTGCTGGATCGACACCGGGCGCTTATGACTCGAACGGATGATGCCCGCCTCAATCTTGGAACGGTCGTAAGCCTCGCGGGAGCGATCCTTTTTAATGACCATCAGCGGTATCGTCTCCAGCTTTTCATAAGTTGTGAAGCGCTTCCCACATTTGGTACACTGACGGCGGCGGCGGATCGAGCTGTTATCGTCCGCAGGCCGGGAATCCATCACCTTCGTATCGGCTTCACTGCAAAATGGGCATTTCATCCTTGGATTTTCCTCCTTCAGTTCGCATTTCTTTGATCATTATAAAATAATAGAATGGGATTCGCAAGGAAAATCTCGAAGCTCCCGGCTATTTTCTTTTCACAAAATCGGACACACCTTTTCCACATCCTTCAGTTCCCGGATCTCTACCAGAATAATATCTCTCCCGATCTGCTTTACATCACAAAAAGGAATCACATACTCCTTCTCCCGTCCAAAGATCCCTGCCAGACAGCCCGGCCCCGGGACAATCAGATGCGTAATACAGCCGCCTGCCGGATCAAATTCGACATCCCCGACAAATCCCAGCCGCTTACAGTCGCAGATATTGATGACCTCTTTTTTCTTCATATCAAAAATGCGCATACGATCCACCTCTTACCTCTGGTGTATCGTATGCGCACCTTTTTCTCTTCTGTGCATCTCGCCGGTACATTCTCCTGAATTTCTTCCGGATTTTTCCTATGTACATCGCAGCCGCACATTACCTGCGTACATTTTATCGTTATGCTTTTGTACCTTCTGCCTGTTCTTATGTATTCTCAGGTCCGCAGACATCTCCGTTCTCCGGCTGTTCAACTGCGGTTTTATGATAGTGGCCGCATGCCGCCGCTCTATCCACGGCGGCTGCAACCATATGTATCAGACTTCTTATGCGCGAGCTGCCGCAACTGCTGCTACGAACTCCTGAGCCTTAGCCGTAACTGCCGCATAGTCGCCGGTCTTAGCGCCCTTGGTCAGGCTGCTGCCGGTACCAACTGCATAAGCGCCTGCCTTGAGCCATTTGTCAACGTTGTCAACGTCAACGCCGCCCGACGGCATGAACTCACCCTGCGGAAGCGGTCCCTTGAAGCTGCTGATTGCAGCCGGTCCCACGATATTGCCCGGGAAGATCTTGATTACGTCACAGCCAGCTTCCATCGCGGTGATTGCTTCGGTAGGAGTCATAACGCCCGGAAGCATCGGTACACGATAACGGTTGCACATCTTGATGGTATCAACATTCAGGCCAGGGCTTACCACATAATTAGCGCCCGCGATGATTGCCAGTCTTGCCGTCTCCGGATCCAGAACGGTACCAGCGCCGATAACGATCTTGTCGTTATCTTTGTACTTCTCAACCATAGCAGCAATCAGGTCGATCGGGCTTCCCTCGTCAACGGTCATGCAGATCTCGATAAAGTTGATGCCGCCGTCGATAACTGCGCCGATCACTTTCTCGCCCTGCTCCAGATTCTTAGCGCGGATAACCGCTACCAGGCAATCTTCTTTCAGTCTTGCTAAAACCTGTTCTTTTTTCATGATGTTCTTCTCCTTTATGCTTGAAATAATTTATTTTGCTACCGATTTTTTCAGACGGACAAATCTCGGAAGGGAATTCTCTTTCTTAATCTGGATCTCGCCCTGGATCAGCGGAAGCGCATAATTGATAAATTCATCCGTAACATTGTTGCCTCTCTCATTGATCCACTCAACCGGAACCTTCTTCTCATAGTTTGCCACCTGAGCCAGATCCAGGAGTTCCGCCTCGCACTTGTAACCATTCTCATCACGGGTGCACTTGAAGCCTACCATCTTATCGGTAACACCGGCAATCGCCTCGTTCACCGCAGTCTGACCTGCCATAAATGCCTCATCCGAGTCTGTCTGAGAAGCACAATGCTCCGCACAGCGCTGCAGCAGAGAAAGCTCAATCGGACGAACCTTAACGCCCGGAATCGCATTCTTCACAACATCACCCAGCTTCGCCGCAAGGCCGCCGAGCTGTGCATGGCCAAATCCATCCGTCGCGGAAGTCTCTGCTTCCGATACAAAACGTCCGTCCGCATAATGGATTCCCTCGGATACCGCTACGATTACGTTTTTATTCGCATCCCAGATATTCTTCACATCCTCGATAAACTCGTCCATCTTGAAATCAACTTCCGGAAGATAAACCAGATCCGCCGGATATCCCGCAACCTTAGCCAGAGAAGCAGCGCCTGCCAGCCAGCCGGCATGACGGCCCATGATCTCCACGATCGTAACCTGTCCCTTATCATATACATGAGAATCCTGATAAATCTCTACCAGAGAAGTCGCGATATATTTTGCCGCCGAAGCATAACCCGGGCAGTGGTCCGTGCCAAACAGGTCATTATCAATCGTCTTCGGAATACCCATTACGCGGCAGTCATAACCAACCTTCTTCATATATTTGGAAATCTTATTGCAGGTATCCATGGAATCATTTCCACCATTGTAGAAGAAATACCGCACATCATATTTCTTAAAGATCTCCAGGATCTTCTTATAATCCGTCTCATCCACATCCGGATCCGCGATCTTATAACGGCAGGAACCAAGAGCAGACGACGGCGTATAACGCATAATGGCAAGCTCCTCCGGATCCTCCTCGTCCATGATATACAGATGATCCGTCAGAACGCCGACAATACCATTTGCCGCACCATAAACCTTCGTAATGCAGTCAGAATCAAGACCCGTCTTGATTGCGCCGTAGCAGCTCGAGTTAATGACTGAGGAAGGTCCGCCGGACTGTCCGATAATCATAGCTCCCTTTAATTCGCTCATGTTAAACCTCCTGAATTTTTAATTATAAGTAAACGAAATGCTTCGTTTATTATTGCACATACTATTGTTATTATAACACACAAATTACACTTTTTACAACGCCGTCACTTTTATTTTATTACATTTGCATCTCCTTCATATATACATATATCATATATAAAAGATCTTCTGCCTGTCAGTACAATAGTCTCGGATTTGATTCCTATCCGCAGAGGACATTTTTCACGTCGGTTCTTAGTGAGCCGGATGCACTTCCGGCGAACTTAGCACCGCTACGTGAAAACCTAAGTGCAAACGGTCCTCGGAGGATAGGAATCAAATCCGAGACGGACTCATCCGAAACTGCTACAATGTTACGCCCTGCTTAAAGATCGCCATATCATGGAACCCGGCCTCTTCCGCCTTCACCTTCTTGCCGGAAGCCACCGCGATCACCAAATCAAAGAGCGCCTGTGCCTGTTCCTCTTTCGTCCGATCCTCAACCATACGGCCCGCATTAAAATCAATCCAGTTATCCTTATATCCCGCCAGTTTCGAATTGCTTGCAATCTTCACTGTCGGCACCGGCGACGCAAACGGCGTGCCGCGCCCGGTCGTAAAGAGGACAATCTGCGCGCCCGCCGCAGCCAGCGCCGTCGAAGCTACCAGATCATTGCCCGGAGCCGAAAGGAGATTGAGTCCCTTCACCTTTACCTGGCCGCCATACGGGAGCACGCCCTTAACCAGAGCACTGCCCGACTTCTGCGTACAGCCCAGAGACTTGTCCTCCAGCGTCGAGATACCGCCCTTTTTATTGCCCGGAGACGGATTCTCGTAAATCGTCTGGTGATTGCTGGTAAAATAATTCTTAAAATCATTGATTAACTTAACGGTCTCGTCAAATAACTCCGGCGTCTCGCAGCGGTTCATCAGAAGCGTCTCCGCACCGAACATTTCCGGCACTTCAGTCAGAATTGTCGTGCCGCCCTTTGAGATCAGCAGGTCAGAAAACGCACCCACAGTCGGATTGGCCGTAATGCCGGACAGTCCGTCGGAGCCGCCGCACTTCATGCCGATAATCAGCTCCTCAGCATCGATCTTCTCCCTTGAGAACGCGCCGGCATAGGCCGCCAGTTCCTCCAGAAGTCCCATAGCCACTTCCTGCTCATCCTCGACATCCTGACACTGTAAAAATTTCACTCTCTGCTCATCGTATTCACCGATGTATTCCTTCAGCACCGGAATGTTGCTGTTCTCACAGCCCAGCCCCAGCACCAGCACTCCGCCGGCGTTCGGATGATGGATCAGGTCTGCCAGTATATGACGTGTATTTTCCTGATCCTCGCTCATCTGTGAACATCCATACGGATGATTGAAGGTAACAACCTCCTCAATATTGCCTCCGACAAACTTCTGCGCCTTCGCCTCCAGTGCCTTGGCAATCGAATTGACACAGCCAACCGTCGGGATGATCCAGATCTCGTTGCGTACACCTACCTTGCCGTCCGAGCGGCGGTATCCGTCAAAATAAACATGCTCGCTTTCCTTTAAATCCGAACCGATCGGCTCATAAGTATAGCTTAACAACTCTCCGAGCGCGGTCCCGATATTGTGGACATGCACCCATCCGCCCGCCGGGATATTCTCCTTTGCCCGGCCAATGCGAAAACCATACTTGATGACATCGCCCCCTGCAGCGATTGGCTTCAGCGCAAATTTGTGACCCTGCGGAATCTCTTCCAGTGTCGTCACATGGTACTGTCCGACGGTAAGCTGTTCACCCTTTGCAATCGGACGAAGCGCCACCGCAACACTGTCATTCTCATGAATTCTGATAAAATCCTGCATGACTTCTTCTCCTTCATTTAATAAACCCCAATGTCAATGTAAACATTTACATTTATTCTACTGAAATCTGGATAATAAGTCAAGAAGAACCGATTCTTTTCTTTAACATTTTGTGCAAATCGCTTTATTTTCCTTGCATAATTTTCAATTCCTGATTATAATGGTAAACAGAACAAAAACCAATCCTACACTGGAACGGAGCATCCCCATGAATATCTATGACGTATCCGAACATGCCGGCGTATCCATCGCTACCGTTTCCCGTGTCCTCAACGGCAGTCCGAATGTAAGTGAGAAGACCCGCAGCCACGTCCTGCAGGTGATGCAGGAGCTGGGCTACACCCCCAATGTATTTGCCCGCGGTCTGGGTCTTGGCACCATTCAGAGTGTTGGTATCATGTGCTCGGATTCTTCGGATCCTTATCTGGCACATGCAATCTACCATCTGGAACGGGGTCTGCGGGACCACGGGTATGACGCCATCCTTTGTTGTACCGGCAGTTCTCAGGAAACCAAACGCAATTACTTCGACCTCATCCGCTCAAAAAAGGTGGATGCCATCATTCTGGCCGGTTCCAAATTTATTGAAACAGCAGTCGAAGACAATGATTACATTATAGAAGCTGCCCAGGAACTTCCGATCCTTTTAATTAACGGATTCCTGGAAGCGGAAAATATTTACTGTACCATGTGCGATGACCGCAGCGCCATGGACTATGCGGCCGGACAGCTGATTCTCTCCGGCTGCCGGGACATCCTTTACCTCTATTCCAGCCGTTCCTACAGCGGCAGAAATAAGCTGGCGGGTTATCAGGACGCGCTGACCACACACGGTCTGCCGATCCGCAGAGAATACATCTGCCAGTGTCCGAAGGATATCCTTGCGTCAAAGAATCTTCTGCTTGATCTGCACCGCCGCGGACTTCCCTTTGACGCAGTGCTTGCCTCTGACGACTCCATCGCCGTAGGCGCGATCAAATACGCGCATACCATCGGGATTTCCATTCCGGATGAACTGAGCGTCATCGGTTATAACAACACCAACCTTGCCATCTGTACCGATCCGGAGCTGACCACCGTCGACAGCCGGATTGAAGCACTCTGCAGTATGGCAGTCAACACTCTGATGGGTGTTTTCAACGGCGGCGACGCGCCCAGCAGGACGATCATTGCCGGCGATTTGATAAAAAGAGCATCAACCAGATTTTAAATTTTTATTTCAAAAATCAAGGAGGACAAACCAATGAAGGCATTTATGGACAAGGATTTCTTACTTTCCACCCCGAGCGCGCAGCAGCTCTATCATGATTTTGCTGAGAATATGCCGATTCTCGATTATCACTGCCATATCAATCCGCAGGAAATCGCAGAAGACCGCCGTTTCGACAACATCACACAGGTATGGCTGGGCGGCGACCATTATAAATGGCGTCAGATGCGCTCCAACGGCGTTGACGAGTACTACATCACCGGCGGCGCACCGGATCGTGAGAAATTCCAGAAATGGGCAGAGACCATGGAAAAGCTGATCGGCAACCCGCTGTATCACTGGAGCCATCTGGAACTGCGCAAGTATTTCGGCTATCAGGGGCATCTGTGTGCCGACACTGCTGAGGAGGTCTGGAATCTCTGCAACAAACAGCTTCAGGAGCGCCTGACCGTGCGCACTCTGATCAAAGAATCCGACGTCCGTCTGATCTGCACCACCGATGATCCGATCGATTCTCTCGAATGGCATAAAGTAATCGCAGCTGACGACACCTTTGACGTCCAGGTTCTGCCGGCATGGCGTCCGGACAAGGCCCTTAACGTTGAGAAACCGGATTTCGCAGAATATGCTGCAAAGCTTTCTGCAGTCAGCGGCATTGAGGTAAAGGATTTTGCTTCCATGAAGGCGGCCATCCAGAACCGTATGGATTATTTTGATACCTTAAACTGCAAGGTTTCCGACCACGCTCTGGAATTCGTCATGTTCGCACCGGCAACCGAGGAAGAGCTTGACGCCATCATCCAGAAAGGCCTGTCCCATGAGACAGTTTCCCGCGAGGAGGAGCTGAAATATAAAACCGCATTCATGCTTTTCGTTGCCAAAGAGTACAATAAGAGAGACTGGGTTATGCAGATCCACTTTGGCTGCAAACGCGACAACAACGCTTACATGTTCCAGCAGCTCGGCCCGGATACCGGTTTTGACTGCATCAACAACTATGCTCCGTCTGCGCAGATGGCTGACTTCTTAAACTGCCTGAGCGCAACCAACGAGATCCCGAAGACGGTTCTCTACTCCCTGAATCCTAACGACGACGCCTACATCGGCACCATCCTTGGCTGCTTCCAGGATCCGTCCGTAGCCGGCAAGCTTCAGCAGGGTTCCGCATGGTGGTTCAATGACCACAAGCTCGGCATGACCGCACAGATGTCCAGTCTGGCAAACCTGGGCTGCTTTGGCAACTTCATCGGTATGCTGACTGACTCCCGCAGCTTCCTGTCCTATACCCGTCATGATTATTTCCGCCGCGTGATGTGTGCGCTGCTCGGTGAATGGGTAGAAAACGGAGAATATCCGAATGACCAGAAGGCTCTGGAAAAGATCGTCAAGGGTATCTGCTACAACAACGCAGTCAACTATTTCGGATTTAAACTGGATACGGTAAAATAAAATATGCAAACACCCCGGGATTATCTTTTCGTAAATCCCGGGGTGTTGCTGTCTGTCTCTCTTTCCCAACGGTTTTCATCCGCCTTCTGTCCTCAGACCGATCCTTTTCTCCGCAGCACCACAACTACGGTCTTAAACAGGATCCTGATATCCAGCCATATATTCCACTCACTGATATACTGCCGATCCAGACGGACGACATCTTTAAAGTCCGTAATATCACTGCGCCCTCTCACCTGCCAGAGTCCCGTAATGCCCGGCTTAATGGCCAGACGCGCACGGTGATGCAGTTCGTATTCAGAAACCTCTCCGACCAGCGGCGGACGGGTACCGACCAGAGACATATCTCCGCGCAGGACATTGAAAAACTGAGGAAATTCGTCCAGGCTGGTGTCCCGCAGGAACTGACCGAAGCCCTTTTTCTGTGTCCCGTCAGGAAGGATCCGGTTGCCGATGACCCGCGGATCAAAATCGAGTTTAAACATCCGGTCGTCGCTCATTTTATTTTCTTTCATCAGTTCTGCTTTTCTCGCGTCGGCGTCCTGATACATACTGCGGAATTTAAATATTCTGAATTTCTTGCCGTTTTTCCCCACCCGTTCCTGTGTAAAGAAGATGGGACCCGGCGACTGAATCAGCATAACCGGAGCCACAAATACAAAAATCACTGCCGTCAGGCCGCATCCAACGATGCCTCCTGCGACATCCATCACTCTTTTCAGGAGAATCTGCTTGACAGAAGCACAGTTAATCGTCGTCGTCAGGACCGTATATCCTCCCACTTTTTCGACGAACTGTTTTTTCCCCGGCGCATCCGATATCGTAGCGAGATTCACATGGATCGTTACTCCGGTTTCCAGTAATTCTCCCATCAGCTTAGACGGAGGCTCCCGGCCCTCGGACGGCACGATAATCACTTCATCAATCCACTCCCGGCAGACGTACATTGCCGCACTGTCTATGTCTGCCACAATCGGTATCCCCGCAATTGCCCGGGTGTTCGGAGAAGTATGGTTCCCATCGCTTTGCCCTGCTTTTTGACCACCGGCCTTCTCATCGATAATTACCGCTCCGGCAAGGGTAAAACCGGCATAATTATTGGCTTTTATCGTCTCAATGACAGATTCCGCGATGTCCGGTGCGGCGATAATCAGGAGAGATCGTTCGCCTCCTGCCTTCCGCTTCTCTCCCAGGCACCGCTTCCATATCTGTCTTACGGCGTAAGTGAGTATGGCATAGATAAGGAACATCAGAAATAAAGCCAGCCGGGAATAAAAGCCGCTTTGCTGCAGCACAAATAAATACAGAAGCGATAAACCGCACAATACAACGACATGGCGCACAGTAATCAGAAATTCCGCGTGATCACTTCGCTTTAACACTCCCTTGAAGGTCTCCAGCGAAAAAATGACGATAACATCCACAAGGGCCAGAAAAACAGCCATATTGCGGTAAAGCATCTGCCGGTAAGGGTGAAAACCATATCCACTGAGCGCATATGACGCGACAAAAGCAATCTGCAGGCATATCAGATCAAACAGGATAAAATCGTAATGTTTCAGCCATCCTTCTATTTCTTTTCGGTACATAACTCTTCTCTCTTTTGCATTTTTTAATCGTAATCTGAGTATATAATCAACTTTATTACGAGTATCGTCTCGATATTACATCAATTATGATTAAATAGCAAGTAAAATCTGAGGCTTTCCCTTATGATTTCCTGTACAGCAAAAAAAGAATGCCTCCAGCCTGTATATCTGAAAGCATTCTTTCTACTATTTTTTACGATCTTTTCTTTTACTTATTAAACAATCCTTTTTTCTTTGTCTTGCCCTCTGATGACGGCATACCCTTCATCGCCGCGTCAAAATTTCTCAGAGCCTCTTTCTGGCTCTCTGTCAGGCGTTCCGGAACCTGCACCACCAGCGTTACATAATGGTCGCCGCGCATATTACGGCTGCGCAGTGACGGTACGCCCTTGCCCTTCAGACGAACCCGCGTATCTGTCTGAGTCCCCGGCTTCACCTCGTACTCCACTTCACCATCCACGGTCTTAATGCGGATCGGCCCGCCAAGCGCCGCTGTCACAAAGGAAATCGGCACAGTCGAATAAATACTCGTATCCTGACGTTTAAATACCGGATGCTGGGATACCGCTACCTGCACCAGCAGGTCGCCGCGCTCGCCGCCATTGCTGCCCGGTTCCCCGTTCCCGCTGCAGCGCACGCTCATCCCGTTGTCGATACCGGCCGGTACTGTCACCTTGATCTTCTTTTTCCTCGTCACATATCCGGTGCCATAGCAGTCCGGGCACTTCTCACGGATAATCTTGCCCGCGCCCCGGCAGTCCGGACAGGTCTGCACATTCTGCACCTGACCAAAGAACGACTGCTGCGTATAGACAATCTTACCCTTGCCGTTACATTTACGGCAGTTTTCCGGAGAAGTTCCCGGTTTTGCACCCGTACCATGACACTTCGCGCATTCCTCACGGAAATTGATCTCAATCTCCTTTTCACAGCCAAATACTGCTTCCTCAAAGGTAACACGGACAGCGGTACGGACATCCGCGCCGCGCATCGGACCATTATACTGCGCGCTGCCGCGGCTGCTTCTGCCGCCGCCGAAAATATCTCCGAAAATATCTCCAAAGATATCTCCCATATCCGCGCTGTTAAAATCAAAGCCGCCAAAACCGCCCGCGCCGCCCGTACCATCAAAGGCAGCATGGCCGAACTGGTCATACTGTCTCCGTTTTTCCGGATCGCTCAGCACACTGTAAGCTTCGGATGCTTCCTTAAACTTCTCTGCCGCGGTCTCATCACCCGGATTGCTGTCCGGGTGATATTTTTTTGCAAGCACACGGTACGCCTTCTTTAATGCGGCCTCATCCGCATCCTTCGGGACGCCCAGGACTTCATAATAATCTCTCTTGCTTTCCGCCATAACTGTCTCCTTGTTTCTCTATCTCTCGTACCGCGCAAAAGCCTGAGGATTAAACCTCCTTAAAGTCACCGTCAATCACATCGTCATCCGCAGAAGACGTTCCGCCCGCGTTCTGCTGCGGACCAGCGCCCTGTCCGGCCGCTCCCTGCGCCGCCTGAGCTGCTTCATATACCTTGGTGAACAACGCCTGCGCGCTCTTCATCAGTTTTTCTCTGCCTGCCTTGATATCCTCTACCTGAGCGTCGGTCATCTGATCGATCGGCGCGCGGTTGATCGCTTCCTTCAATGCGCTCAGATCTGCCTCAACCGCTGCCTTGTCGCTCGCGGAAATCTTATCGCCGACTTCTTCCAGTGCCTTCTCTGTCTGGAATACCATGGAATCTGCCTCGTTTCTCGCGTCGATTCCTTCTTTCTTTTTCTTATCCTGAGCCTCAAACTCCGCTGCCTCACGGACAGCCTTGTCGATATCCGCCTCCGACATATTCGAACCGGACGTGATCGTGATGTGCTGCTCCTTACCGGTGCCAAGATCCTTAGCCGATACATTTACGATACCATTGGCATCGATATCAAAGGTAACTTCAATCTGCGGAACACCTCTTCTCGCCGGCAGAATACCGTCCAGACGGAACTGACCCAGTGTCTTATTGTCGCGGGCGAACTCACGCTCACCCTGTACAACATGGATATCTACTGCAGTCTGGTTATCTGCAGCCGTCGAGAAGATCTGGCTCTTCTTGGTCGGAATCGTCGTATTTCTCTCGATCAGCCTGGTTGCGATGCCGCCCATGGTCTCGATCGCCAGTGACAGCGGGGTAACATCCAGCAGCAGGATATCGCCGGCACCCGCGTCGCCCGCAAGCTTGCCGCCCTGGATCGCCGCGCCGATCGCCACACACTCATCCGGATTCAGCGTTTTGCTCGGCTCTTTGCCGGTCAGCTGTTTTACCTTCTCCTGAGAGGAGATCATACGGGTAGAACCGCCCACCAGCAGAACCTTGCTCAGTTCTGATACCGTAATGCCGCCGTCGCGCAGTGCGTTCTGTACCGGGACAGCAGTCTTCTCAATCAGATCATGCGTCAGTTCATCAAATTTTGCCCTTGTCAGATTCATATCCATATGCTTCGGGCCTTCCGCCGTCGCAGTGATAAACGGCAGGTTAATATTGGTCGTCGTCGCAGTCGACAATTCCTTCTTGGCCTTCTCTGCCGCTTCTTTCAGACGCTGCATCGCCATCTTATCGCCGGACAGATCTACGCCCTCGGCCTTCTTAAACTCGTCAACCAGCCATTTGCTGATCCGGTTATCAAAATCATCGCCGCCAAGGAAAGTATCGCCGTTGGTGGAAAGAACCTCGATGACACCGTCGCCGATCTCAATCAGGGACACATCGAAAGTACCGCCGCCGAGGTCATATACCATGATCTTCTGCTCTTTCTCATTATCCAGCCCGTATGCCAGCGCAGCCGCCGTCGGCTCATTGATAATACGCTTCACATCCAGACCCGCGATCTTGCCTGCATCCTTGGTTGCCTGACGCTGTGCGTCGTTGAAGTAAGCCGGAACGGTGATTACCGCTTCGCTGACCTTCTCACCCAGATAAGCTTCCGCGTCCGCTTTCAGCTTCTGCAGAATCATTGCGGAAATCTCCTGCGGCGTATAATTTTTGCCGTCGATATTTACTTTATAATCGGTTCCCATATGTCTCTTAATGGAAGAGATCGTTCTGTCCGCGTTGGTAACCGCCTGACGCTTTGCCGGTTCACCCACCAGACGCTCACCGATCTTGGTAAACGCTACTACAGACGGTGTTGTACGAGATCCCTCCTGGTTCGGGATGACGACCGGCTTGCCGCCTTCCATAACCGCTACACAGCTGTTTGTTGTACCTAAGTCAATACCAATAATCTTACTCATCATTCATTCCTCCTGAATTCATGTTGTTACTGTAGTTAATTCTTTCATGCTTTTTTATCAATCAATTAATGAAGCATTTCTTACTTGTGCGGAACTGCTAATTCGCCACCTGCACCATGCTGTGCCGGACAACAGTCCCACGATATTTATATCCTTTCTGCAGTTCCTGAGAAATCACATTTTCCCCGAACGAATCATCATCAATATGCATCACAGCATTATGAAGATTCGGGTCAAACGGCTGTCCCTCTGCCTCGATCACTTCCACGCCGGCATCTTCCAGCATCTTCCATAACTGTTTGTAGATCATCTCAATGCCCTCGGCAAAGGAGGATCCTTTTTCCTCTTCCGGCACCGCGCTCAGACCCCGCTCAAAATTATCAAGCACAGGTAAAAGTTTTTCAATGATGTCACGCGCGCCGATCTCATACATGGACGATTTCTCTTTCTCCGTCCGTTTGCGGAAATTGTCAAATTCCGCCATCTGCCGCACCAGCCGTTCCTGAAGCTCTTCTATTTTCTCATCCTTCGGGTCTTTTTTTCCGGCGGTGTTTGTTTTCCCTGTTTTCTCAGCGGATTCCTCCGACCCGGACGCTGCCTGTTCCGAATCGTCCTTTTCTCCGCTCTCGCAGACCTTTTCTGTCTCCGGCTGCTCCTGAGCTGTTTCCGGCTCGACAGGCTCCTCCTGCGGCACGTTGTCTCCGGTCTCTTTATAATTATCCTGACTCATGGGTCATCACCTTTCTTCTTTTTTAAATGTCACATCCAGCTGCTTCATCAGCTGCCGCAGTGTGCTGAGAACCTTTTCATAATCCATCCGCTTCGGACCGATGATGCCGATCGTACCGCGCAGCCCCTCGCCCAGCTCATAATTCGCTGTAACGACACTGCAGTCACGCATCGACTGCATCTTTGTCTCATCGCCGATATAGACCTGAATCCCCGTATTCTCACTGTTATCCACATTATCCGAAATCCACTCCTGGAGCACATCTTTGCGCTCCAGCGTATTGATCAGGCCGCTGGCCTTCTCTCCGTCCGAGAGCTCCGGATACTTGAAGATGTTGGTCGCACCGCTGGTATAGACCTCCAGATCCTCCGTAGCCCGGATCGTCTCTGCAACTTCATTCAGCACCAGGTCAATCACATCCCTGTGATTTCCCGCCTGATCCTTCATCTGGCTGATCACGCCAAGGTTGATCTCCTCGATCGTCAGCCCGTTCAGATTGGAATTTAACAGGATATTCAGGTTCAGCAGTTCTTCACGGCTGAGCGCTTCCTGAACGGTAATAAAACGGTTCTTAATCAGATTGCCCTCCAGGACAATGACAACCAGAAGCTTCAGAGGTTCCACCTCGGAGAGCTGAATAAATTTCAGCTTGCTGTGGTGTACCTGCGGTCCGCTGATCATCGCGGCATAATTGGTATTGGCCGCGAGCATCTGCGCCAGGCCCTTGAGTACCAGTTCCACCCGGTCGACCCGCTGGATCATCAGTTCCTTGATCTCCGTGACCTCATTTTCCTTATCCTGCATAATCTGATCCACGTAGAAACGGTATCCCTTATCGGAAGGGATCCGTCCGGCAGAAGTATGCGGCTGTATAATGTAGCCCATATCTTCCAGATCGGACATCTCGTTGCGGATCGTAGCTGAGCTGAGCTTTAAATCCGTATACTTGGAAATGGTTCTGGAACCCACCGGTTCGCCGGTTTCAAGATAGGTTTTTATAATCGCTTTTAATATCTTTATTTTTCGATCATCCAGCTCCATGCACCAACCTCCGTTTCTGGTTTGTTAGCACTCGTCATGTTAGAGTGCTAACACTCTTTCACTAATATACTTTACCGTGCACGGTTTGTCAAGAGTTTTTTTCATTCCATCCACAAAATATAAATCAGCATCAGACACAGACCAATCCCGGCGAGAAGCAGGCCGAAGGACATGCTCCGACTGATAATCATTCCGGTCTCCCGAAGCTCCTCATAGCGGATGGCGAGCGTATGGCGATGATCGACCTCGACGGGACGGCGGCGGTGCCAGCTTTTGTTTCCAATCTTCTGCAATACATTCAGCGCACCGCCAAGCATATCTGTCGCGAAATTGCCTTCCAGACGTTCATGAGGCAGCGGGCTGTCGCGATAAACACTCGTCCGCAAAAGCACAACCGTACTGTCTGTCAGGCTGTCAAACATACGTGCAAGCACCGCCCCCACCGGAATCAGGATCGAGACAATCCGATCCATCAGGACATCCAGCACACAACATCCGGCTCCCAATACAAACGGCAGCAGATTAAGCAGCAGCGGACGATAAATCAGATGTTCCAGATCCAGCCAGGAGGGCCAGACATTGATATATGCGCCATTTCGCATCAGCCATCTTCGAATCACCAGCAGATAGACCAGGACACCAATCGTAATCGAAATCAGGCCACCACCGAGGTTGGTAAGACTGAAATACCGGACGACATGTCCGGATTCCGCAAGCGCCATCATCCCCTGTCCCAGTTCCGCCACCCGGTCCATGATCCTGTGCGGAAAGAGCCCCCAGATTCCCAAAATGGCTGCACTTCCTGCCAGCGCAAATACGCTCTCCCGATTGACATAAGACTTCTGTGCATCATACTGCTCCTGCCTGGCCGGATCGGCATTTTTCTCTACAAAAACTGCTAGAAACAGCTTCGTCATATACGCCACCGTCAGTCCGCCGGAGAAAAGGAACAGAGCCTCCAGACCGCGCATTATACAATCGCCGCCATACTCGACGATGCTCTCATGGAGCAGAGTCTTGCTGATATACCCGCCAAACAGCGGAATCCCTCCGATCGCCAGCGCACCGATCAGAAAGCATATCTTTAACAGAGGCTTTTTCCGGCCATAGCCGCGGATCTCATTCAGGTCAAGCGCATGGATATTCTGATAGATCACACCGGCCGCCATGAAAAGAACCAGCTTGATCAGAGAATGATTCACCATATGAAGCATCGTTCCATGCACTGCGAGGGCATTTTCCTCTCCCAGCAGGCACTGCATCCCCACACCAATCAGAATAAAACCGATCTGCGACATGGATGAGCAGGCCAGCGTCCGTTTCAGGTCTGTGGAGAATACCGCCAGCACCGCGCCGATCACCATCGTAAATGTTCCAATTGTCAGGATCAGAACTCCCCATCCGGCATCATGCAGAAAGATTCCGCAGGTCGTAACCAGGATGCCATATACGCCGGTCTTCGTCAGAATCCCGGAGAGCAGCGCCGATGCAGGCGCCGGAGCCACCGGATGAGCTTTGGGCAGCCAGATGTGCAGCGGAAACGCCCCTGCCTTTGCGCCAAACCCCAACAGCAGGCAGCAGCCCAGCGCATAGAGAACAGGCTTATTCTCACAGGCGGATGCTGCCGATGCCAGTTCTGCCATTTCCAGCGTTCCCAGTTCATGATAAATGCCGAAAATGCCCATCAGCATCACCAGTCCGCCGAGCACTGCCACAGCCAGATAAGTATCTGCCGCACGCAGGGAGGCTACGTTCTCTTCCTGCGCAACCCAGACATAGGAGGTAAAGGACATCATTTCAAAAAAGATAAAGGTCGTATACAGATCCGATGACAGAAACACTCCCATCGTCGCCCCGAGAGTCAGCAGCATAAAGAGATAAAAACGAGCTGTACTGTGGTGTCCGGCAAAATACTCCCGTGACAGGATTACCGTCATCATCCACATCAGGGCGGCAATCAGTCCGTACACCAGCCGGAACCCGTCCAGCATAAAGGAAAGGCCAAAACCGCAGATCCCCGCCATATGCAGAGAAAGCACCGTGCCATGGGGGGGCGCGCCCCCCACCCAGACAAAACCCTGATTGGCTCCAACATCGTATATCTCATAAACAGCCAGGCCATAACAAGGAACTCCGTAATAACAAAGAAATCCGCCGTCAGCACGCTCATAAGAAGCTCCCTGTCTTTCTGTCCGTGCCGGCCTCTGCACCCGGCAATCCAGCTGAAAAATCCACCGACAAACGGATAGAAGACCAGAAATCCCAAAAATAAACTTTTGTTCATCGCCTCCTCCTCTCTAACGGATCACCGCTGTCAGCCCGGCCAGTCCATCAATCACCGGCTGAGGATGCAGACCGAAGATCAACATCGCTGTCACGAAAACTGCCAGCGGCAGAAGCATCATCCAGTTCGGATCACAGATCTCTTCATAAGGAATGATTCCGTGTCCGCTACCGGAAACCAGGCATTCGCTCTCCGCTGATCCGGCCGGCGCAAGTCCCAGCTCCTCCTCCGTATATTGCGGATCCTTCGGTGGAAAAAATGCGCGCACAGAGATGGTCAGCATATAGATCGCCGTAAGAAGCGCTGAGACCATCAGTGCCGCTACTCCAAGATATCCCAACAGACTCTGACTCTCAATCGCCGCCCGGACCAGATTCCATTTACTGATAAATCCACACAGTCCCGGTACGCCCATAAGCGCCATTCCGCTGATCGTAAATGCCGTAAATACCTTCGGCATTCGCCGTCCCAGTCCGTCCAGCTGATAAATGTACTCGCGGCCGCTCCGGTATATGACTGCGCCCGCACAGAAAAACGCACAGATCTTCATTACCGCATGAAAAATCATATGACACAGTCCTCCCATCAGACCGGCCGGAGACATCAGCACTACGCCAAACAGAATATACGAAAGATTGCTGACGGTAGACCAGGCCAGCCGTCTCTTAAGATGTGTCTCCCTGACCGCGCGGCTGCAGCCATACACAATGGTGAAAATCACCGGAATCATCACTGCCGTCTGCGCCCACGTTCCATGCAGAAACTGCGGGCCGAAGCTGTAATAGGTGACACGCATCAATGTAAATGCTCCCGCCTTCACCACAGCCACCGCGTGCAGCAGTGCGGTCACAGGAGTCGGCGCCACGCCGGCCTTAGGCAGCCAGCCGGAAAAAGGAAACATCGCCGCTTTCACACTGAATCCCAGAAAGCAGAATACATAAATAAGCAGCAGCAGATTGGTATGCTCTCCGATCTTCTGCAGATCCAGCACACCGCCCGGCACAAAATCCGCCGTCGTCCCATAGATCAGGATAAAAATCACACCCATGAAAGCAAAGGCCGCACCTCCCAGGGAATAATAGAGATAAGTCCGGCTCGCCAGCACCGCCTCCCTGGTCAGTGTGTGCATGACTAACGGCAGCGTTACCAGCGTCAGCAGCTCATAAAAGCAGTACATCGTTACCAGATCTTCCGCCAGCGCAATCCCCAGAGTAACGCCAAAGGTGACCGTGTAAAACAAAAAGAAAATCACCTCATGCTCCTCGCGCTTCATATATTCAAATGCGTAGAGGGTTGCAAACGGCCAGAGCGCGGCGATAATCCCCGCAAATACCGTCCCCAGTCCGTCCAGCTTCAGGCTCAGGGTCAGATTGCTGGTAAATTCAAATATAACAACGCCCTCCTCCGGCCGATGAAACAGCAGATAAAATGTCAGCGCCGAAGCAGCCAGCACAACACTCTCAATATAAATCAGCCGCCCCTTCCGGCTGCGAAATGGCAGCAGCGGGATCAGGATCCCGCCGACCACCGGCAACAGCACCACGGCTGCCAGTCCAATGGCATTCATTCTGATCTCCCCCTCTCTACAGCACCGATGACGCGATCCCGCTCACGAACCGGATCAGCGGCTCAGGGAAAATCCCCAGAATCAGAGTAAGTGCTGCCAGAATCGCCAGCGGAATCAGCATCAGGAGCGGCGGATCCCCCCGATCCGGGAGTTCCTTTACCACAGCCGCATCCTTCGGGAAAAAGCCATCCGTTACAACAGGAAGCAGATAACCCGCCGTCAGCAGCGCCGATAACAGCAGCACCGCGGGTCCTGCCCAGCCAAATGCACCGATGCCGCCCTCCATCGCACCCTGTGCCAGATACCATTTGCTGATAAATCCACTCGCCGGCGGGATCCCGATCAGCGCCAGCGACGCGATGGTATAGCACCACAGCGTACAGGGCATTCTCTTACCGATCCCCCGCAGCTCCTCTACCCGTGTCCGGTCTGTCTGGAAAATAAAGACGCCGGCCGTCAGAAAGAGCGCTGACTTGATCACTGCGTGAAAGACGACATGAAGCAGTGCGCCCTCCATCGCCGTCTCTGACAGCACCGACAGACCAAACAGCACGTACGATACCTGGCTGACGGTTGAATACGCCAGCCGTTTCTTAAACACCGGTTCCCGGAAAGCGAGCATCGAGCCCATAAATACCGTCAGAAGCGCCAGCGTCATCCATGCGGTCTGGATCCACGTCCCACGGATAAAGTCAGGTCCCACAATATAGAACACCACACGGATCAGCGCCAGCACACCCGCCTTCGCAATGATACCAGACATAACCGCCGAAGCGGGCGATGGTGCCACCGGATGAGCAGTCGGCAGCCACGCATGCAGCGGAAACATACCCGCCTTTGCGCCAAAGCCGATCAGCATTCCAAAAACAGCAATCATGAGGATCGTCAGATTCTCCGCCGCCATTTCTTCATTCAGCACACCGCCCGGCAGAAAGGTGAGCGTATCACAGCAGCGATAAAGAAAGAAAATGCCAAAAAGTCCCAGATATGCGCCGCACATCGAATAAAACAGATATTTCAGCGCGGCCATAATCGCCTCACGCGACCCATTATGCAGCACCAGCGGCATGGACGTCAGCGTCATCAGCTCATAAAACAGATACAGTGTGATCAGGTTGCCGGAAAACGACAGCGCAACCAATACCCCGTACACAATCAGGTAAAAGCCGAAAAATCTTCGTTCCTTCCCTTCATGCTCCATATAAACAAACGAATAAAAGCCCACCAGCACCCAGACCAGACTGATCACTGTAACAAACAGCCGGCCTACATCATCGATATGGAAATAAACCGGAATTCCCTGCATCAGTTCAAACCAGGTCAGACTGTCCGGCCCGGTCCACGCTGCACGAAGCGCCGCCGCTGCCGTAATCAGCAGTGTGATGCCGACTGCCGCATGCAGCGCCCGAAGAGACGCTTTTCCCGCGTCTCCCAGTACCTGTTGTCCGACGGGGAGCAGAAAAAGGGCTCCCACAGCCACCGGCAGAAAAATCGGTAATAATATCATCGTTCTTTCCTCCCTATGCAAACCGTTCCAGACCCTCCGCCAGAAGTCTGACGACAGGTTCCGAACAAAGTCCCAGAATCAGATTTAAAATCACAAAGCACACCAGCATCGCCGACTTAAGCGGCTGATCCTTTATCCGGATCCGCGCACCTGACACCGCAAGTCCGGCCCGCCAGCCCGGCGTATAGAGACGGATCACCGTCTTCATAAAATAAACCGCGTTTAAAACCGTACTGACCGCCAGCGCCACCAACGCCAGAACCAGCTTGCGATTGGTCTCATACGCCGCCTGAGCAAATAACAGCTTGGAGATAAATCCTGCGAACGCCGGTATGCCTACCATCGACAGCGATCCTGCCGTAAACGCCATTCCTGCCAGAATATTGCGGTAGCCCGCCCCGGTCAGCCCCAGGAAGTCCGTCCGGTCGTCCGACACATCCGTCAATCCGGATGCCGCCACAAAAAGCAGCGACTTCGTCGCCGCATGCGACAGAATGTGATATAAAGCCGCGATCATCCCGGCCGTTGTCCCCAGACCAAAGCCCATATAGATGTAGCCGATCTGCGCAACTGACGAATACGCGATCATCCTGCGGATATGATTCTCCTGAATGGCAAATACCGATCCCAGAATCATACCCATAATGCCAAACACAAACAGCACGTTAATCACCTTGCTCTCCCGGATCACATCAAAGCCGATAACGCGATAAAAGATCTTGATCAGCAGAAAAATGTAGCCCTTGGATACCAGGGAAGAAAGAATCGCCGAGGAAGACAACGTCGAATATCCATACGCATCCGGCAGCCAGGCATGAAACGGAAAAAGCGCGCTCTTGATCGCGATACCGACAGACATCAGACAGATCGTGATCAGCAGCGGCACATGGTAGGCGCCGGAAGCTGCCAGCACACCTACCGACTCTTTGATATTGCTCATCAGCAGATGACCGGTCAGGTCATACAGGAAACAGATTCCCATCAGCAGCAGACCGGATCCCAGCAGACTCATGATCATATAGCGCATCGCCGCTTCCAGCGTCCGCCCATTCTGCCGGATCATGATCAGACCGCAGGCCGAGATCGTATTGATCTCTACAAATACATACGCCGTAAAAAGGTCATTGGTATAAATCAGTGCCAGCAGCGAGGAAAGCAGCAGGCCGATCATCACATAATACAGATTCTGCTTGGTCGTCTGCACTTCACGTTCCAGTTCCCTGCGCCCGCTGAGCATACACAGCAGCATCACGATACAGAAAAAGGACGCCATACACGCTTCCAGCTGCCCGACGCGGATCTCATTGCCCCAGGGAGCCGGAAAATGCCCCATCTGATAAACATAAGACTCCCCCGTGCGGATCGTAAAATGCAGTACCATCAGGGACATAGCGCCGATAAGCAGAATCACCGCCGTGTTGACCCGCCGCGCCGCGCGCCGATCCAGAATCGAGCAGAGCGGTCCGGAGAAAAGCGCCAGAATAATGGAAAAAAAGGGAAAGTTCTGAACCAGCTCCATCACAGTCCCTCCCTGCGCAGTCTTGTAGAGATCTCATCCAGATTCAGCGTATGATATCTCCGGTACAGACGGATGGTCAGTGAAAGCATCAGCGCTGATACAGAAACCGAAACAACAATACCGGTCAGCACCAGACCGCTCGGAATCGGATTAATATACGCATCGACACTCTGTACACCATCCACCACGATCGGCGCTTTCCGTCCCGCGATATAACCCTTCAAGGCCAGGAAAAGATACACCGCCGTATCCATAATGTTTAATCCGATGATCTTCTTAATCAGATTATTCTGCAAAAGCAGATTGGAAAAACCGATTCCAAACAGAATCATCGCAACTGCTTCTTCGTAATTATTCATAAGATTTGCAAGATTCAATTCAGTATCCTCCCTTCCGGAACATGCAGTAAAAAGTATACATCGTTCCGGCGACAACTACGCCAACACAGATATTCAGCACGAAAATCAGTCCGCTGCTCAGAATCGCCCCCGGCGTCCCCAGCGGAATCGCGCTCTCGATGCCATTTGCCCCCGTATAAAACGAATAGCACTTCGACAGCGAATAACATGCCAGCGCGCAGAAGCTCATGACCTTATACGTCCTTGCCGTAAAAAAACGCTCCGTCTTCTCAAAGCCGAACGCGCACAGATACAGAATCAGGCCCGCGCCGATAATCGCGCCGCCGGAAAAGCCGCCGCCCGGTCCCAGATGACCGCATAAAATCACATAAATCCCGAAAATAACGATCGGCGGCACCAGCACCCGGGCCGCTGTCTGCAGAATGACATCATTTTTCGGCTCATACATCCGGTCGTTGGTCTTACGTTTGCGCTTCTTATCCTGACGCAGCAGGATCAGCACCGTGCAGGTCGCAGTAAACAGCACATGCGACTCGCCAAGCGTGTCGAACGCCCGATAGTCAAGGATCATACCTGTCACGATATTCACCGCACCTGTCTCCTGCAGCCCATTCTCGATGTAACGCGCCGCTACTTCATTATTAACCGGACGGTCTTCGGCTCCCACAGTGGGCAGCCAGGATACCGCAGTCAGAAGCATCACCACCAGAATCACACAGAATAAGACCGCAAAGACCTGATATAGCCGGTGAAATTCACGCAGCCTTGCATTGCGGTTCATATCATACACCCGCGACAGCATACGTTCCCTGTCTACCTCGCGCCGCTCCTTCACCTCCTGCGGTTCTGTAAACGGCTTCTTCGGTTTCATCTCGATCCGGTCAAGGAACGGATCCCTGCTGCCGTCCACCCACTGTTTCAGCCGAAAGGAGCGAGTTTTCTCATATTCTTCCCGCGTACGTTTTCTGCTCATGCCCGGCTTGCCTCCTTTGCTGCATCTTTCTCTGTGGAAACAACACCCTCCGTGGGCACGGTACCTTCCGTATCAGCTCCGCCTTCCGGCTCCAGGTCATCATCTTCGCTTACAATCGCGTGGATTTTTTTCAGCGTCACGAAAAAGAGAATGCTCGTAATCCCGGCTCCTACTGCCGCCTCTGTGATCGCCAGATCCGGAGACTCCAGCAGGATCCAGATAATCGACATAACAAGGCTGTATGACATGTAGATACAAACCGAGTTAAGCAGGCTTTTTGAAGCACTGACCGAAACTGCACAGACCAGAAGGAATCCCAGCAGCAGCCCCATCAATATCTGCATCTCATGACTCCTCCTTTTCACCGGTTTTTAATTCCGTTTCCAAATCTTTCAGTTCCTTCTGACGATAGTGACTCTCTCTCTCCTCGTCCGTGTCGTATTCCAGACGGGCAATAAGGTGAGAAGAGGTCGGAGATGAGAACCAGAGGAATGCCACCACCAGAAATAATTTTAAGGATGTAAAATTCACTCCGTTCATCACAATCAGCCCGACAATGGAAAAACCGATCCCCAGGGTATCTCCCATCGCCGCCGCGTGCATCCGGTTCAGTACATAGCGGAACCGATAGACTCCTGCCATTTCAATCGCAAAAATACCCAGTCCGCACAACAGTAAAAAACCGCCGATCACGAACCGGATCCATTCCCATGCAGCCATATGACTCAAACTCCTTTCGCATTGCCTGATATTCCCTGCAACTGTCCGTCTTTTGCCTGTTCACACTCTTTCTGCGCCGCCTGACGCTTTTCTTCACTGGCCTTTCTCTCCCGATAAACTCCTGTATAAATCTTCGTCAGGAGAATTACCGCCAGAAAGCTCAGCATGGCATAGATCAGACAGATATCTGCCAGATATCCTTCTTCCAGCATGACGGTCAGAATCGCGATAATCACCATGACCATCGTTCCCATCATGTTTACTGCCACAACCCGGTCCGCCACCCGCGGTCCGATGATTGCCCGGATCAGGCAGAGTACCAGCATCAGCGCCAGAAAAATCAACGCCGCAGTAAATAAGAACTGATACGCCTGTGCCAGTCCCTGTACGTCATTCCCCATCCTGTCTCCTTCCCTCCATATCACGGAGCATATCCGCAAACACGGACTCATCCATTCCTACTGCCAGACTTTCGTCCAGACAGTGTACCACATAATCCGCTCCCTCCAGGGAAACGGTAATCGTTCCCGGCGTCAGCGTGATCGCATCTGCCATCAACGATCGTGCCGTCGGCGACTCCAGGTCAGACCGGAAATGAACCATCACCGGTCTTAATTCTTCCCTTTCTGACAGGATCATATGAATCACCGTCATATTCGCCTTCACAATCTCCGATATCAGCACATATCCATAATGCAGCATGGCCGGAATATGCCGGTACAGATTGATTTCCTTTTTTAAATTATAATCCATAAATCTACAGGTAAATGCAAACATGACTGCCGCGATCACAACGCCGAACAGGCAGACTTCCAAAGTAAGATTTCCGAGAAACACCATCCAGAGAATCAAATACAGCAAATACACCGCCAATCTCCTTTCCTCAAATCCGTTCATTTTAAGCGTTTGCGAAACGCCAGAACCCGCATAACTACGGGATTCTTTTTGTTACA
>JAJBUA010000119.1 GCA_020860565.1 Clostridiales bacterium
GCCTATATCAAGGCTTTGAGACTATTTTGAAATTAAGCAAATGTCGAAGACCCGAATCAAAGATTTTCTATCTCACTTATCCCTGCTTCACGCTCATGCAATTCATGCTATCACAAAGCCATAAAAAAAGCAAATTTTATTCGGTTCTCACTACTTTTCATTGACTTTTCTCTCATTCTGTGATAATCATTTAATGTGTGCGTTAAAGCATTAAAGTTCAAAACTGTAAAGTTCAGCGCATCGATTTGTTTTTACTCTAAGAATCTAGGAAAAGGATGGGGACATTTATGAAACTGGTAATTCTTCTATTTTATTTTGCCGTGATGATCAGCATTGGTCTTTACTGCCGCAGGCATGCGACGGACGTCAACGGATTTGTACTCGGCGGACGTTCGGTCGGTCCGTGGCTGACTGCTTTCGCCTACGGCACCTCGTATTTCTCCGCAGTCGTATTCGTCGGATACGCGGGACAGTTTGGCTGGAAATACGGCCTCTCAGCAACGTGGGCCGGCATCGGCAACGCGGTCATCGGCTCGCTCCTCGCATGGGTGGTTCTGGGACGGCGTACGCGCATTATGACCAGGCATCTCGACTCCGCAACCATGCCGCAGTTCTTTGGACTGCGCTTCCAGAGTACGCCGTTAAAGATCATGGCTTCCGTCATTATCTTTATCTTTTTAATTCCTTATACGGCTTCCCTCTATAACGGTCTCTCACGTCTGTTCGGTATGGCATTTGACATCGACTACTCGGTCTGCATCGTCCTCATGGCGGTTCTCACTGCGATCTACGTTATCGCGGGCGGTTATATGGCTACCGCTATCAATGACTTCATTCAGGGTATTATCATGCTCTTTGGTATCTCGGCCGTAATCGCGGCGATCTTAAAGAGCAACGGCGGATTTCTGGCCTCGCTGGACGGCCTCGCACGCATCACGGATGAAAGTGTATCCACTACGCCCGGTGTCTTTGCTTCTTTCTTCGGACCGGATCCGCTGAATCTGCTGTTCGTCGTCATCCTGACTTCTCTGGGAACCTGGGGACTGCCGCAGATGGTACAGAAATTCTACGCAATCAAGGATGAAGAAGCGATCAAAAAAGGGACAATCATTTCCACACTCTTCGCTCTTGTTGTTTCGGGCGGATGTTATTTCCTCGGCGGATTCGGACGGCTCTATTCTGATCAGATTGATGTGGCAGCCAACGGCTATGACTCGGTCGTCCCGACGATGCTCCAGAACCTGACCCCCGCCATGATTGCTCTGGTGGTTATCCTGGTGCTCTCTGCTTCCATGTCAACACTTTCGTCCCTCGTCATTGCATCCAGCTCTACCCTGACGATTGACTTTCTGAAAGACAATTTTATTAAGGAAATGGACGAGAAAAAACAGGTGCTTTACATTCGTGTCCTGGTCGTCGTGTTTATCGCGATTTCCGCAATCATCGCGCTGATCCAGTATAAGATGGCTGTCACCTTTATCGCTCAGCTGATGGGCATCTCGTGGGGAGCACTGGCCGGTTCCTTCCTCGCGCCCTTCCTGTACTCGCTGTACTGGAAAAAGACTTCGCGGGCGTCCTGCTGGGTTTCTTTCTTCTTCGGTTCGATCCTGATGATCGTCGATATGCTGGCTCCGTCCTACCTGCCGGCAATCATGCGTTCTCCGATCAACTGCGGCGCTATCGCCATGCTGGCCGGATTTATCATCGTACCGGTTGTAAGCTTCCTGACGCCAAAGATGGACGCCAAATATATGGACGAGGTATTCTCCTGCTACGATAAGGTTCATGAGATACCGCTGAAAGTAGCATTGCCAAAGGAAAATCATAAATAATATGTAATTTGCTCATGCAGGCCTCATCTGTCAATCGGATGAGACCTGCAATTTTAATTCATTTTAAGATTTCTTCGAAATTTCTGCCAATCATAATTTTTCGGTTGTTTTAGTGACATAATTATGATATAATTAAGCGCACAGAAAGGAGTGAACACAATGCCTCTTATCATGCCGATTAAGGAATTAAGGAAAACCAGCGAGCTTTCAGAACTCGCACACAAAAAGCAGGAACCAATTTTCATCACGAAGAATGGATACAGCGATCTCGTTATCATGAGTTCTGAATTGTATGACCGCTTTGCCAGAGTGAACCGCATTGATCAGGCCATCTATGAGTCGGAACTGGAAATCGAAAACGGTGCTGAAGCGGTAGATGCCGAAACCGCTTTTGCAGAATTGGAGAAAAAACACTTTGGATAAATATCGGGTAAAGATCAATCCACGGACAATCCGCGAGCTGGATCAGATTTACGGATACATTGCTCTGGCAAAGCTTTCTCCAGGAAATGCCAAAGGCCAGACCGACAGAATTAAAGCCGCTATTCTGGATCTTGATACCTTTCCACAAGCGCATCAGGAGCGGCAAGAAGACCGCTATGCCGGGAAGGGATATCGCCAGCTTTTGATTGACAACTATCTCGCCATCTTCCGGATTGATGAAAAAAAGAAAGTTGTCACTGTCGTGACCATTCAGTATCAGGGCAGAAACATCTGACCATCATTATGGAGACTATGATAGCCAATCTCTTTTTCTCTTCGCCACTTGACTTTATTCATCAGCACAGCTATACTTTAAGTCAGACAGTTCGTTGGCACCATCCTGTCTTTAAACAAAACCAGGGCTGATTGCGAAATTCTTTGCAGAGAGTAAACGCAGGCCCTTTTCTCGTGCCTGCGTTTTTATTTTTCTCAGGAAACGACATTCCATCGTTTCCTGCTTATATTTTTCATCTAAGAACGGGAGAAAACCATGTTTCTTTTAAAAACTGAGCATTCCTTTGACGCCGCGCATTTTCTGGCCGGGTACGAAGGAAAATGCAGAAATATCCACGGACACCGCTGGCGCGTGGTGATGAATGTGCGTGGAGCAGAACTTAAGACCGATGAACAGCAGAGGGGAATGCTGGTAGACTTCTCCAATCTCAAACGGGATCTCAAAGCGATCGTGGACGCATTTGACCATACTCTGATCGTGGAAAATGGCTCTCTGTCAGCCGCCCTCAACGATCTGTTGAGACAGGAAGGCTTTTCCGTGACAGAGGTACCATTTCGCCCCACCGCCGAGGAATTCGCACGGTATTTTTATGAACAAATGACGCTGTGCGGATATGATGTTGCCCGATGTACGGTATACGAGACGCCAACCAATTGCGCGGAATATCTGGGAGAGGCAGGCGATCCGACATGAATCAGCAAACTCAAAATTTATTCCCGGTCGCAGAGATCTTTACCAGCATCAACGGCGAAGGTGTCCTTGCGGGGCAGCTCTCCGTCTTTGTCCGCTTCTGTGGCTGCAATCTGAACTGCTCTTTCTGCGACACGACCTGGGCCAACCGGCCGGATGCCGCGCACACCATCATAAGCGCAAAGGAAATCGTCTGCGCTGTCACACAGACAGGGATCCGCAACGTCACACTGACCGGCGGCGAACCGCTTCTCCAACCGGCGATCCGGGAACTTCTGCTGCTTCTGTCCGCTCGTCCACAGCTGCGCACAGAGATCGAGACCAACGGAAGCATCAATCTCACCCCCTGCCGGGATATCCCGCGTATCACATTTACCATGGACTGCAAACTTCCGGGAAGCGGGATGTATGACCAGATGTGTCATGATAATTTTGCCCTCCTGAAGCCTGACGATACCGTCAAATTTGTCGCAGGCGACCGCGATGACCTGCTGTGCGCACTCAAAGTCATCCGGCATTACCACCTGACACATCGCTGCCACGTCTACTTCAGTCCGGTCTACGGCAAAATCCAGCCGGCCGAAATCGTGGATTTCATGAAGGAACATACGTTAAATCACGTGAACCTGCAGCTGCAGATGCACAAATACATCTGGGATCCCAATGCCAGAGGCGTCTGATATAACGATAAAAGAAGCGATAAGCTCTAACTGACACCCATCAACCGTGTCTGTCATGCACAACATTGAAAGAGGAGGAACTTTACTATGGCGATCGATACACAGGCCGTGAAGGAACATATCCGCGGACTCCTGATCGCTCTCGGCGACGACCCGGACCGCGAAGGACTGAAGGACACTCCCGAACGCGTCGCACGGATGTATCAGGAAGTCTTTGAGGGAATGCAGTATACCAATGAAGAAATCGCACAGATGTTTGACAAAACCTTCGTCGATGAACTGGACTTTGCAACCGATTCCCGCGATATGGTCATCGTACGGGATATCCGGATCTTCAGCTACTGCGAACACCACATGGCACTCATGTACGATATGACCGTCACAGTCGCGTACATCCCCAACGGAAAAGTCATCGGCTTAAGCAAAATCGCCCGCATCGCCGATATGGTGTCCAAACGCCTGCAGCTGCAGGAACGCATCGGCAGCGATATCGCCCAGATCATGCAGATCGTCACCGGCTCCGAAGACATCGCCGTCCGCATCCAGGGTTCCCACAGCTGCATGACCGCCCGCGGCATCCGCCAGCCCGACGCCAAAACCATAACCACCACCCTGCGCGGCCGCTTCCTCACCGACCCGACCCTGCTAAACCAATTATAACTATAGATATTATTCATTATCCATCTGCCAATAAACCAGTCCCGGAGAAGGAAAAATATCTGGAGAGGACATTTTTCACGTCGGCACTTAACGAACCGGATGTTTTTCCGGTGAGTTTAGTACCGCTACGTGAAAACCTGATATGTAATGACTTTTGT
>JAJBUA010000038.1:0-20209 GCA_020860565.1 Clostridiales bacterium
GTTGGTGCTACTTCAGGTAATGAATGCAAAATAATTGAAAAAATGAAAGAACAGCTAATTGTCAAAGAGGATTTTTGGGAAAAATACTTTAAGGTGTATTTTGACAATAATTTTACAACATGTTTTAGTGAATTTGAGGCTAATAGAAATCATGTAGCACATAATAAAATATTAGATAGAACGGCATATAAGAGTATTTGTCGATGTATAGATAAAATGGATGAGTATATGGAAGCCGCGCTACTTAAACTTCATAGGAATAAAAAATCGCTTGAACAAATGCAGATTGAAGCTGAGGAATACAGGGAGCTACTACTTGAAGTAAAGCAGAAAGATGCAGGAGTAACAATTAGAGGTGTAAATAGTATAATTGAAACGTTTGGAGATATTCTTGAAGAAAAGTATACAGATATTGTTGAGGCATTAAGATTTAGAGAAGATATTGAGATTACCGAATTAAAGTTTGATACCAATAACTATACTGGGAAACTGTTTTCAGCATTATCTAAAGTTACAAATGAACAACTTGACTTCAATTATTCACTGGAGATTATTGATGAGGAAGGGGCAGAGAGTAGTTTAACAATAACATGCGAGCAGTACCCATTTGTAGTAAATTTAGAAGATACAGAGGGTTTTGTAGTTATTGTATCGTATGCTAATGGAGCAGTGGAATATAATGAGGAACAGGGATATTATATGCCGACAGTAGATGATGGAATTTCGAAATCTGATATAGATAATTATGTGGATACAATGGTAGAGTTCATTAATACAGAACTGGAAAGTCTTAGGGATTATGTAGACTCTATCAGATATGAGACGATTAAAAATGGAGGAAATTTGCCTGTTGCACCCGGTGTCTATTGCGATGAATGTTGCGAAGAATATATATGCATTGATGAAAACTTGGCGGAAATAGGAACATGTTTGAACTGTGGTGTACATAATAATATTGCTGAATGTGAAAGATGTGGTCAATATTATATTGACTACGATGATGACGAAATCAAGCTATGTGATTCGTGTAAAGGACACCATGAGGGAGAATGAGTGTTAGATTTTTTGCAAAGGGGGAAATCATGTTCTTATATCAACACCGATTTCTAAAGAAGGCGGAACAACATAAAGACGAGTTGTTGAACATTTGGAATACGCAAGAATTTAAAAACTTCCGCCGCTCAAATAACAACGGGAACTAGGGGATGAGAAAATGTTCTACAGAGTAAAAGAAGTCTAGCCGCTGCCCGTTTATAACCTGCTTGTGAGTTTTGTTACAGGGGAATGCAAACGTTACAACGTAACACCGTTGCTTGAAAAATGGGATGTTTTCAAAAGCCTTTCCGATGTTGCTGGTCTATTTGAGCAAGTGAAAGTAGATGTGGGAGGTTATGGTATATCTTGGAACGATGATATTGATTTGTCATGCAATGAACTGTGGGAGAATGGAACGACGGTTGATTTGGAGTGGGATCAAAATTGAATGAAGAATCAGACAGGCTGTGTCCACAGAGGATAAAAAGTGAAACCTGTCATTGTAATTTGGATTTCCGTTCGATATAATGAGAGTAGAAGACGGACTTCTGATGATGAACTCGGGAGGTGATAGCTGGCAATGGATATAAAATCAGAACTGATCAAGAACTGGGAAGAACTGGGTCTATCCAATGATTTTCTGTTTGGGAAAATCATGAGCAAACCGGAGTTATGTAAGCAAATGCTGGAGACAATTCTTGAAATTGAGATTGAGAGGATTGAATATCCGGAAGCACAGAAGAGTATCATTGAGGAAAAGGATGCCAGGAGCGTAAGACTCGACATTTATGTGCGCGATGGTAAGGGCACCGTTTATAACATTGAGATCCAGACAGTTGATAAGAAAGAACTCCCAAAGAGGAGCCGTTACTACCAGAGTATGCTGGACATTCAGGAACTGAACAGGGGAGAGTATTATAAAAATCTGAAACAGAGTTATGTGATTTTTATCTGTACATTTGATGCGTTCCATGAGGGAAGACACCGCTATACGTTCGAGAATCTCTGCCGGGAGAACCATGAGTTAGCTCTTGGGGATGGAACAACCAAGATCTTCCTGAATACAGAGGGAATCCTGGACGATATCAGCAGTGATTTGAAAGCATTTTTGGATTATATCGGGGGAAGAAAATCCGATAATGATTTTGTGAAGAAACTGGACGAAGAAGTAAAAATGGCAAAGCAGAACCGAGAATGGAGGCGAGAGTATATGACATTGATAATGCGCGATCGGGAGAATATAGAAAAAGGGATAGAGCAGGGTCTGGAGCAGGGTTTGGAGCAGGGCCTGGAACAGGGAAAATTTGTTTCGTTGAAATCTCTGATGGAAAGCACCGGATGGACAATAACACAGGCAATGGATGCGCTGAAATTTTCAGCGGAGGATAGGGAAAAGTATACAAGGACATTGAACAATTAACGATTGATACAGCCCATGCCATAAGAAAGCGAGAACAGAATTGTTTGCGTAATGTTTGCGCAAACACCATCCGGCATGTGCAACCCTCCTTTTTCCTTGATTTTCAGGGCGTCAACTGGTTCAAATCCGGTTCGCGCCTCTAAGGGAATCACAGAAAAGTGGTTCCCTTTTCTTTTTGCAAAGCAAAGAAAGTTTGATATAATAATTTGCGGAAAAACAGGGAAACATCTCAAAAGGGTATCTGAAGATGCCGGAAGGAGATGCGGCCGATGAAGATTATGGAACAGCTTTATTGCGGGATGATTGATCCGTGTGAGAAGATTGTGCCTGATGATAAGAAGTACCGGGAGGCAAGGAGACAGGCAGAAGCCATTGCAGGTGAATTGTCAGCAAAGCTGGAGCCGAAGGATTATGAAAAGGTCGAAGAGCTATATCGTGTTCGTTTAGAAGCGGAGGATATCCTGGCAAGAGAGTATTTTAAATATGGACTGTCATTGGGGATGCGGCTGATGCAGGAAGCATATGAACTTTCGTATTTATAGTAGACGACAAAATATTTTTGGAGTTCACTATAGACTTGGAAAAGAAAGGGTCCGGGGCATAAAAACCATGAGGGAACGGATGCTGAAAGAATAGATCGGTCCTGGTTTCAGGACCTTAATGGAATTAAGAATTTCTTCATAATCTATTTAAAGATCATTCAAACAATCCAGAAAATTCCATGTTATACTAAAAACAGTTAAACATCCATCCTTTTTGATTATAATTTTATAGAAAAGTTAGCCCCGTGTCCCATCACAACACGGGGTATTTTCTTGTCTTATACGTACGGGCGGTATTCCAACATTCTTTTTCGTCCGGATTGACAAGGAGTTTGTTAAATGTTAGACTAAGACAGGATAAAAAAGAAACAGAGGTCTGAGTCTGATAGAAAAGGGAAAAGAGGCATAACATGGATTTTAAAAAAATGTACGCAGAAAAACTGGTCTCTGCGGATGCCGCGGCCGCGGTTGTAAAGTCCGGGGACTGGGTGGATTACGGATGGGCGACAGGCACACCGGTTGCGGTGGACGCCGCGATCGCAAAGAGAATGCCGGAGCTTACGGATGTTAATTTTCGCGGCGGTATTTTGATGTGGGCCCCGGAAATTTTTAAGATTGAGAATCCGGCTGAACATCTTACATGGAATTCCTGGCATATGGGTGGAATCGAGAGAAAGGCGATCGCGCAGGGCTTCGCGTTCTATGCGCCGATTCGTTATTCTGAGCTTCCAAGATACTACAGAGAATCTGCGACGAAACCGGATGTTGCGGTATTTCAGGTGACCCCGATGGATGAGCATGGGTATTTTAATTTTGGCCCGAATGCGTCACATATGGCGGCGTGCTGTGAGACGGCAAAGGTTGTAATCGTAGAAGTGAATGAAAATATGCCGATGTGTCTGGGCGGCTTTGAACATGGCATTCATATTTCTCAGGTGGATATGGTCGTAGAAGGTGACAACCCTCCGATTGCCGAGATGGGCGGCGGCGCAGCAGCGACGGAGGTCGATGAAGCGGTCGCGAAATTGATTGTAGAGGAAATTCCGGACGGCGCGTGTCTGCAGCTGGGAATCGGTGGTATGCCCAATGCAGTTGGATCTTTGATTGCAAAGTCCGATCTGAAGGATCTGGGAGTGCATACGGAGATGTATGTTGACGCTTTTGTTGATATCGCGGCAGCCGGCAAGATTACCGGAGCCCGTAAGGGTATTGATAAGGGACGTCAGGTTTATGCTTTCGGAGCCGGCACGAAAAAGCTTTATGATTATATCAACAATAACCCTGAGTGCATGAGTGCTCCGGTCAGCTATACAAACGATATCCGCTCCATATCTGCCCTTGATAATTTTATGTCGATTAATAATACCGTAGATGTGGATTTATACGGCCAGATCAGCGCAGAATCGTCAGGCATCAAACAGATCAGCGGCGCAGGTGGTCAGCTTGATTTCGTATTGGGCGCGTATTTGTCGAAGGGCGGCAAGAGCTTTATCTGCTGTTCGTCCACGTTTAAGACGAAAGACGGGCAAATGCATTCCCGCATTCTTCCGACGCTTCATCCCGGTTCGGTTGTAACAGATACGCGGGCAAATGTCCATTATCTGGTAACGGAGTACGGAAAGGTGAACCTGAAGGGATTGTCTGCGTGGCAGAAGTGTGAGGCGATTATATCGGTGGCGCATCCGCAGTTCAGGGATGAACTGATTAAAGAAGCAGAGAAAATGAAGATCTGGAAGAGAAGTAATAAAATCTGAAAAAGTACCCTCGGAAACTTATGTTTTCGGGGGTATTTTGTATGATAAAAAAATCACAAAAAATATTGATAAATGTTTGACAAGCCAGATGTTTAGTAGTATAGTGACGATATAAGCTTTCAACACTGAGGAGGGCAATACAGATGATTAAGGCTGTTTATCCAGGAAGCTTTGATCCGGTTACACTCGGACACCTGGATATTATCCGACGGGCTGCGAAGGTTGTTGACGAACTGATTATCGGTGTACTCGTCAATTCAGCTAAGACATCATTTTTTACTCTGGAGGAGAGGGTAGAGATGATTGAGCAGGTAACACAGGATCTCCCAAATGTCAGGGTCAAAAAATTCGAAGGTATGACCGTTAACTTTGCGAGAGAAAATGAGGCGCATCTGATTATCCGCGGACTTCGCGCGGTAACGGATTTTGAGTATGAAATGCAGATTGCGCAGACGAATCATATGATTGCGCCGGATATTGATACGATGTTTTTTACGACCAGCCTTGAATACGCGTTTTTAAGCTCCACGATCGTAAAGGAGGTTGCCTATTACGGTGGGGATATCACGAAATTTGTGATGCCGGAGGTTATTGACGCATTCAATAAAAAACATGAAGTCCTCGGATTGAAGAAGCTGGAGAAACTCGGATAACAACACCATTATATTATTTTAAGCCTAAGGAGGAAAACAAAATGGCGAAGAAAGTTGTTTTAGCAGGCGCATGTCGTACCGCGATCGGCAAGATGGGCGGAGCATTGAGCACAACCCCGGCACCGGTTCTTGGTTCTATTGCAATCAAAGAAGCTCTGAATCGCGCGGGTGTGGCGCCGGAGCAGGTTGATCATGTTTATATGGGTTGTGTCATTCAGGCAGGTCTGGGACAGAACGTGGCTCGTCAGGCATCGTTGAAGGCTGGTATCCCGGTTGAGACTCCGGCTGTTACAGTCAATGTAGTCTGCGGTTCCGGTCTGAACTGTGTGAATATGGCTGCACAGATGATCATCGCTGGTGATGCGGATATCGTTGTAGCAGGCGGCATGGAGAATATGTCGATGGCTCCGTACGCATTAAAGAATGCCCGTTACGGTTATCGTATGGGTAATGCGCCGATGGTAGATACCATGGTGAATGACGCACTCTGGGATGTATTCAATGATTATCATATGGGTATCACTGCTGAGAACGTGGCAGAGCAGTGGGGACTGACCAGGGAGCAGCTGGATGAGTTTGCAGCTTCCAGCCAGCAGAAGGCATGTGCTGCGATTGAGTCTGGCAGATTCAAAGATGAGATCGTACCGGTTGAGATTAAGCAGAAGAAGACAACCGTTGTCTTTGATACCGATGAAGGTCCGCGTCCGGGTACGACCGCTGAGGGTATTTCCAAGCTTCGCCCGGCATTTAAGAAAGACGGTATCGTAACTGCAGGCAACTCCTCAGGCATTAATGACGGCGCAGCAGCGATCGTGGTAATGAGTGAAGAAAAGGCAAAAGAACTCGGTGTGACTCCGATGGCTACTTGGGTAGCAGGTGCTCTGGGCGGTGTAGATCCGTCGATCATGGGTGTGGGTCCGGTTGCTGCGACAAAGAAGGTTATGGCGAAGACCGGCCTGTCTGTAGCGGATATGGATCTGATCGAGGCAAACGAGGCGTTTGCGGCACAGTCTCTGGCTGTTGCTCATGACCTTGAGTTTGATATGGATAAAGTAAATGTAAACGGCGGCGCAATCGCGCTCGGACATCCGGTAGGAGCTTCCGGCTGCCGTATTCTGGTAACCCTGCTTCATGAGATGCAGAAACGTGATGCCAAGAAGGGTCTGGCAACGCTGTGCATCGGCGGCGGTATGGGCTGCGCAACGATCGTAGAGAGAGACTAAGGGAGAATGATTATGGATTTCATTACCTATGAGGTAGAAGGACAGGTTGGTATCATTACCATTAATCGTCCGAAGGCATTGAACGCGCTGAACAGCAAGGTGCTTGAGGAACTGGATGCGGCTCTGGATGCAGTGGATCAGGATACGATCCGCTGCCTGATTCTGACTGGTGCAGGCGAGAAATCGTTCGTTGCAGGCGCCGATATCGGTGAGATGAGCACGCTGACCAAGGCCGAGGGTGAGGCGTTCGGCAAAAAGGGTAACGACATTTTCCGTAAGCTGGAGACTTTCCCGCTTCCGGTCATTGCAGCGATCAATGGATTTGCACTGGGCGGCGGCTGTGAGCTCTCGATGAGCTGTGATATCCGCATTTGCTCAGATAATGCGGTGTTTGGTCAGCCGGAGGTCGGACTTGGCATTACACCGGGATTTGGCGGGACTCAGAGACTGGCCCGTCTGGTGAGTCCGGGCATGGCGAAGCAGCTGATTTATACCGCCCGGAACATCAAGGCTGACGAAGCTTACCGGATCGGTCTTGTGAATGCGGTTTACACGCAGGAAGAGCTCCTTCCGGCGGCGAAGAAGATGGCTGCGGGTATCGCGAAAAATGCGCCAATCGCAGTTCGTAACTGTAAGAAGGCTATGAACGAGGGCCTTCAGGTTGATATGGATCAGGCAATTGTCATCGAGGAAAAACTGTTCGGCGACTGCTTTGAGACACATGACCAGAAGGAAGGCATGGGTGCGTTCCTTGAGAAGAGAAAAGAAAAAACCTTTACCAATAACTAATTGTAATTCAACAAAATTTATAAAGGAGAGTTTACGATGAAAGTAGGAATTATCGGCGCGGGAACCATGGGTTCCGGTATCGCTCAGGCATTTGCGCAGACCGAAGGTTATGAAGTAGTTCTTTGTGATATCAATGAAGAATTTGCTGCAAACGGCAAGAAAAAGATCGAAAAAGGCTTTGAGAAGAGAATTGCAAAGGGCAAGATGACTCAGGAAGCGGCAGATGCGGTTCTTAACAAGATTACAACTGGCGTAAAGGATATCTGCGCCGACTGTGATCTGGTTGTGGAAGCTGCTATTGAGAATATGCAGATCAAGAAACAGACCTTCAAGGAGCTGCAGGACATCTGCAAGCCGGATTGTATCTTTGCTACCAACACCTCTTCGCTGTCAATCACAGAGATCGGCGCGGGTCTGGATCGTCCGGTTATCGGTATGCATTTCTTTAATCCGGCTCCGGTGATGAAGCTGATTGAAGTAATCGCAGGTCTGAATACCCCGGCGGAACTGGTTGAGAAGATCAAGGCAATCGCAGTTGAGATCGGTAAGACTCCGGTACAGGTTGAGGAAGCTGCAGGCTTTGTTGTAAACCGTATCCTGATTCCGATGATCAATGAAGCAGTCGGTATCTATGCAGATGGTGTTGCATCTGTGGAAGGTATTGATACCGCGATGAAGCTGGGCGCAAACCATCCGATGGGACCGCTGGCTCTGGGTGATCTGGTTGGCCTGGATGTATGCCTGGCAATTATGGAAGTTCTGTATAATGAGACCGGAGATTCGAAATATCGTCCGCATCCGCTGTTAAGAAAGATGGTACGCGGCGGTAAACTCGGCATTAAGAGTGGTCAGGGATTCTACGATTACAGAAAGTAAAAAAGCTCAAGCCTGCCCCGGATAATTTTTCGGGGCGGATTGTCATGAGAAAAGTCATGAAAAAAATGGAGGAATCAAAATGGATTTTAGTTTATCAAAGAAGCATCTGATGGCTCAGAGCCTGTTCCGCAATTTTGCTGAGACAGAAGTAAAGCCTCTGGCACAGGAGACAGATGAGAAAGAGCAGTTCCCGGCAGAGACTGTTAAGAAGATGGCAAAAGCCGGATTTATGGGAATCGCGGTTCCGAAGGAATATGGCGGACAGGGCTGTGACCCGCTGACCTATACCCTTTGCGTAGAGGAACTGGCAAAGGTTTGCGCTACGACCGCTGTTATTGTGTCTGCGCACAGCTCCCTTTGTATCGATCCGATTATGATGTATGGCACGGAAGAGCAGAAGCAGAAATATGTTCCGGATCTGGCTTCCGGCAAAAAGCTCGGTGCGTTTGGCCTGACCGAGCCGGGCGCCGGCACAGACGCTCAGGGTCAGCAGACCAAGGCTGTTCTGGATGGCGATGAGTGGGTGCTCAATGGTTCCAAGTGCTTTATCACCAACGGCAGCTATGCAGATGTTTACATTATCATTGCAGTTACCGGTGTTGTTGAGAAACGCGGCAGAAAGTCCAAAGAAATTTCTGCATTTATCGTTGAGAAGGGAACTCCGGGCTTCACATTTGGTACGAAAGAGAAGAAGATGGGTATCCGCGGTTCTGCGACCTATGAGCTGATCTTTACCGACTGCCGGATCCCGAAGGAAAATATGCTTGGCATGAAGGGCAAAGGTTTTGGTATTGCAATGCATACTCTGGACGGCGGCCGTATCGGTATCGCTTCGCAGGCTCTGGGTATCGCGGAGGGCGCTCTGGAGAGAACCATTGCTTATGTCAAAGAGAGAAAACAGTTTGGCCGCACGATCGGTCAGTTCCAGAATACGCAGTTCCAGCTTGCGGAGATGGCAACTGAGGTAGAAGCTGCGAAGATGCTGGTTTACAAGGCAGCGATGGCAAAGGCTACTCAGAAAACTTACAGCGTAGAAGCAGCTATGGCAAAGCTGTACGCGGCTCAGACAGCTATGGACGTAACGACGAAGGCAGTTCAGCTGCACGGCGGTTATGGCTATATCAGAGAGTATGAAGTTGAGCGTATGATGAGAGATGCCAAGATTACGGAGATCTACGAGGGAACTTCTGAAGTTCAGCGTATGGTTATTTCCGGAAACATTCTGAAATAAATAAGGAGGACTTGTTGTGAAGATTGTTGTTTGTATAAAACAGGTACCGGATACCAAGGGCGGAGTCAAATTCAACCCGGATGGTACGTTGGACAGAGGCGCGATGCTCGCGATTATGAACCCGGATGATAAGGCTGGTCTCGAAGCGGCGCTGAGATTAAAAGATGAGTATGGCGCGGAAGTAACCGTAGTTACGATGGGTCTTCCGAAAGCGGATGAGGTTCTGAGAGAGGCACTGGCAATGGGTGCGGATAAGGGCATTCTTGTTACCGACCGTGTACTGGGCGGCGCGGATACCTGGGCGACCTCCAGCACGATTGCGGCGGCGATCCGTAACCTGGAATATGATCTGATCATTACCGGACGTCAGGCGATTGACGGTGATACGGCTCAGGTTGGCCCGCAGATTTCCGAGCATCTGGATATTCCGGTGATATCCTATGCGCAGGATATTAAGATTGACGGAGACTATGTGATCGTGCAGCGTCAGTTTGATGATCGTTATCATGTGCTGAAAGCAAAGATGCCATGTGTGATCACTGCTCTTTCTGAGTTAAATGAACCGCGTTACATGACTCCGGGCGGAATTTTCGATGCTTATGATGCAGAGATTACTGTCTGGGGAAGAAATGATTTAAAGGATCTGGATGATGCCAATATCGGTCTTGCCGGCTCTCCAACTAAGATCGCGAAGGCTTCCGATAAGGTCCGCAACGCCACCAACCCGCCGGTAACCCTGGATGCGGGCGAAGCGGTGACCTATATCATGGACAAGTTAACCGAGAAACATATCATTTAATAAAAAAGGAAAAGTGGTGAATAGAATGGCTTTAGAAGATTACAAGGGCGTATATATCTATGCGCAGCAGGTAGATAATAAATTGGGCAGCATCGCTTTTGAGCTGCTCGGAAAGGCAAAAAGTCTTGCGGCGGATCTGGATACCGAGGTAGGTGCGGTTCTGATCGGCTCGGATGTAAAGGGGCTGGCGGATGAGCTGGCTGCTTATGGCGCAGATAAGGTAATCGTAGTGGATGATCCGGAATTAAAGGAGTACCGCACAGAGCCGTATGCTCACGCGCTTGCTTCTGTGATCAATGAGTTTAAGCCGGAGATCGTGCTGGTGGGCGCTACGGCGATCGGCCGTGACCTTGCTCCGCGTGTTTCTGCCCGTGTGAAGACTGGTCTGACTGCAGACTGCACCAAGCTGGATATCGGTGATTTCCCGATGACTCCGGTACCGGGTAAGACCCAGAAGCATAATCAGCTGCTGATGACCCGTCCGGCGTTTGGCGGCAATACGATCGCTACGATTGCGTGCCCGGACAACCGTCCGCAGATGGCAACTGTCCGTCCGGGAGTTATGCAGGCAATTGATAAGATTGCCGGTGCGAAGGCAGAAGTTATTGAGTTTAATCCTGGATTTACTCCGGATCATAAATATGTAGAGATTCTTGATATTGTGAAGTCCGTCAGCGAGTCCGTAGATATCCAGAACGCCAAGATTCTGGTATCCGGCGGCCGTGGAGTCGGCAGTGCGGAAAACTTCAAGATCCTTGAGGATCTGGCAGCGGCAATTGGCGGCGAAGTGAGCTGTTCCCGTGCAGTTGTTGACAGCGGCTGGAAGCCGAAAGATCTGCAGGTTGGACAGACCGGTAAGACCGTTCGTCCGCAGCTGTATTTTGCAATCGGTATTTCGGGTGCGATTCAGCATGCGGCAGGTATGGAGGAGTCCGATGTGATCATCGCGATCAACAAGGATGAGACTGCGCCGATCTTTGAGATTGCAACCTATGGTATTGTAGGCGATCTGAATAAGATTGTTCCGGAGCTGACCAAACAGATTCTGGCAGCGAAGGAAGCAAAGGCAAATGTATAAGGAATTATTCTGACAAGGGGCTTGCGCCGGGGTATATCGCTTCCGGCGCGTCCCTTTTTTTGATTTTTGTTATACTTTGTATTGACATGGTTTTGAAAGCTGTGTTATAGTAACAATATCGCGGACGTTTCTGTCTGTCAGCCGGCGTTTCGCTGGAGTTTCCCAGATAATTGTTAATGATTTCCGGACAATTTTGTGTTGACATTTGAACGGGAATATACTATGATTGAAAAAGAACATTTGTTCGTTTTTCGCGGTTGGAGGATGATTAGGATGAATCAGGATGACAAATTAAAGGCTCTTGACGTAGCCATTACTCAGATTGAAAAAGCTTATGGAAAGGGTTCGGTGATGAGACTGGGCGATTCCAGGGCAAATATGAATGTAGAGACGGTTCCGACCGGTTCACTCAGTCTTGATATTGCACTGGGCCTTGGAGGAGTGCCCAAGGGAAGAATTGTGGAAATCTATGGACCGGAGTCCAGTGGTAAGACGACAGTTGCGCTGCATATGGTTGCGGAAGTGCAGAAACGCGGAGGGATTGCGGGCTTTATCGATGCGGAGCATGCGTTAGATCCCGTTTATGCGAAGAATATCGGGGTCGATATTGATAATCTTTACATTTCCCAGCCGGATAACGGAGAGCAGGCATTGGAGATTACGGAAACGATGGTGCGTTCCGGCGCAGTCGACATCGTGATTGTCGATTCCGTGGCAGCTCTGGTGCCGAAGGCAGAGATTGAAGGGGATATGGGTGATGCCCATGTGGGTCTGCAGGCCCGTCTGATGTCGCAGGCTCTGCGTAAACTGACGGCTGTTATCAGCAAGTCTAATTGTATCGTGATTTTTATCAATCAGCTCCGGGAGAAAGTCGGCGTTATGTATGGCAATCCGGAGACGACGACCGGCGGACGTGCGCTGAAATTTTACGCTTCGGTACGCCTTGATATCCGCCGTACAGAGTCGTTAAAGCAGGGGGGCCAGGTGATTGGCAACCATGTTCGTGTGAAAGTGGCAAAAAATAAGATCGCGCCTCCGTTCCGCGAAGCAGAGTTTGACATTATGTTTGGCCAGGGGATTTCCAAAGAAGGAGATATCATTGATCTGGCAGCAAAGGAAAATATTATCGAGAAGAGCGGCGCGTGGTATGCCTATCAGGGCGTCAAGATCGGTCAGGGACGTGAAAACGCGAAAAATTATCTGCGGGAAAATCCGGCAGTGTGCGCAGAGGTAGAAAAACTGGTGCGTGAGTGTTATGGGCTCCAGGGCGATGTGGTTGTTCCTGTAAATGATGAAAAATCAGAACCAGCCGAGGATAACAGAGAATAAACAGAAAACAGGAAAGAAAATAGTGACTGATTTTAGCTCATTTGTCCAATCAGTGAATCGTAATGCTTGACTTTATGCACAAAAGAGTATAGAATTGTAGTATTGTATTGCTTTGTACAATGAAAACTAAATAAGGAGGTGCTCCTGTGTCAACGATAATAGCAGTGGTGATTACACTGATTGTTGTGGCGCCTATTACCTGGTCAGTTGCGATTGCGCATCGGAAAAAAACATATGAGGCAAAGATCGGAACCGCGGAAGAAAAAGCCAGGGAGATAATAGATGAAGCGTTAAAGACTGCAGAGACAAAAAAGCGAGAAGCTCTCCTGGAAGCGAAGGAGGAGTCGATTAAGACTAAGAATGAGCTGGATAAAGAAACCAGGGATCGAAGAGCGGAACTTCAGCGTTATGAAAGACGTGTCCTGAATAAGGAAGAAAATCTGGACAAAAAAGCTGAAAACATGGAAAAACGGGAATCCATGCTGGCTGCCCGTGAGGAAGACCTGAATCGCAAGCATGCGGAGGTAGAATCCCTGCGGAAGGAGGAAACCCGGAGTCTTGAGAGAATTTCCGGACTGACAACGGAACAGGCAAAAGACTATCTTCTCAAAACGGTCGAGCAGGATGTGAAGCATGATACAGCCAGAATGATCAAGGAACTCGAAAACAAGGCAAAAGAAGAAGCTGACAAGAAGGCAAAGGAATATGTGGTGACGGCAATCCAGAGATGTGCCGCCGATCATGTAGCTGAGACTACGGTTTCGGTCGTCCAGCTTCCGAACGATGAAATGAAAGGCCGCATCATTGGCCGTGAAGGCCGCAATATCCGCACCCTGGAAACCATGACAGGGGTAGAGTTGATTATTGATGATACTCCGGAGGCGGTAGTTCTATCAGGATTTGATCCGGTGCGCCGTGAGGTGGCAAGGATTGCTTTGGAGCGTTTGATTGTGGACGGGCGGATTCATCCGGCCAGAATCGAAGAGATGGTTGAAAAAGCACAGAAGGAAGTCGAGGCCAATATGCGCGAGGATGGAGAGGCGGCTGCTTTAGAGGCAGGTGTTCATGGAATCCATCCGGAATTAATAAAACTCCTCGGCAAGATGAAATTCAGAACCAGTTATGGACAGAATGCACTTCGTCATTCCGTTGAGGTGGCTCAGTTGTCGGGTCTTCTCGCGGCTGAAGTCGGAGTCGATGTCCGTATGGCAAAACGTGCCGGTTTATTACATGACATTGGAAAATCCATTGACCATGATATGGAAGGTTCTCATGTACAGTTAGGTGCGGATCTTTGTCGTAAATACAAAGAATCTCCCCTTATTGTAAATACGGTGGAATCTCATCATGGCGATGTCGAACCGCAGAGTTTGATTGCCTGTATTGTTCAGGCGGCGGATACGATATCCGCAGCAAGGCCCGGTGCAAGGCGCGAAACTCTGGAAACATATACGAACAGACTGAAGCAGCTCGAAGACATTACCAATTCCTTTAAGGGAGTTGATAAATCGTATGCAATTCAGGCTGGCCGCGAAGTCCGGATTATGGTAGTACCGGAGCAGGTGAATGATGACGATATGATTTTGATGGCCCGCGAGATTTCCAAGCGGATCGAAAATGAACTGGAATATCCAGGTCAGATCAAGGTGAACGTCATTCGTGAATCCCGTGCTACTGATTATGCAAAGTAACAGATTCCAGGATACGTAACTGATTCTAAAATACAAAAGTCCCAAGATATTAAGAAGATAATTCTTTATATATTGGGACTTTTTTCTTAACAAATTTTTCGGCGCTTGACAGTGGCAGATAAATAGTTTAGATTAATTTTTAGAAGATGGATATCAGGAGTTTTACGTAATGAGGGGGAGTTTGATGACAGATTCTGTTAAGATAAAAGAGAGACTACTGGCAGTAGGGATCTCTGCTTTTGCAGTAATATGTGCATTGTCCGTATGCATGCCTGTTTATGCCGCAACGAAAAAGAAGATCACATCGGTAAAGGTAGATATCACGGCGAATATCCAGCCGGAGACCCGTTATGGGGAAGAAGATATTGAGATCGACATTGGCAATGGCCATTATTCTTATGATTATTATGAGATTGAGAATGACGGATTTGAGTGGAGTGTAGACGAAGTTCCGGTTATTACCATATATTTAAGCGCTTCCGAGGATTATTATTTTTCTCTGACAAAGGCCAGCGCGGTGAAGCTTACCGGCGCAACCTATGTAAAGGCGACTAAGGAAGATTCTTCTCAGACGCTTGCGCTTCAGGTGCAATTGGATCCGATGGAAGAGCAGGTGGCAGATCTGGAAAACGTCACGTTGACAGACAGCGGCTATGTTTATTGGGATGAGGCAATGGGTGCGGGAAGCTATGACCTGCGAGTTTACCGGAACGGCAATATTGTGGGAACCACAGAGATCAGTGTAGAAGGAACAGAGTATAATCTGAAAGATTATATGAACCGTGCGGGCACTTACAGTGTGAAAATACGCGGATGTAATAAGATCAAACCGGAGAACAAGAGCGAATGGTTTGATACAGAGTCTGTTACCATTAGCTCAGAACGTGCCAATGAGATCCGTAATGGCATTTCTTTCAGCCGACCGCTGAACGGTGAGTGGATGAAGGATGAGACTGGCTGGTGGTATCAGATGGAGGACGGCAGCTATACAACTGAAGGATGGCAGTATATTGATGATAACTGGTATTTCTTTGATGAAAACGGTTATATGCTGACAGGCTGGGTTGAATGGAATGGCATAGAATATTATTGTAATGAAAAGACCGGAGTGCTGCTTACCAACACAGTCACTCCGGATGGATATTTCCTTGATGAGAACGGAAGTAAGAAAAATGATTAGTCGATCAGCTGGTTTCTTTTAGGGATGGCTGATTGACTGTGGAGTGGCCCCGTCGGGTATGACGGGGTCTTTCATTTGCCATACCCGGTAATATTCTTTGGTTTCCGGATCCCGTATGGTCTCGGAGCGGTTAGCGTATAAAAATTTCGTCAGTTCATAACAGTCGATCCAGATTTCGTTATTCCCATCTTTCTGGGATTCATCAAAGATCAGCTGAAGACCAAAATGAAGATGGGGTTCTTCGATGTTATTTGTATTTTCTGTGCGGCTGTAGCCGGTGCGGCCGAGATAGCCGATCACATCTCCGGCCTGGACGTAGCTTCCCTGTTCCAGGCTTTTGTGATAGGGGTAGTTTTTGCGCAGATGTGCATAGTAGTAATAGCGCTTTCGATCAAAGCTTCGGATGCCGAGACGCCAGCCGCCATACTGGTTCCATCCGATTGCTTCGACATATCCGGATTCCACGGCGATGATGGGAGTTCCGACCTGCCCCATCAGATCGTGTCCGAGATGCTCCCGCTTAAAACCATAGCTGCGCGAGGCACCAAAATCGTCATAATGCTGGTAGGGAAAGTACAGAGCGATCGGAGAGAAGGCTTTCAGACCGTATTTTGTGACCCAGATCGGTTCCTGGGTGGTTTCGTCCGGGATTTGAATCTCATAGACGCCGACCATGCCGCCCAGGACAGCTTCATAAGCTTCGCGATAATAGGGATAATATTTCATGTCCTGTACGAGATCTTCCAGAGAGGCACCGTCTGCAAGTGTTTGAACAAGGGTATCCATGTCAGATTTTTGATATTGTGAGAAATCACCGCCGTAGCGGGCACCGAGCCAGGCGAGCAGGTCAATCCAGTTGTAGTGCGGAGAATTTTCGTAACTTCTGACATCGTAGTGCAGAGCATCCGTCATTGCTTCTGCTGTGATTTTGAAATCTACCCATTGGATATAATCAGAATCTTTTTCTTTTGCGGATTCTGAGACAGCAGATTGTGAGGAAGCGGATGGCTGATGCAGAGAGCAGGAGCGGGCGCTGAGGAGAATGATAAGCAGAAGAAGAAGCAGAGCGGGCGGCAGGATGAAGGTAAGAATCGGATGTTTTGATTTGTTGCCGGTAAAGTGATTCATGACTGCGATACCTCCCTCAGGGCGGCAAAATATCTTTTGACCCCACCATTAATATATGATAGTATTAGAAAAGAGATGTATTTGTGCGGAGTGAAACAGAAAAATAAAAGCAGATTTGGGTTAAAGGAGAGGAAAGACCATGAGCGATAATATGGCATATTTACGTTTGCTGGGAAGGCAGTATCCCAACATCAAGGCGGCGTCAAGTGAGATTATAAATCTGATGGCGATCAGCAGTCTGCCGAAGGGAACCGAGTATTTTTTCAGTGATCTGCATGGCGAATATGACGCATTTATTCATTTGCTGCGGAGCGCATCAGGAACGATCCGCGTAAAGATCCGCGAGACCTTCGGCTATATTATACCGGAGAATGAACAGATGGAACTGGCCAATCTGATTTATTACCCGGAAAAGGTGCTGGAGAATATGACTCATGAAGGGCGCAATACGGTAGACTGGCAGCGGATTACGATTAATCGCCTGGTGGAGATCTGCAAGGTGACCTCTTCCAAATATACTCGTTCCAAGGTGCGCAGCAAAATGCCGAAAGAATTTGCTTATGTGATCGATGAGCTGCTGCATGTTGATCATAATGATGAGAATAAGCGTCTGTATTATGAAGAAATTATTCGTGCGATCACGGATACGCAGGTCGCCGATACGTTCATAGCGGTACTGTGTGAACTGATTCAGAATCTGGCGATTGACAATCTGCATATTATCGGGGACATTTTTGACCGTGGTCCGCGTGCGGATATTATTATGGAAAAACTGATGGAGTTTCATGATGTGGATATCCAATGGGGCAATCACGATGTTTCCTGGATGGGCGCTGCCTGCGGCAATCCGGCCTGCGTCTGCAATGTACTGAGAATTGCGATCAGCTATAACAGCTTTGATGTGCTGGAGGATGGTTATGGGATCAATCTGCGTCCGCTGTCGATGTTTGCGGCGAGAGTGTATCGGGAGGATCCCTGCGAGCGTTTCCGCCCGAAGATTCTGGATGAAAATATTTATGATGCGGTAGATCCGGGCCTTGCGGCTAAGATGCATAAGGCGATTGCCGTGATTCAGTTTAAGGTAGAGGGACAGATTATCCGTCGCCATCCGGAATATGAGATGGACGACCGTCTGCTGCTGGAGCATGTGGATTATGACGCCGGTATCGTGACGATCGGCGGCAAGGAGTATCCAATGCTGGATACTGCGTTCCCGACGATCGATCCTCAGTGTCCGTTAAAACTGACAGCAGAGGAGGAAGAATTGCTGCATACGCTGGTTCTGTCATTCCGGCACAGTGTGCTGCTGCATAAGCATATCCGCTTCCTGTATTCAAACGGGGCGATGTATAAATGCTATAATGGTAATCTGATGTATCACGGCTGTATCCCGATGTGTGAGGATGGCAGCTTCGAAAGTATGACATTTGACGGGAAAGAATACGCAGGGAAGGCACTGATGGATCGGATTGAGAAGGTCATCCATCAGGCATATTTCCTTTCCGAAGATAAAAAAGAGAAAGCGGACGCCAGAGATTTCATGTGGTATCTGTGGTGCGGCGCCAAGTCTCCGGTATTTGGCAAAGATCGCATTACAACATTTGAGAATTATTTTGTAGAAGAAAAATCTACTCACAAAGAAAATATGAATCCCTACTATCAGCTGAGCCAGACAGAGGAGATCTGTAATAAGATTCTGGCGGAATTTGGTTTGCCGGTAGAGGGATCGCATATCATCAACGGCCACGTGCCGGTAAAGATCAAGGACGGGGAGACGCCGGTGAAGGCAAACGGAAAGCTGTATGTCATCGACGGCGGACTGTCCAAGGCATACCAGAAAAAAACCGGGATCGCAGGATACACATTGATTTATAATTCCCATCATCTGGCGCTGGCAGAGCATATGCCATTTCATCCCGACAGGGAAAATACGCCGAGAGTGGCAATTACAGAAAAAATGCGCCACCGTGTGCTGATCGGCAGCACGGATCAGGGAGAAGAACTAAAGAACCGCATTTCGGATTTGTGTGAATTAATCGCCGCTTATCGTAGCGGGGCTCTGAAGGAGGACAAAGACCGATAGGCAAGAGGAGTATTTATGAACAGGCTAGAGTTTTTACAGAGGTTGCAGGATTCCTTATCCGGAGAGATTCCGCCGGAATCTGTGAGGGAAAATCTTCAATATTATAACAGTTATATCCGTGAGGAAAAGCAGAAAGGGCGGGACGAGGCAGAGATCCTGGAGGAACTGGGAGATCCCAGGCTGATTGCCCGTACGATCATCGATACGACTCCAGGAGCGGGAGACGGTGGATTTCAGAAATACCGCGGCGATTCCGGATATGGAGATATGGGTGGATATGAGGCAGAAAGCAGAGGATATTCTGCGGAATCAGAAGATGGTCAAAACGGACCGCGGACATCGATCCATTATTATGATCTGAATAAATGGTACTGGAAGCTGCTCGGTATTGTCGTTGCGATCGGGCTGCTGATGCTGGTATTTGCAATCTTTACGGGCATCCTGACGATCCTGATCCCCATACTGCCGATGCTGGTAATTGTGATGGCAATTATGTGGGTATTTGGCGGATGATGTGATAAGCAACATTGTTAAAATTAAATAAAAAGTTTTACAAAAGGTTGACACAAGAACGCAATCGAACTATAATCATTTCGTAACAAATACGTAACATTTGCTGCAAATCAAGTGATTTTAGGAGAGATTGTGTGAGAAAGATTCTTTTATATATGATGACGGTAACGATGCTGACGATGGGTGTGGGTGCGAAAGCGCCGCTCGTATCTTATGCGCAGGCTGGTAACGTGACGGCGGCCGACTCGGAAGACGGAAAGTATACGGACGAGGAAGAGGCCGCTGACAGTGCTGAGGAGTTATCAGAAGCAGACGATGAGGAGGATGAGGAGACAAGAGAACGCGAGGAACTGGTGATTTACGCGTTGCAGTTTGTCGGCGGTTCCTACCGGGAGGGCGGCAACGATCCGCATACGGGGGTTGATTGTTCAGGATTTATCCGTTACGTCATGGCAAATGGGGCAGGCATCAGCATGTATCGCAGTTCCAGAGAGCAGGCAACTCAGGGCGTATCGATCAGCGCAGATCAGATGCAGCCGGGTGATTTGCTGTTTTATTCCAATGGTTCCCGGATCAATCATGTAGCGATGTATATTGGCGATGGCCGTGTCGTACATGCATCAACGGAGAAGACAGGGATCAAGACCTCCGTATGGAATTATCGGAATCCGGTTCGGATTGTCAGTATGTTTGGATGATGTTCTGGATATAAAAAAGAATTTCTGCAGGCTGTGTTTGCAGTATCGTTGAATGAATGATTTGTATTTTCGGTGACGGTGAATAGGAATCCGAAAAAGGTTTATACTATCCCTGTAACCAAAATCAAAGACATTCAGGAGGTATGAACCATGAATAACTACAACAGCCAGAATTCTTCACAGAACA
>JAJBUA010000038.1:20309-26213 GCA_020860565.1 Clostridiales bacterium
CAGCCAGAATTCTTCACAGAACAACAGCCAGAACCATAACAGATAAACAGAATTTCCAAAAAGAGCCGTTCCGGGACAGGGAGCGGCTCTTTACATATATTAATAATAAGAACATGCCCCGGCGGTGTCTTATGTGGGAACTGATCAGTGTGATGCAGCTGGATGACTGGCTCAAAGAGAAGCGTCCGCTGCTTCTTGTGGATATACGTGACCGGGAAAGCTATGAAGCAGGCCATATTTCCGGCGCGGTCCGGGTGGACGAGGAAGAACTGCTTGCACATCCGGATGGATATTTAAAAAAGGAAGAAATGACAGTCTTGATCTGTTATCATGGTGCGTTGAGTATCCGGGCGGCGAGAAAGCTTGCCATTTCCGGATATATGGTGTATTCGGTCAGCGGCGGAATGGAAGCCTGGAATGCGCTTCCCCGGATCGGGTATTTTTAAGGCTGTTATTGACAAGAATTTGAGCAGCGGATACAATAGTTAACATATCAGTAAAAATTTCGATGCAGGCTAATCTGCCTGGCTCATCGTTTGCGAAAATAATGATTATAATTTTTAGAAAGAGGAGACGCGATGGCAGAGAAAGTATTTGAGTTGATTGCGCCCTGTCACTTTGGTCTGGAGGCAGTATTAAAAAAAGAAATTCTGGATCTGGGATATGAGATTTCCAGAGTGGAGGATGGAAAGGTCTGTTTTTACGGGGGCGCGGAAGCGATCTGCCGTGCCAATATATTTTTGCGTACCGCGGAGCGTGTGCTGGTGAGGGCCGGTTCTTTCCGCGCAGTTACCTTCGAAGAACTTTTTCAGGAGACGAAAAAGATTCCCTGGGAAGAATATATCCCGATGGATGGACGTTTCTGGGTAAAAAAGGCAAATTCCATAAAAAGTAAACTTTTCAGCCCGTCTGATATCCAGTCTGTTATGAAAAAAGCCATGGTGGAGCGGATGAAAAGCGCTTACCACACGTCGGTGATCCCGGAGAGCGGAGAAAGCTATCCGCTTCGCGTGTCGATTTATAAAGACATCGTGACAGTCTGTCTGGATACGTCCGGGGATTCTCTGCACAAGAGAGGTTATCGGAAACTGGCCAGCAAGGCGCCGATTACTGAGACGCTGGCGGCGGCTTTGATTCTGCTGACGCCATGGAATAAAAACCGCATTCTGGTAGATCCGTTCTGCGGAAGCGGGACATTTCCGATTGAAGCGGCTATGATCGCGGCGGATATGGCGCCCGGCAGGAAGCGCTCGTTCCAGGCAGAGACATGGAGAAACCTGATCCCGGTGAAATGCTGGTATCGCGCGTTTGATGAGGCAAATGAACGAATTGACCGTTCCGTGAAGGTCGATATCCAGGGCTATGACGCGGATGGAGAGATTATCCGGGCGGCCAGAGCCAACGCGGAGCTTGCCGGGGTAGGCAATATGATTCATTTCCAGCAGCGTCCGGTAAGCGAGCTGAGCCATCCGAAAAAATATGGATTTCTGATCACAAATCCGCCGTATGGAGAACGGCTGGAGGAAAAAGAAAACCTGCCGGGTCTGTATACGGAGCTGGGCGAACGCTTCGCGGCGCTGGATTCCTGGTCGGCATATGTGATCACCGCATATGAAGATGTGGAAAAATACATGGGCCGCAAAGCGGATAAAAACCGCAAGATTTATAATGGCATGATGAAGACGTGGTATTATCAGTTTATGGGACCGAAACCGCCGAAGCGCAGGGAAAAGGATGGAGAAGTTGAGTAAATGGAAGAAATTCCTGTGCATTGTCGGGCTGCTGGTAATGATTGCAGGAATTCTGTGCGGCTGCAGTAAGATCGGGCGAATGATTGGGCTTACCGGAATTACGGAAAATGCTTCAGCAGAATCCAGCATAATTCTGGAAGAGGAAGATTTGCCGGCAGATGCATCTCAGGGAGGTTCACAGGCCGGCAGGGAGAGCAGGTCAGAGGAACCGGCTGCAACTATGGAAACAACAGAAAAAGCGACGACCAAAGTGGACGAGACTGATCAAACAGCGAGTGGAAATCCATTGGAGAAGTCCGGAGGAACCGACAATGAGTCAAATCTGGGGATACCGCTACCGTCTCATTATGACGGCCGCAGCGAAGGACGCGCCGCGCGTGTAAGAGATCAGGGAGAACTGGGAACCTGCTGGGCATTTGCGTCGCTGTCCGCGATTGAGAGCCGGCTACTGCCGGAGGAGATCTGGGATTTTTCGGAAGATCACATGTCGCATGACCCTAACTTCCTGTTGGGGCAGACGGGCGGCGGGGAGTATACGATGGCGATGGCTTATCTGCTCTCGTGGCGCGGTCCGGTTACGGAGGAGGAGGATCCCTATGGAGATGATTTCTCTCCGGAGGATCTGACGGCTGCCAAACATGTGCAGGAAATCCAGATCCTGCCGGACGGAGACCTGGAAGCGATTAAGAGAGCGGTGCTGCAGTGGGGCGGCGTGGAGTCTTCCTTATATATTGATCTGAAGAATGCGTCGGATGCGTCGGATTTTTACAATCCGGAAACCGCGGCTTACTGTGTACCGGCAGAAAGCATTCCGAACCATGATATCACGATTGTGGGATGGGACGATGATTTCTCCAGGGAAGCCTTTGCCGGGGGAGTTACCAGCGACGGAGCTTTTCTCTGCGAAAACAGCTGGGGCACGGAATTTGGCGAGGATGGCTTTTTCTACGTTTCCTACGAAGACCGAACCATCGGGCTGAACAATATTGTATACACGGTTATTGAATCGACGGATCATTATACGGACTTGTATCAAAGCGATCAGTGCGGCTGGGTGGGTCAGCTGGGCTATGGCGCAGAGACAGCCTGGGCGGCCAACGTTTATCAGACGGAGAAAGAGACGGAGATTGCCGCTGCCGGATTTTACGCGATTGACCGGGACACGGAGTATGAGGTTTATGTGGTACAGCAGGTACCGGATAAAGTGGATGGTGAGAGCCTGCAAAAACGCGAAAAGGTGGCGGATGGCAGACTGACATACGCCGGGTATTATACCATCCCGTTTGCGGAGACAATTGATCTGAATGCCGGCGAGCGCTTTGCGGTTATGATCTGCCTGACAACGCCGGGAGCGGTGCATCCGATCGCGATTGAGTATGACGCCGGCGACGGAAAGTGCCGGATCGATCTGACGGATGGAGAGGGCTACGCGAGTCCGGACGGAGTCAGCTGGGAACGGGTGGAGGAGAGCCAGAAATGTAATCTGTGCCTGAAAGCTTATGGAAAATGAGGAGAGAATTATGAAACATAAGATTATTTTTGCCACCGGGAATCCGGGTAAAATGAAAGAGATCCGTATGATTCTGGGAGATCTGGGATGTGAGATCCTGTCGATGAAGGAGGCAGGAGCGGATCCGGAGATCATCGAGGACGGCAGCAGCTTTGCCGAGAACGCGGAGATCAAGGCACGCGCGGTGTGGGCCTGCACCGGTGATATCGTGCTTGCCGATGATTCAGGGCTGGTGGTTGATTATATCGGCGGGGAGCCGGGCATTTATTCTGCGCGTTATATGGGAGAGGACACCTCCTATGAGATCAAGAACCGCAATATTATTGACCGGCTGGACGGCGCTGTCGGAGAGGAACGGGCAGCGCGGTTTATCTGTAATATTGCTGCCGTTCTGCCGGACGGAGAAGTCGTTCACACGGAAGCTGCCATGGAAGGACAGATCGCCTGTGAGCCGTCAGGGAGCGGCGGATTTGGATATGACCCGATCCTGTGGCTGCCGGAGTTTGGAAAAACATCCGCGGAGCTTACCATCGAGCAGAAAAACCAGATCAGTCATCGCGGGAAGGCGCTGGAAGCGATGAAGGTCCGGTTAAAAGAAATCCTTGGGGAGGATGTATGAAAATACTGATTATAAGCGACACGCACCGTATGGACGACAACATGAAACAGGTGATCAAGGAGGAGAAGCCGATGGATCTTCTGATCCATCTGGGAGACATTGAGGGAAGCGAAAGTCTGATCGGACAGTGGGTAAATGAAGACTGCCAGCTGGCCATGGTTCGCGGAAATAATGACTTTTTTACCTCGCTTGATGCGGAGATGGAGATTACCATTGGTTCCCATAAGATTCTGTTGACGCATGGGCATTATTATAATGTATCGCTGGGAGTGGATACATTATATGAAGAAGCGCGGGAGCGGGGATGCGACATCGCGATGTTCGGACATACTCACCGGCCGTTCTTTGAGAAGATCGGCGGGATTACACTTCTGAATCCGGGCAGCCTGTCCTATCCGCGCCAGTCGGGCCGAAAACCATCGTATATGATTATGAATATCGATGCCAAGGGGAAATGTCATTATAAGCAGTGTTATCTGAAACATTAGGAGGTCGTTTCAGACCTGCAGGAAAGGAGAAGAATATGGAGAAAAAGTATCAGCTTGACACAGAAGAAAATCAGAGCTTCATGAAAGGGGTGAGGGAGAATCTGCTGGCTTTCGGCCGTCAATTCCCGTCCCCGGGAGGCGGTTCCTGGTATCTGGGAGATGATGGGACGCCGTGGAAGGACCGCAACCGGGAGACCTGGATTACCGCGAGGATGGCTCATGTGTACAGCCTGGGCACGCTTCTGGGATATGAGGGGAGCGGTGAACTGGCGGATGCGGCTCTGCGCGGACTGACCGGAGAGCTTCATGATGAGAAAAACGGCGGCTGGTATGCCGGACTGACAGCAGAGGGTGAGATCGTCCCGACGAAGCAATGCTATGCGCATGCTTTCGTGATTCTGGCAGGGACCTCCGCTGTACTGGCAGGCAGACCGGGGGCAAAGGAATTGCTGGAGGAAGCGCTGGAACTTTATGACGCACGTTTCTGGAACGAGGAGGAAGGACTCTCCTGCGATACGTGGAATACAGAATTTACAGTTTTAGATGATTATCGCGGACTAAATGCCAATATGCATACGGTGGAAGCGTTTCTGGCTGTGGCGGATGCGGTCGGCAAAGAGGAGTACCGGGTGAGAGCCGGGCGGATCATCCGTCGGGTGGTCGGATGGGCTGCGGATAATCACTGGCGTATCCCGGAACATTTTACGAAAGACTGGGTTCCAAATCTGGAGTGCAACAGGGAGCATCCGGCAGATCCGTTTAAGCCTTATGGAGCGACGCCGGGGCATGGAATCGAGTGGGCAAGGCTGATCACACAGTGGGCGCTTTCCTCGGCAGAGAAAGCAGAGACAGAGAGCGAAAAGAACGGTTACAGGGAATGGATCAAGAGTGCGGAAAAGCTGTATACTCAGGCGGTCAAAGACGCGTGGGAAGCAGACGGAGCGCCGGGACTGGTATATACGACAGACTGGGAGGGCAAACCGGTCGTTCATGACCGAATGCACTGGACGCTGGCGGAAGCCATCAACACATCGGCGACGCTCGCCCGCGTGACAGGACGGGGCGAATACGCGGATGATTATGCCCGGTTTATGAAATATCTGGATGAAAAAGTGCTCGACCATGTCAACGGCTCATGGTTTCACCAGTTAAATGAAAAGAACGAGGTGATCGGCACGGTCTGGCCGGGTAAGTCAGATATTTACCACGCACTGCAGGCGACGCTCATTCCTTATTATCCGGCGGATCTCTCTATTGCGCCGGCGGTGGCGGCGGGCTAAATTTAGTACAGCAGAAGGCAGGTTTTTGAAAAGCAGGAGGCTGCGAGAAATGACAGGGACGAGGGTCATTTCTCGCGGCCTTTTAATTTAATATTGATTCTTGACAATCCGCCGTTTATGCTTTATACTTAGACAGTCGGTGAAAACGAGAGCCGATTCCTAAGTTTTCCATTGCAGATGGATCTGAGTCTGTAGCTCAGCCGGATAGAGCAACGGCCTTCTAAGCCGTGGGTCGGGGGTTCGAATCCCTTCAGGC
>JAJBUA010000090.1 GCA_020860565.1 Clostridiales bacterium
AATATATACAGTTAATTTGCGGAAAACGCCCCCACTTTGCAATGAGAGTTGCAAAGTGGGGGCGTTTTTTGCTCAATTGGCAAAAAAATCTGAAGAACAACTCCAAAATCGATATAGCATATAGCGAAAAATCGCGGGAATTTGATATATTCAGCTCAGTAAAAACACAGGTAACCCAATCACAACACAACCGAAAAGAAAGGATGTATATTTATGAGATCATTGCAGACTGCCTTTCCAGAAAACTTCCTCTGGGGCGGAGCCATCGCCGCAAACCAGGCCGAGGGCGCTTACGATGCTGACGGCAAGGGTATAAGTATTACCGACTGCTTTCCCCATGGCATCAAGCATGATGCCGACCTTCCACCGGTGGAAGGCAAATTCTATCCCAGCCATGAGGCCATTGACTTCTATCACAATTACAAAGAGGATCTGGCTCTGATGCAGCAAATGGGATTCAATGTTTTCCGCACTTCTATCAATTGGACCCGCATCTTTCCAAACGGGGACGACGCAGAACCAAACGAAAAAGGGCTGCAGTTCTATGACAATCTGTTCGATGAGATGCTCAGCCGTGGAATGCAGCCGCTTGTTACGCTTAGTCACTACGAGACGCCTCTGCATCTGGTGGAGGCCTACGGCAGCTGGCGTAACCGCAAACTCATCGACATCTTTCTTCGCTACTGTGAAGTAGTATTCCGCCGATATAAAAACAAGGTCAAATACTGGCTGACATTTAATGAAATCAACAATATGCGGCGGATGCCGGGCGCTGCCGGCGGCATCTTTTTCAAGGAAGGAGAAAACCAGCAGCAGGTTGTCTATCAGGCCTGCCACCATATGTTTATAGCAAACAGTCTGGCCATCAAACTCTGCCATGAGATAATCCCTGATGCAAAGATCGGCTGTATGCTTTCCCTGAGCAATACCTACCCGCATACCTGCAAGCCGGAAGACGTATTTGAAACTATGGAGTTACGTCGCCGCTCCCTGCTGTTCGGCGATGTCATGATCCGCGGCGAATATCCCGCATATATGGCGCATATCTGGGAGGAAGAAAATGTCAGGCTTGAGACAGAGCCCGGCGATGAGGAACTGCTGAAAAAATATACTGCCGATTACCTCGGCTTCAGCTATTATCGCACATCCACACATGAATACGGTCAGCCATTTTGCGGCGACACCGACGGCGACCAGGGGACGCCAAACCCGTATCTGGAAACAACGCCATGGGGCTGGCAAATCGATCCGCTTGGACTGCGCTACACCCTTAACGAATTGTATGACCGCTGGCAGATCCCACTTTTTGTGGTAGAGAACGGGCTTGGGCAGGTAGACGTGCCAGACGAAAACGGCCAGATCCATGACAGCTACCGCATTGACTACCTGCGCCGTCATCTGCTGGCAGTAAAGGAGGCAATCCGAGACGGAGTAGAAGTTATGGGCTACACTTATTGGGGACCGATCGACATCGTGTCTGCAGGCACCGGTGAGATGAAAAAACGCTATGGTTTCGTCTATGTAGATCGTGACAATGATGGGAACGGAACCATGGAACGCCGCAAAAAGGATTCCTTTGATTACTATTCCCATGTTATCGCAACCAATGGCGCAGATCTGTAAAGGAGGCTGAACAAAATGAATTATGCAGAAGAATCTCTGAAACTACATCGCGAGATGCGTGGCAAGCTGGAAATCACCGCCCGTGTATCTACCGACAGCCGCGAAGCTCTTTCCCTTGCATACACGCCGGGCGTTGCAGCTCCGTGCCTTGCCATCTGTGAAGATCCTTCCCTCAGCTATGAACTGACTCGTCGCTGGAACACCGTGGCGGTAGTCACTGATGGCACCGCGGTCCTGGGGCTGGGAGATATCGGTCCGGAAGCCGGTATGCCTGTGATGGAAGGTAAATGTGTCTTGTTCAAAAATTTCGGCGGAGTAGATGCCATCCCGCTGTGTGTGCGCAGCAAAGACGCAGATGAAATCGTCAGAACTGTCAGCCTGCTGGCAGGCAGTTTCGGCGGTATTAACCTTGAGGATATTTCAACGCCACGCTGCTTTGAGATCGAACAAAAGCTGCAGGAAGCCTGCGATATCCCGGTATTCCACGATGACCAGCATGGCACTGCGATTGTGGTCTGTGCAGCCTTAATTAACGCTCTGAAGCTGACCGGCAAAAAGCTGGAGCAGATACGCGTAGTACAAAACGGACCAGGCGCGGCCGGAACCGCAATTATCAGGATGCTGCAAAGTCTGGGCGTACGGGACATCATTGCCGTCGATGAACATGGAATACTCTGCCCGGATCGTCCGGCAGGTCTGGCAGGACATAAAAAAGCGCTGGCCGAAGTGACAAACCCGCGCCGCCTCACCGGTGGGCTGAGACAGGCAGTGGAATGCGCCGACGTCTTTATCGGAACCAGCGTGCCCAACTGTCTGACCGCAGATATGGTGCGTTCCATGAACCGCGATGCGATTGTCTTTGCCTGCGCAAACCCTGACCCGGAGATTGATCCGGCCATTGCCAAAACCGCGGGCGCCGCTGTGATATGCACCGGACGCAGCGACTACCCGAATCAGGTCAACAATGTGCTTGTTTTCCCGGGACTGTTCCGTGGTGTGCTGGATGCCCGTGCCAAACGCGTGACCGAAGGTATGAAGATTGCCGCGGCATACGCCATAGCCAGCCTGATCCCCGAATCCGAACTGAACAGCGAGAACATTCTGCCAATGGCTTTTGACAGCCGCGTCCGTGACGCAGTAGCCCTGGCTGTCGCAAATACCGCGAAGTCAGACGGAGTAGCGCGCATCTGACCCTGCCTCAGGTCACGTGTAATAATAATCGCGCTCCGTTTTCCTCTTGGAAAATGCGGTCAGGTTCTCTTTATTCCTCTCGTACTGCCTGGAAAAGATTTCTCCATACAGACAGTCCAGTAAAAACAACATGGCATTACGTGAGGCGAAACTGCCCATCTTGTAGCGGCTCTCCTTGCAGCTTATACGCAGCGTGACAGCTGCATATTTATCATAAGGCCAGGGGTTTTCAGCAGCGGTCAGCAGGATAAATGGTATCCCTGCGCTCATCAGCTCGTCGATAACATAATGTAACTGGCGGTTGTTACAATATTGTGAAACAATCAGAGCCGCTTCCTTCAGCCTGGCTCTCGGCATCCGGGCATGTGCTTCCGGGAAACCATTCAGGGTCTCCAGCTGAGAGTTCAGTCCGATACGCAGGAGCTTATAATGGAAGTCCTCAGCTACGATCAGTGACTCACCCCGACCATACAGATGGATCGTGTCTGCATGAACAAGCATCGTAGCCGCCTTTCGCAAGGCGTTGACATCCAGCTCGTTCATCGTAATGTCAAGCACCTGACGTGACAGATTATAGAACGTATTGGCAATATCCTGAGTTGAGCAGTCCGACGGGATGGGAATATCCACGGATATTTCCTTCGCATCCTGTGCAAACGCGCTCAGCTCCGTAGCGAGCTGAACCTTGAAATCGGCAAAGCCTTTGGTGCCAAGTTTTTTTGGCCAACCGGATAATAGAAGCCTGTGACACATAGGTTTCCGAGGCGAGCTCTTCCAGGGAAAGGTTAATGACAACCCGAGGATACTCCTGAATAAAGCGCACAACCTGCTTTTCTGATGTGGTGAACTTTCCGTCAGAAAGCTTCTCGAAAATCATAACCGCACCCCCTGTCCATTTTTAATAAACAGAGTATAATACATTTTTCAACTCTCCGCAAATATAAAAATCTTAATAGGAAAGGAAATACATAATCATGGATGCAAAACAAGTAGCCCAAAAGGTTATCGCTCTCAGCGGCGGCTGCGAAAACCTGACCAGCATTACCCATTGCTCTACCCGTCTGCGTTTCTTCGTTCGGAATAAAGCGCGGGTCAAGACAGAAGAAATCAAGGCCATTTCCGGTGTACTCGGCGTCGTGTTTGTAACCGATGAGCTTCAGATCGTTTTCGGAAAGAATGTAATTCCAGTCTATACGGAAGCCGTCAATATCTATGAAGCCACAGGAGGCAAAACCGGCGATACGGTATCGGATGATGAATCTCCTGTCGATACGCCGAAACTCACCGGTAAAGCGCGAATCATGGACCTCGGCAACCGTCTGATCGGATTTGTTTCAGGCTCAGTAACACCCCTGATCCCCGGCCTTGTTTCAGGCGGTATGCTCAAGGTATTTCTGCTGCTTGCAACACTTGTCTATCCGGCCTTCGGGGAAATGTCTACCTACACACTGCTCAGCCAGCTGGCAAATGTTCCATTCTACTTTATGCCAGTATTCGTTGCGTACGGTGTTGCTAAAAAACTGGGCGGAACCCCTCTGTATGCCATGAGCGTAGCGGCCGCGTTAGTTTACCCCGACTTCATCTCCATGCTCAAGGAAGGGCCTGTGACTATCCTCTCCCTGCTAGTTACCAAGGTTACCTACAGCAGTACGCTATTGCCTGCTTTACTGATTGGTATCTTTGCGTATTACTGTGAAAAGTTTCTCTCTAAACTTATTCCCGGTATCCTGCGCACGGTTCTTGTAGGTATGTGTACTATGGGACTGACCTATGTGGCTGGCATTACGATCTTAGGGCCTTTGGGTGATCTGGCAGGCGGCATTATCGTTCACTTCTTCCTGTGGTCATCCGCCACGTTTGGCCCTGTGGCCATCGCACTGTTGGCCGCTGCCATGCCATGGCTTGTTATGACCGGTATGCATCACGCTGTAACGCCATTCATGGTACAGGCATTTGCAGACCCCGGCTATGACGTATTCTTCCGTCCTTCCTACATCCTGCACAACATGGCGGAAGGCGGTGCCTGCCTCGGCGTTGCTTTCCGCACCAAAAACAAAGCTTTTCGCGCTGAATGTCTCAGCCTTGCCTTCGGCTGCATCGTGGCCGGCGTCACAGAGCCTGCTCTCTACGGCGTGAACCTGCGCTTAAAGAAGCCTATGATTGGTATCATGGCCGGTGCCGCTACAGGCGGTGTGATCGCTGGCGCTCTGGGCGCTACAGCTTATGTTTATGGCTACTCTACCATCCTGGCCCTGCCCATCTTTCAGGACACCATCGTCAGCATGGCGATTGCTGTGGTCGCTGCCATTGTAGTTGCCGCCATTGTGACCTTCATTCTGGGTTTCGAAGACGATGCGCCCGCCACAGCGGAAAACGATACCTCTGCTAATGACACAGATGACAGCATTGTGGCCGTAGCAGACGGAAGCATGATCCCTATGGAAAATGTCAACGACGAGACATTTGCTTCCAAAATGCTGGGAGACGGCGTAGCCTTCACCTTGGCCGGTAACACCATCGTCGCCCCTCGCACCGGTACCCTGAGTCTGCTGGCAGAAACGGGCCACGCCTTCGGCATCAGTTGCAAGGACGGCGTGGAACTGCTGGTTCATGTGGGCATTAACACCGTAGAGATGAACGGTGTTGGTTTCACCAACCTGGTGCAGGCTGGTGCAGATGTTAAAGCGGGTGATCCCATTATCCGAGTGGATCTGGAAATGCTTAAGCAGAAAGGTTATGATATGACCACCATGCTCATCATCATCGATAGTAATGGCAAAGAAATCAGGTTCAGAGACTATAGCCCTGTCAGGAGTGGTGAAATCATCAGTTTGTAAGCAAAATCCGTAACTTAATGTACATCCCCGGCGTGGTTTTTAACTGCGCCGGGCAGAGAATTCTTAGATTTGAATTTTTTAAATTCTACTCTCAGATATTTTTATTTTTTAGTTTCTCTTCCTGTAGCCGGTAAGAAAGCAGCCATCAGACACTGCGCAGGGAGTTTGAAAATGTTCTTGGGCTGAAGGGAATTGATGAATATATTCGTTATGGCGGCACCATGAGCCTTGGCGGAGTGGATTATAATCGAACCGGTATGACTTTCGCAACAAAAGAAAGTACCGATGAATACGTAGACAGTGCCATTGCCCATAACATACAGCACTCTCTGAAAAACTATCAATACGGAAATCATTTCCGCCATCTGACCGAACTCTACGAAGCACAGGAATTAACAAGTGCAATTAATCGTGTTGTGGAAGATATCAACCACCGCTTTACTCTGGATGTCCTGACAAGAGACTTTCGTTCTTCGGATTTGTCCTTATCAGCTAAAAATCTGTTGCGTGACAGAGAAGAACCCAATGATATTCTTTGCCGGGTCGATGTAAAGCAGATTACAGAAAAGCTCAGAACATTGCTGGAAATAAAAAACAAACCGGAGTTGAATATCGCCCTGACCGATGTTCACCGCACGGAGATTAAAGAATACCTGGATCTTCTTGATCTTACAATTGACCTGGATATGGTCTCCATATCTGACTGGAATAATAAAGCGAAACATACGGCCATTTCCCAGCCTGGAATGCACTATGCACAGGCAAAGGCCCTGATCACAACCCTCATGGATGACAATGTGTTTCGTGAGCTTTCTCTGAAAGAACGGAATTCCGTAACCAAAAGAATCCTCAGTGATGTACGGGGACGAATGATGGAAGATATTGTTCTTTTAGAAACCATGATAGCCAGACCGGAATGCAAAGTGTTCAAACTGCTTTTTAGCATTGGCGAGTTTGATATGGTTGTCTTTAACCCGCAGACTGCTTCCTGCGAGGTGTACGAAATTAAGCATAATGTGAAGGAATATCTGAAGACCTTGTGATTCCGCACAGGATGGTTCCAGGTTATGGCATCACATTTTTTAAGAAACAGAACTGTGATCTGTAATTTTCATCTTCTTGCATTCCCTTTCCGTTTTCTGTACTTCTGAGAAATGTCCCATATACGAAAATCAGCCAAATGTCTGCACCTTCACAGCAATGTTTTCAATTCCGCCAGACTATGTACCTCATAATCCGGCACGATATCTTCCCTTGCCGGCTCGCCCACCAGATTGACCCAGCACGTCGCAATGCCGGTATTTTCCCCTCCCCGGATATCTGAAGTCAGGCTGTCTCCGATAATCAGCATCCTGGTCCGGTCTTTCTCACGAATCCGCGGAAAGCACGCCTCGAAAAATTCTGTCTGGGGCTTCTGGCTCCCCATATCTTCCGAGACGAAAATATCTTTAAAATACCGCCCCAGCCCGGACGCCTGCATCCGTGCGTGCTGAGTCCCCGAAATACCGTTTGTGATGATGTAAATATCATACCTCTCATACAGGTATGCGCAGAGATCTTCAGCTCCCTCAACCAGCGCGGCGCATGCATCAAGACTGTCGCGGTAAGTTTTCTCCGTCTCCCCTGCATTGATCTCGATCCCCAGCTGCCAGAAAAAGGTCGGATAACGTCCCTCAAATATCTGCTCTCTGGTGATATCTCCCCGCTCAAATGCCTGCCAGTACCAGCGGTTAACCTGATGATACTGCTCAATCAGCTCATCCGTCGGCTCTATGCCATTTAACTGTAGCACCCTTCGTACACCCTGACGCTCCGCTTCGTCAAAATCAAAGATGGTGCCGTCCATATCCATCAGAAGCGTCGTAAAGTGACGCTCCTGACACGTTTCTTTTCTGTCTGTTTTATCTTTCCTGATCTCCATTTATGATCCATGATCTCCATTTCCATAATATAATGTCTCCCTCGCGCCCCTTGCAGACCCCAGATTCAACACGGCTGCAAAATCGCTCTCTCAGGTTGCCTCTCAGCATTCAAACTCCTGCCCTTCCCGGCTGATCTCAGCAATCCTGCCGCAATATGCCGCGGAAGAGGGATGGTTCTTAATCCTGTCTATGATACCATAATCTTTCCAGAAATGCATCGGGAAAATCATCTCTGCGCCTACTTCCCGCATATATTCCGCCAGACCCAGATAAAACCACTGTTCCAGCCGCGGATCGACCGGCACCATCGCCACATCCGGATGATAACCGTCCGCCCGAATCTTTTTTAATTCCCGGATATAATCTGCCTGCATGCTGTGATTCCAGGCATCGGTTTCTTCCTCCCAGTACCAGTCATTCAGATCCCCTGCATGATAAATCGTCCTGCCGTCCGCCTCCACGATAAATGCCACTCCCTCGTCCGTCGACTTATAGGCAGAAACCGTAACCAGACCTTCTCCAGCTGCCAGTTCCAGCCGATCGCCGGGACGAATCCTGCAAATCCGCGGAACATATGACTGGTAAGCCTCCGGTATACGCTTTTTCCAGATATCATAGGACAAAATCCATCTTACATCGGGATGACTTACTCCCAGTGCAAAAATCTTCGGGTCAAAATGATCTCCATGCCGATGACTTGCCAGCATCACGAGCGTTTTATCCGGATTCAGCTGAGGGATCGGTCCGCCGACATAGTCAAAAAGCAGCATTACCTGCTCTGTCTCAACAAGAAATCCGCTGTGATGAAGATAAGTAACTTTCATAATGCCTCCTGTTAACTTATAAAATTTTCACATAAAATACATTGTGAGGTGTCGCTCTCACCACAACTATTTGATCAGAACACTATACTCTCACATATCTGGTTGCGCGTCCCTGCCCTATCCGGCGGATTGACCCGCTCTTTACCATCGCGCCCAACACGGCTTCTACCGTAGTAGGACTGACATCCGGCAGTATTTTACAGATTTCTGATTTAGAAATCGGTGTCAGGTTATTCAATACTGTGGCCTCTATCCGTGCTTTCTTCGTAATTTTTTTACCATGAACTACCGCAAACCTCTTATCCAGTTCTTTATAACACATATACAAAGCAGACAGGAAGTTTTCAATAAACGGAACATAAGTATTTCCGTTTGATTCCCAGTTCTCCGACGACTGCCGCAGCGCCTCATAATACCAGACCTTATAGTTATTAATCTGTTCCTCAAAAGATACGTATTTCCCTGCGTCATATCCATTTTTATAAAGAAGTAATAACGAAAGCAGCCTGGACATCCTGCCGTTCCCGTCACGGAAAGGATGGATGCACAAAAAATCAAGTATCACACAGGGAATCAAAAGGATCTGATTAATATTCGCATCATTTCTGGCATCCATATATGCCAGTTCCAGCTGCTCCATCGCACCTGGCGTCTCTGCCGCAGACACCGGGCGAAAGCGCACACTTCGGTTTCCGTTGGCATCTATCTCCAGGATCACATTATCCTCGGTCTTATATCGACCCCCATATTCATACCCCGCAACAGACATCATCATCTCATGAAGCCGCAAAATATCACTCTCACGAAAATCAAGATACTCATAACTCAGATGAATCGCATTCAGAGCGTCCCTGTATCCGGCAATCTCCGCCTCGTTATAATTCAGCGGCGCACTGTTCTGATTCACAATCGCCGCAATCCGTTCGTCGCTGGTCACAATCCCCTCGATCGCATTTGAACTTTTGACAGACTGTATTTTTGCCACAGCTTCTAATTCTGTAAAAACAGCTCTATATTCTTCTTTTCGTACTCCAGCCATCGTCTTTAAACTGGAAATATTAGCTGTTAATGTCACCAGATTAGCCGGAAGCAGTCCATTGTTTAAAAAGGAATAATCAAATTTTCTCATATCATGCGCTCCTTTCTGCATATTATTTTATCCTTTTATATGCAAAAGATCAAGTCTATGCCCCTGTTTTCTGCATATTTTATTCGCATTTATATGCAGAAAAAATGATGCTTTCCGTAGATTTATTTTACAAAATTCCGCCTCTTCCTTGACGAAATTTTACGCTTCCTTACGACTTCCTGACTTCGCTTGACCCTCAAACGGTTCGAGGGTTTATAGTCTGCTCATCCGCAGAAACAGCGGATAAAATGTGGAAAAGGAGACAGGATATATGAATAAAAGAACAAAAATTATGATGACGACCTGTGCGGCCGCACTTCTGACGATCGGCGCTTCCATGAGCGCCTGGGCGGCCAGTGGATGGCAGAATGAGGACGGTACCTGGCGCTACTACACTTCCAGCGGGGACGTTGTAACCAATGAATGGAAGAAATCCGGAAACGACTGGTTCTGGCTGGACGACGACGGATATCTGCTTTCCGAGTCACTGGTGGAAGACGACGATGATTATTACTATGTCAATGAAGCCGGCGCCATGGTAAAGAACGAATGGCACGAGCTTGATAACGAAGATGCCGATGACGATGAAGCGGATACCTGCTGGTATTACTTCGCGGCCAACGGCAAAGCCTACACCGCGGCAAGCTCCGGCAAGACGACTTTCAAGACAATCAACAGTGTTCGCTATGCTTTTGATGAAGAGGGGAAAATGCTCTATGGCTGGGTCGATGAAAGTTCCAACCGCATCACGGATGACGACGCCTGGCGCAGCGGCGTTTATTATCTCGGTGAAGAGGGAGACGGTGCGCAACGTGCCAGCCAGTGGCAGCGTCTGGAAGTCGAAGACGACGACAGCGAACTGGAAAATTTTGACGGCTACTACTGGTTTTATTTTAACTCCAACGGCAAAAAGGCAAGCGACACCACCAAGACCATTAATGGACGCAAATATCGATTCTCTGAAGATGGCTACGCTCTCTTTAACTGGTATGTTACCACACCGTCCGACAGTACCGCCTCCGACAGTGACGCACTGATCTACTATAATGAACCGGAGCAGTGCTGGCAGTCCTCTGGCTGGTTCCAGGCAAGTCCGGACGAAACTCTCGATCCCGATGGCTATGAGGACGGCGATACCTACTGGTATTACGCACAGAAGGACGGCGAAATCTTAAAGAGCCAGATCAAGAAAATCAACGGTTACTACTACGCCTTTGACGAATACGGTAAGATGCTCGAAGGGCTCTACAAAATGTGTGTCAATGACCGTGAGATCCAGAGTTATGAAGAAATTGAAAGTGAAAGCGATCTTCCGGACACCGATGACGGATACGAAGTCTATTACTTCGGCAACAGCCCCAAGGACGGCGTTATGAAGACCGGCACAACCACACTTGAGATCGACGGCGAATCCTACTACTATTACTTCATCAAGACCGGCGACGACCGCGGTGCGGGCTATAACGGTATCTATGACGGCTGCATCTATATCAAGGGACAGCGTCAGGAAGCTGACAAGGATGAAAAGCTCACCACCGTCGAATACGAAGGCGAGACTTACCTGGTCAACACCTCCGGCAAGATTCAGAAGAAGAAAACCAACACCAAAGACGCCGATGACAATTATTACTGCACCGACGCAAGCGGTATCGTCACTTATACAGGCACCACCAAGTGGACCGATTCTGACGATTAACCAACCTTATTGATCAACAGGCAACACGGCCGGACGCCTGACCGGTATCGATCAGGCGCCCGCTGATATCAATATTATAATGCACACTCCCCATCATACAGGCTTCCTTTCCGGTATCTCATCTGCCGGACGGGAAGCCTGATTTGCTACTCAAGATAATGCGGCCGACAATCCACGAAGTTATTCACTTGGTACCTTGACATTTTTGCGTCCGTCTCTTATAATTAGCAAGGTACCGCGTAATTATCCGAATTTTCTCATTTACGCAGATTAATTCCGCTATCAAATAAATAATACAGAACTCGCTCAGGAGGTATTCCACATGCATCTGCTTTCTTCTGACAATATCCATACGGACGATTTTTCCACCCGACGGGAGCGATTGTCCGATCTGATGGATCAGACCTGCCATTTTATTTTTCACTATTCCGGCAAGCGCCGGGGACAGGGGCGGATTCTCCGGCTGCTGAACAAACAGGGACCTCTTACTCAGCGCGAACTGCAAAGCCAGCTCTCCATCCAGTCCGGTTCGCTCAGCGAGATTCTGGCCAAACTGGAAAAGTCCGGTTTCATTATCCGCGAACGCGATCCGACTGACCGGCGGCGGCTCATCATCTCCATCACTCCCGCCGGTCTGGAAGATCTGCGGGAACACCGCATCGCACGCATCCGCCGCCAGAGCACCCTTTATGACAGTCTGACGCCGGAGGAGCAGGACGAATTGATCCGCCTTCTCATGAAGCTTCACGACAGCTGGAAAGTGCTTCCCTTCCCGGGCGTCTCTGCCTCCGAAACGGCTTCCTGCTGTTCCCCTGACCAAAAGGAGGAAAAGCCATTATGAATCTGATCTTACGCTATATGAAATCACGCCGGCTGCGCATCGCGGGCGGCATCAGCCTGAAAGCGGTCGGGACTCTCCTCGAACTGATGATTCCTTATATTCTGGAGCATATCATCGACTATGTCGTTCCGCTCAAAGACATCGGTGCCGTCCTTCTGTGGGGACTCCTCATGATCATCACAGCTGTCTTTGTCCGTGTGTTCAATGTCGCCGCCAATCGAAGCGCCGCCTATGTCGGCAAAGACTGCATCCGCCGGCTGCGATATGACCTGTTTGAAAAGACGCTCCATTTGTCCGGTACCCAGTTTGATCAGTTCGGCCTGCCCTCCCTTACCTCCCGGATGACCTCCGATTCTTACAATGTGCAGGACTTCATGGTTAATTCCCAGGCTCTTGGTATCCGTGCGCCTATGATGCTGATGGGCGGCATTGTCGTTACGATGATGATGGATCCCGTTCTCTCCGGCATTTTATGTATCATGGTTCCCATCCTCGGTGTGGCAGTCTTTTTTATCACCCGTTACGGCATCCCGCTTTACGGCAGAGTACAGAAAAGTATCGACCGGATCGTCCAGATCCTGCGGGAAAATATCACAGGCATCCGTGTAGTAAAAGCCCTATCCAAAGAAGAATATGAGCGAGCCCGTTTTGCTCTGGCCAATGAACAGCTGACCTCTGACGATATCCGTGCCAGCATCACTATGGCTACTCCCGGTCCGCTCATGCAGCTTGCCCTTAATATCGGCCTTACACTGGTCGTCATCGTCGGCGCGTATCGTGTCAACAGCGGACAGATCCGACCAGGTGTCATTCTGGCGTTTCTTACTTATTTTAATATGATTTTACAGGGTGTGCTTAGCCTGAACCGTATTTTCATGATGGCATCCAAAGCCATCTCATCCGCTGAACGGATCGACCTCATCCTGCAGACTCCCAATGATCAGCCGACTCTGCCGCTCGAGGGACATCAAATCCAGACGGACAGCCACATTGTATTCGACCATGTAAGCTTCAGTTACCATAAAACAGAGGAAAAATGTCTCGATGATATCGATTTCGCAATTAAAAAAGGGGAATCGCTCGGCATCATCGGTGCTACCGGCAGCGGAAAGACCTCCATCATCAATCTCCTCATGCGTTTCTATGATTACGATCGCGGCGGTATCTACATCAACGGGAAAGACGTCCGGTCTTATCCGATCGAAGACCTGCGGGCCAGGTTCGGTGTAGTCTTTCAGAATGATGTTATTTTTAATGATACCCTTTTTGAAAACATTTCCTTTGGCCGCCATCTGGATGAGTCCCAGGTACGGGCCGCGGCAAAAGCCGCCAATATTTCTGCTTTTATTGAGGGCCTGGATGAGGGCTATCAGTACAAAGCGGACATCAAGGGCGCCAATTTAAGCGGAGGACAAAAGCAGCGGATCCTCATTGCCCGCGCAATCGCCGATCATCCGGAGATTCTGGTTCTGGATGATTCTTCCAGTGCGCTGGACTACAAAACAGACGCTGCCCTGCGCCGCGCGATTCAGTCCGACTACAGCAGCTCTACCCTGATCATGATCGCTCAGCGGATCAGTTCCATCATGAATTCCACACACATCCTGGTACTGCAAAAAGGACAGATGATCGGCTACGGTACGCACGAAGAGCTGCTGAAAACCTGTCCGGTCTATCTCGACATCTATCAGTCACAGATGGGTGACATTGCTTAGGAGGAGCGAATATGAACAATAAGATTTATGACCGGCCGGGCTATCGGCCTGACCGTGACCAGAAACCCAAAAACAGGAAGGGCACCTTCCTGCGCCTCTTCCGCTACACAAAGGCTCATCGCTTCCTGATGATCTTTACTCTGATTCTGTGTCTCCTCAGTAATCTGCTGGCGCTGGCGGGACCGGTTCTTGCCGGCAAGGCGATTGTCGAAGCTGCGGCGGGACCCGGAAATGTAAATTTTGCCAACGTCTTTCACTACGCGAGACTGATGCTGATCTGTTATGTAACGTCCTCCCTTCTGACTTTGCTCATCAATTTCATCATGATGCGCATGGGGCGCTGGATCGGGCGGCAGATGCGCAAAGACGTTTTTGACAAGCTGATGCGTCTCCCCGTCCGTTACTTCGACCAGAATGCAGCCGGAGACATCATCAGTCATGTCTCCTACGACATCGATGTCGCCTGCCTCTGTGTTTCCACCGATATCGTACATATTATGACCAGTCTGGTAACCGTCGTCGGCTCTCTGATCATGATGATTTACATCAGTCCGCCGCTGGTGCTGACCATGTTCTTAACCGTTCCTTCCGCTGTCGCGTACACCCGGTTTATGAGCAAAACCACACGTCCGCTTTTTTCCCGGCGTTCTGCAGCATATGGCACAATGAACGGATATGTCGAAGAAATTTTCTCCGGTCAGAAGACGATCCTCGCATTTGCGCAGGCAGATACTTTTCTGGGAAAATTTGATGAAAGAAATGAGAATGCTTCTGAAGCTTACTACCGGGCACAGTATTATGGCATGACCACCGGACCGACGGTCGGCGTCATTAATAACCTTGGTCTGGCACTGATCGGGGTCTTCGGCTCTCTGTTGTATCTGCAGGGTATCGTAACGCTGGAACACATTTCTTCCTTCGTTCTCTATTCCCGCAAATTTTCCGGTCCGATCAACGAGATTGCCAATGTCTTTAACGAGATTTTCTCCGCTCTCTCTGCCGCTGACCGCGTATTTCAGCTGCTTGATCAGCCCGAGGAACCTGCCGACCGCACCGATGCCGCTGTCCTTGCTGATATCCAGGGAAAAGTAGAACTGCGCGACGTCTCCTTTGGCTACAACCCCGGCAAGACGATCATCCATCATTTTAACCTGGAAGCAGACGCCGGCAAATTAATCGCCATCGTCGGGCCAACCGGGGCCGGCAAAACCACCATTATCAATCTCCTTATGCGTTTTTACGATATTGATGAAGGGGAAATTCTCATAGATGGAAAAGGAATTTACGATCTGACCAGACAGAGTGTACGCCGTGCCTACGCCATGGTTCTGCAGGATACCTGGCTCTTTAACGGCACCGTTCATGAAAATATCGCTTACGGCAAGGAAGGAGCCACCCGTGAGGAAGTGATCGCCGCGGCAAAAGCAGCCAATATCCACCACTATATCTCCCTCCTTCCGGACGGCTATGACACAGTCATCAGCGAAGATGGCGGCAACATCTCCAAAGGGCAGAAGCAGATGCTCACGATCGCCCGCGCCATGCTCTATGACGCAAAAATGCTGATCCTCGATGAAGCCACCTCCAATGTAGACACTACTACCGAACGACAGATTCAGGCGGCCATGAGAAAGCTGATGTCGGATAAGACCTGTTTCGTCATTGCCCACCGCCTGTCTACCATTCAGAACGCAGATCGTATCCTCGTCGTCAGCAACGGAAATATCGTTGAACAGGGAACACATATGGATCTGATGAAGCTGCACGGATTTTATTATCAGTTATATGCGTCACAGTTTGAGTAGAAAAGGAAACGGTCTCCGGATGGATACTTTCCGGTATCCTATCCGGCGATCCGCCCATATGCATCCGTCAAAAATTCTTTTTTCTCTGGCGACACGACCGGTATATAAAGTTTCCGATAATAAACAAAGTTCCCATCCTTCACTCCATGCATCGCGATCATCGTGTAAAGCTTACGTGACAGCTTCAGATCTCTGGCCGCAGCCCATTGCAGCATGTCCGTCACCAGCTCCGGCTGAGGTCTTGTCTCCTCCGAGGTCTGGAACAGCGAGACGCAGGAAACTTCCGACAATCCAATTGTTTTCTCCGGGAACGAATACCCCTCCACATACTCCGCCTGATTCTGATAGAGGATCAGGCTGGTATCCTGATAAGCGATATCGGGTGCCTCTGCCTGCGCGTCCACTTCGTATTCCTCCATCGTATACATCATGTCCATGCCCGGATAACGGTGAGCATACTCCATGTACAGTTCCTCACTCTGCTCCTGTTCCACCTTCGGCACGATCATATAAGCCGCAGGGAACTGCTCCAGACGCACCTTTTCCCGATGACGGCAAAAGCTCAGGCAGTCCTCCAGTGAGAGTTTCAGCCGCGCGATCACCTGTTCATGGAAGCGAATCGCCTCCTGCTCCCTGCCGATCCGAGACTCGATCATCTCCGGCAGCTGCTCAATGGATGCCCCCGCCTTCGAAGGATCCCAGAGTTTCTCCATATCATCCAGCGGCAGGTTCATCCTGCGCTGGTACAGAATGCTGACCAGACGAGCGATATCCTCCCGCGTATAATAACGATATCCATTTTCCTCACGCCGGGAAGGAAGGAACCCCCGCTTCTCATAATAGCGGATCGTATCCCGGCTGACTCCGGTCATCTCAGCTACATCTCCGATACGGTATTTTTTCTTTTCCATGTTTGTACCTCCTGGCTTTTCTGCCTGTACGGAAGCTTCCATGTCTGGCAGAATCGTAAACAGCTTTATGCCATTTATTATATTCTCATGATATACCAGACAAAAAATGGAAAATCAAGCAGGGTAAGAGAAGCTTAATGAAATGTAAGAAAAAACACCTGATGTTATCCGATATGACGATAACATCAGGTGTTTTTCTATCCTTACTTAATCTATGCCAGATATTTCTTTAAAGTCGCTCTCACCGCTCCCGGTCCTGCGATCTCCTCGACAAACAGCGCCTCGATCTTCTCACCGATTCCGGCTTTATAAAGGTCGATCCCGAAGATATTCTCATTTGACAGGATTTCCCTCAGCTGTCCCTTGTAGGTCTCTGGTTTGCCAACCTCAATCCCTGCAAGCTTGGCAGTCAGTTCCTGTGCCATCGGATCAGCGGAAAGCTCGAACGCTTTGCCCTCGTCGTCTGCTGCCAGCAGATACCGGCACCAGCCGGCGATCGCCAGCGGGATTGCCTGCAGCTTCTTTGCATCGCCGTATTTTGTCACGTAAGACTTGATAGTCTCACCATAACGGATACCTACCTTCTGCGAGGTATCTGTCGCGATACGCTGCGGCGTATCCGGCATAAACGGATTCGGGATGCGGACGTTAATCACCTCATCCACAAAGTCCTGCGGAGAGAGGATACCCGGATCGGTAACCACCGGCATGCCCTCAACCGGTCCGATCTCATGAACCAGCTTATTTAACTCCGGATCCTTCATCTCATCCGCGATCAGAGTATAGCCCAGCACACAGCCATAAACTGCCAGCGCGGTATGCAGCGGATTCAGACAGGTTGTCACCTTCATACGCTCTACTTTATTTACGGTATCCCGATCAGTCATATAGACGCCGGCCTTTTCCAGAGCCGGACGGCCGTTCGGGAACTTATCTTCGATAACCAGATACTGCGGGCCCTCCGCGTTAACAAACGGAGCGATATAAGTCTTCTTGGATGTGATTACCGGAGCAATATCCTCCACACCCAGCTTCTTTAACTCCTCGCAGACCGAATCTGCCGGCCGTGGAGTGATCTTATCGATCATGGACCATGGGAAGGAAACCTGTTTCTCATCCTTCAGATATGCGAGGAAGCCCTCATCCACAAAACCCTTCTTCTGCCACTCTTCCGCCATTGTGATAATGGAGCTCTGCAGCTTCTCACCATTATGAGAGCAGTTATCCATCGAAACAACTGCCAGCGGCGCCTTGCCTGCTTTGTAACGCTCAAAGAGCAGCGCGCAGACTACTGCCATCGCGGCGCCCGGCTTCTCCGGTCCATTGTCAATATCCGCCTGCACAAACGGGAAGAATGTCCCGTCCGCGCCCTTCAGCGCATAGCCCTTCTCCGTGATCGTAAAGGAGATCATCTGCAGACCCGGATTGACAAAGATCTCTTTCAGGCGGTTCCACTGCGCCTCAACGCCAGACTGTGCCTTGATTGCCTCGGTCAGCGAGCCGATTACCTGCTTCTCGGTAGATCCGTCTGCCTTGAGCGTCACAGCCAGCACCAGATTGTCATACGGCACATAAATCTTATCGACAACGTCAAAGTCAAAGGTCTCTACGCAGGTGATACCCTTTTTCATTTCGCCTGCAGAGATCAGGGTGTCCGCCAGGCCGCCGATAAAAATACGGAAAATGTTTCCGGCGCCAAAGTGAACCCAAACCGGCGCTTCCTTCGTCGCCTCCGCGACCGCGCTCACATCATAGGACGGCAGTTTCACACCAGCCGCTTCCCATGCCGCGGTATCTTTGATTCCCTGTAATGTTAATTTCATGTCTTAATTCCTCTCTTATTTCGACATTTTATCAATTGCTTCCCAGAGGCCGTTCAGATAAGTTGCTCCCAGCGCACGGTCATACAGGCCATACCCAGGACGGCCAACCTCATCCCAGATCATGCGGCCGTGATCCGGACGGATGTAGGTATCCGGGCAGGTGTCATGAACTGCCTTCATAATGGCAAACAGATCCAGATCACCCTCGCTGGAGAGATGGCTTGCCTCACGGAAATGATGATATCCCAGATATTTCACATTACGTACATGCAGTGCTGCGATACGATTCTTCTCGCCAAAGTGACGCACAACTGCCGGAATATCATTCTCCGGATTGGAACCCAGAGAACCGGTGCACAGGCACAGAGCGTTTGCAGGCGAATCATGCAGATCACAGATCATGTCAAACTGCTCCTGCGTATGCGCGATACGCGGCAAACCAAAGATCGGCCATGCCGGATCATCCGGATGGCACGCCATGCGGATACCAACTTCCTCGCAGACCGGGATGATCGCATCCAGAAAATACTTGTAATTTTCGCGCAGCTTATCCGGGGTCATTCCCTCGTACTGCTTTAAGGTCTTCTCCAGCTCACCCAGACGCTCCGGCTCCCAGCCCGGAAGGGAGAAGCCGTTGGAATTCTCGATCGTATTGCGTACGATCTCCATCGGTCCCATGTTTCCCAGATCCTTCTCATCAAAATACAGGCTGTTGGAGCCATCCTCCGGGATCACACGCGCCAGGTCGGTGCGCAGCCAGTCAAATACCGGCATGAAGTTGTAGATAATTACCTTGACTCCATACTTTGCCAGGTTGCGGATGGTGATGATGTAGTTTTCGATATATTTGTCGCGGCTCGGGAGTCCCATCTTGATGTCCTCATGGACATTAACACTCTCGATAACCTCGCACTCAAGACCGGCTGCATGGACGCCGTCGATATAGGACTTGATCTCTTCTTCGGTCCATACCTCACCTGCCGCCTTGTAATCCAGGAAACCCATCAGTCCGCTCATGCCGGGGATCTGCTTAATCTGCTTTAAGCTCACGGCGTCGCTGTTTTCGCCATACCAGCGAAATGTCATTTTCATAGTGATATTCCTCCATTTCATTTTTTTAGCCGGACGGAGTATCCCCTCCGGCCACACGCGCGATAACCGCAGTGCAAAACTGTTACAAGCCACACGCCAGCCAGCTGACGTGTTGACCCGTAACGGCGGCGCCCACATTTAAAGTCGTCTGCGACGAAGTGAGCGCCGCTTTGGTTCCATTACGTACTTGCTCCCACGTTTATCAATACGGACGGCGTCTGTGACAACCACCGTCCGCTAATGTCATTTCATCATTTATGATGCGCCTAAAATCAGGGTCGCGATGCCCGCGGTAAGCCCCGGAATAAAGGTCACCAGCAACAGCACGGTAAAATTGGAAATCAGATACGGAACCAGATCATGGATAACACCCGTCAGCTTCGTCTCACCGATATTGGTAGCGGCAAACAGGCAGACACCAACCGGCGGCGTGCAGAGACCAAGCACCAGGTTCAGCACTACCATAACGCCAAACTGGATCGGATCCACGCCAACCTGCAACACCAGGTTCAAAAGTACCGGGAAGAGGATCAGGATCGCCGCGATCGTCTCCATGAACATACCGACAAAAATCAGCAGGACATTGATCAGGAGCAGGATGATGTATTTATTGGTCGTCAGTGCAAGCATCGCATCTGCAACCATCTGCGGGATCTGCTCTTTGGTCAGGATATAGGCAAATACATTAGCCATACCAACCAGTACCATGATCGCCGCGCTGGAAGTCACGGTCGATTTCATACACGCGATTAGACGCGGAATCGTCAGTTCTTTATAGATAAAGAAGCCAACCAGAATACCATAGACAACCGCAATGATGGAAGCCTCGGTCGGAGTTACAAAACCAAAGCAGATCGTGCTGAGGATGATGATCGTCATCAGGATCGCAAAGAAAGACTCTTTTGCGGAGGAAAGGATTTCCTTCAGCGTAGACCGTCTCTCTGCCTTTGGATAATTTCTCTTTTTGGAGATATACCATGAGACAAAGATCATGCCAAAGCCCATCAGAATACCCGGAACCATACCCGCGATAAACATCTTGGATACGGAAAGTCCGGTCATGGTCGCCGCCATGATCATCGGCACGGACGGGGGGATGATCGGACCGATACAGGACGAAGCCGCCGTAACCGCACAGGAGAAGTCTGCGTCATAGCCTTCTTTTTTCATGGCCGGGATCAGGATACCGCCGATACTTACCGTATCTGCCAGAGCCGTACCGGAGATACCGGCAAAGAGCATGGACGCCACAACGTTCGCGATCGCCAGACCACCGGTGATATGACCCACGATTTTATTACAGAAACCAATCAGACGCTCTGTGATACCGCCCTGATTCATCAGAGCTCCCGCAAATACGAAGCCGGGGATACAAAGCAGCGTAAACGAGTTCAGTCCCGCGAAGAATCTCTGTGCAAACATATACAGCGACATGCCGCTGCCGATAAAATAAGCGAGCGAAGAAATTCCCAGACTAAACGCAACCGGCACGCCGAGTGCCAGGCATACGACAAAGGTGACAAATAATACCGCTACCATACTTTACTCCTCCTCCTTCTTGGCAAATACCAGATATAATCTCATCAGAAAGCTGATGACATAGCATCCAAAGAGAATAACCTCAGCAAAGTAGATATACTTCATCGGAATCTCCAGCGCCGTCGACACCATCGAAGCCGGAGTTACTGCGAGAAGTCCCTTGGAACCGATGACACAGTTGACAAAGACAAAACCGGAAAAGCCTGCAAGGACGATAAAAATGATCGTCTTAAGCGCCTTTTGCACAGCTTTCGGGAAAAGATCCGTCAGCAGTTCCACGCCGACATACTCATCAGAAAGCACCGCGGAATTACCGGCGAACGCCACCATATAGATAAAGAGATAACGAGCCGCTTCCTCCGTCCAGTTAGGCGCAGACGGCAGGAAAGTACGAGCCGTTACCTGAATCAGAACGCTGGCAATAAATCCGACCAGACCAATCACGCCGATGTACGCCATAACGTCCTTATAAATATTAATGATTTTTTTCATGCTGCCTCCTAATTTTACCGCGCAAAGTGCGAGCAGCGCAAGCTGCTGACTTCCTTTCACACCTCTGCGCATAGAAAGGATTTGCCGGCTCCCTGTATGGGAGACCGGCAAATGTCTCAAATGAAATTCACTGTGACTTAATTGGCCGCCGGATCAGCTGCTACCATCTTCTCATAGATTTCCTTCTGCTTGTCCGAGAGAACCGCGAGGACACCCTCAACCGCTTTCTCTTTGAACGGCTCCTGGTCAACCTCGATAAAGGTCATACCCTTCTCTTCCAGAGTCGACTGAAGCTGTGCCTCTTCCTCGAGGAAGAGCTCATGCTCGTAAGCGATCGCCTCAGTAGCGCACTCCTGGATCATCTGCTGTGCCGCCTCAGAGAAGCTGGAGAACCTTGCGTCAGAGATCGCGAAGTAAACCCATGCGCGCAGATGGTCAGTCTGGATGACATAATCCTGAACCTCATACAGGGAAGCATCATAGATGTTTGCCAGCGGGTTCTCCTGACCATGGATAACGCCCTGCTGCAGAGAGGTAAAGATCTCAGAGAATGCCATCGGGGTCGGCTTTGCTCCCATCGCCTCAAACGCTGCCATCGTCATCTTGGACTCCGGAGTACGGATGATGAATCCCTGCAGATCATCCGGGCTGTTGATCACTTTATTAGAGGTAATTTCACGCGGACCACGCTTGATCGCGCCCAGCACCTTTAAACCTGCAGACTGCATCAGATCCTCCAGTTCCTGACCAACTTCGCCTTCCAGAACCGCATCCATATGCTCATCACTGGTGATCGCGTAAGGCATGCCGATGATGCCCAGCTCTTCTGCGTAGGTCTGCATGGACTCACCGGTAAGCACGATATCACAGTCGCCCATGCCGGCGATCGCGGACTGGATCGTCTCGATCTCGCTGCCCAACTGATTGTTCGGATAGATCGTCACGGTGATGTTGCCGCCGGACTTCTCCTCGATCAGTTCTTTGAACTTCTCAGCCATCTTGTGCCAGGTGTGGGTCTCCGCATTGATATGAGCAAATACCAGATCAATCTGCTCAACCTCAGCTGCTGCACCGTCTCCGCCGCTCTGCTCGCCCTCAGCTGCCGCTTCGGTCTCCGCCGCTGCCGCTGCAGCCGTTGTCGTGGTAGATGAGCTGCTGGATGAACCTCCGCATGCGCTCAGCAGAGATACGGATGCCAGCGCCGCCGCGGTCACTGCCGCGATCTTTCTGAATTTCTTCATTGTGTTTCCTCCTCTTTTTCTTTATTCTTTCTTACTTTTCGCCGGTCAGATTCTCTTCTGAACCTCTCGGCATTGTACTTGTATGGTAGCATACTTTTTGCCGATGCGCAACATGGGATAATAGACAAACTTAGTTCACCTTTTTTGTGCAATTTTAACGGATTTCAAATTTTTTATCAAAAATTATTGACAAGTAATCAAAAAAGTGTAAGACTGTCTTATATACAAGTATGCCAGTTCGTCAAACCATTAACAATTGCCAAATCAGCAAGGGTAATCTGGCAAATGTACCTATTATAATTAAGGGAAAAGGAGTGTTTATCATGAAAGCTGTCAGAATCGTAAGTCCTAATCAACTGCGTGTCATCGATATCGAGAAACCCTCGATTGATGAAAAAAATAATGTCCTTGTACGCATGACTGCCGCCGGCATCTGCGGATCCGACGTTGGCATCTACCACGGAACCAACGCCGCAGCGACCTATCCCCGCATCATCGGCCATGAGATGGTAGGACATGTTGATGAGATCGGTGAGAATGTAAAGAATTTAAAGGTCGGCGACCGCGTAATCATCAATCAGGTGACCAGCTGCGGTCATTGCTATCCCTGCAAGATCGGCAGGGGCAATGTCTGCGATAATCTTAAGGTAAGGGGCGTACATATCGACGGCGGATACCGTGAATTCATCGCGGTTCCGGAAAGCGACTGCTATATCCTGCCGGATTCCCTGTCCGACGCGGACGCTGTCATGATCGAGCCGACCACTATCGCGATCCAGTCCTGCACCCGCGCCCAACTGGGCAAAGATGATATGCTTCTGATCCTTGGCGCAGGCGCGCTCGGCAGCAGCATCTTAAAGATCGCCCGCCAGCTCTGCGACCACATCATCGTTGCCGATATCATGGATAACAAACTGGAAGCAGCGAAAGAAAACGGTGCTAAATATACCATCAATGTATTAAAGGAAGATCTGGATACCAAATTAAAGGAATACACCTATGGACATGGTTCCACCGTCTCCATCGACTCCTCAGGCACAAAGGATTCCCTGATGACCTTGCTTACCGTAACCGGCAATGCCGGCCGCGTGATGACTATGGGCTTCTCCAATGATCCTGTACCGGCAAACCAGTTCCTGATCACTTCCAAAGAGCTGGATGTACGCGGCTCCCGCCTGCAGAACAAGATGTTCGGCAAGGCGATCGAGATGATCAACGCCGGCACTCTGGATCTGAACGGCTCCATCTCTCATACCTTCCCGCTCACCAAAGCACAGGAAGCCTTTGATTTTGTCGACAGCCGTGATCCGTCCATCCGCAAGATCGTATTTACCTTTGACGATCTGGCCTGATCCCATATTTATCAGATGGTTAAATCTCTGTACTCTTTCATTGATTTAACCATCTGCACTCAATAACACCAATTCAGTCAGTATCTGTCGTTGAAATCTTTCACGACAGACACCGACAAAATATCAGGAGGAAATGTTCATGAAAGCAGTTTACCTTGCTGAACCATGGAATATCGATATTAAGGAAGTAGAAAAACCGGTTCCCAAAGAAGGCGAGGCTCTGATCCGCATTATCAGCGCCGGTATCTGCGGCAGCGACATCGGTGCCTTCCGCGGAGCCAATACTCTGGTTTCTTATCCGCGAATCATCGGTCACGAGCTTGCCGGAGTCATCGAGTCCGTCCCTGAGGACAACCCCAAAGGATTCAAACCGGGCGATAAAGTCATCGTTGATCCGTATCTCTACTGCGGGAAATGCTACCCCTGCAAGATCGGCCGTACAAATTGCTGCACCAGTCTCCATGTGCTGGGCGTGCATGTGCATGGCGGTATGTCCGAGTATTTCTGCCACCCGGCAGATATGCTTGTCAAAATGCCCGAGGATATGAGCTGGACTGACGCCGCGATGGCGGAGCCGCTGACGATCTCCCTCCACGGAATCCACAGAGGCGGCCTGACTGCCGGGGAATACTGTGTCATCATCGGCGCCGGCCCGATCGGCCTGCTCGCCGGTATGATCGCTCAGGTCTACGGCGCTCATGCCATCCTGCTTGATCTGGTTCAGGAACGTCTGGACTACGCAAAAGAGCTCGGCATCGAGTATACCATTAATTCCCGCAATGAGGATCCCATCGAACGCATCCGCGAAATCACCAACGGCAATATGGCCGAACAGGTCATGGAATGCAGCGGCGCCAACGCAGCCATCCGCTCCACGCTCGATTATGTCAGCCATGCGGGCCGCATCACCTTGACCGGCTGGCCTAAGAGCGAAACTCCGCTTCCGACGGAAGCCATCACCCGCAAGGAAGTTGATATCCGCGGCGCACGCACCAGCGCAGGCGAATTTGAAGAAGCGATCGATCTGATCTATACAAAAAAGATCGACATTCAGAAGATCCTCACCAGGACGATCTCCATCGACGAAGCACCGGAAACCATCCGCGACATCGAGAAGAATCCGGGCAGCTATATGAAGGTTGTTGTGATGATCGGAAAGTAAATTTGTTTCCTTCTTTTTTACTATATTATAAGAAATGGAGCAGGGCGATTTTTCACCCTGCTCCATTCATTTTATCGAAAATCATCACACAAAATATTCCGGATGATATTTAATTACTTCGTCCTTTTCCATCAGATGCCGCGACAAATGGCAGGTCATCACCATCTGCATCAGATCCCAGTCTCTCTTCTCCAATGCATAAATAATATTTTCATGATCGTTTACTGTCTGGCTGCTTTTCTCCGACCCCAGAATCTCAAACGTAAACATCCGTAAACGGTCAAAATGAAACATCTGCCCCTGGACAAAATCATAGGCCCGCGGCTTGCCAACCGCCTGGAAAAGAAGCTTGTGGAACTGATTATCCAACTCCATCAGCTCAGCCGCAGAACTCCCTGACTCCAGACACACTCTCTGCTCTTTCATATTACTGTGCAGAAGTCCTATACTCTCCTCAGAGATACCCTCCTTACAGGCCAGTTTTGTCACGGAAAGCTCCAGCGACAGGCGGATAAACTTTACTTCATCAATCAGATCATAGTCGATCTTGGTCACATAACTTCCCCTTTGCGGTACGATCTCTACCAGACCGAGGCGGCTCATCTCAATCAGAGCCTCGCGGACCGGCGTCCGCGACAGGTTAAGCGCCAGTGAAAGTTCCTTCTCACTGACAGCACTGCCCGGCGGCAGTTCAAGGTTAATAATGTTTTCCAGAATAACCCTGTGCGCATACATTCTGGAATTTTCGCCCGGAACCTGCTTTGATACCTTCATAGCTACCCCTCACTTCTCCTGTTTTCCATAACAAAACTACCATTATCGATAGGGAACGGCAAAATATATCTCGTTTATGATAAGTAGTATACTTGTATGTAAC
>JAJBUA010000074.1 GCA_020860565.1 Clostridiales bacterium
GTTTTTGCCTCATACTCGCCTGCGTGGGCCGGGTGCGGCATAAGCCGCAAAATACCTTACCCGGCCCTGCGCATAAAAGAAACAGGGAACGCCAAACGACGCTCCCTGAATACATGCTATCACAAAATTACATCTCGCCCAATCCGCTCTCAATTGCCTGGCTGATCGTAGCCATAGCCTCTGCCTCATCCTCACCATCGCAGATCAGCGTGAGCTCGGTGCCGGATTTAATGCCTGCCGCCATAACGTTCAATACACTCTTCGCAATGATCTTCTTCTCACCGGTCTGAATGATAACGTCACATTTGAACTTCATAGCGGTCTGGGATAATACTCCCGCCGGTCTCAAATGCAGGCCCGATGGATTTACAACTGTCAGATTTTTACTAAGCATGGCACATTCTCCTTTATATTAAGATAAAATTTTTTCCGTTCCGTACGTTTTGTACGAACCCTATAGGTAGAATTTTATTACATTTTATGCAAAGTGTCAAGTCATTAAACCGTTCTCCCAACGTTTTTTTGTTACATAATGATGACAGCGGCCACCTTGCCAAACCCTGTTATCTCTCCTGCCGGGCCGACGTCCCGGCACGTTTCCTTATCCTATCTTATCCACTCTTTTTGAGAATATGCATCCGCAGTAATTCTGCCGATAAAGCCCATATTCCGCTGACAGTTCCACCGACCGCTTATAACCGTTTTTCTTTTTAAAATCTGACGGCAGACAGGCGACATGATAGATTTCTCCCAGTTCCTCACCGATCTCGTTGAGCCTTCCCGCATTTTTCAGCGGGCTGATCGTCAGCGTTGTCGTAAAGTAGTCATATCCGCCTTCCGCTGCCATCTTTGCAGTCTCCTCGAGGCGCAGCCGGTAGCAGCCAAAGCAGCGCTCGCCGCCCTCCGGCATCTGCTCCATTCCGCGCGCCATGTCCATAAATCTCCATGGTTCGTACGCCCCCACTTCCAGCTGTACCGGATTTTTCACCGGCAGCTGATCCAACAGCCGTCTTAATTCCTCCACCCGCTTCTGATACTCACTCTCCGGTGAGATGTTGGGGTTATAATAGAAAACGGTAATCGCGAAATATTCCGACAGATATTCAAGGCAATAACTGCTGCATGGCGCGCAGCACGCATGCAGCAAGAGCCGGGGTGTCCGGCTCTCGTTCTGTATCTTCTGTATAATTTTATCCAGTTCTTTTTGATAATTTTTCTGATTCATCTCTCTTACAGGAAATCCCGAATCCGTTTGCTTCTCACCGGATTACGCAATTTACGCAGCGCTTTCGCCTCAATCTGGCGAATCCGTTCACGGGTTACGTTAAACTCCTTCCCAACCTCTTCCAACGTGCGCGGATGACCGTCCTCCAGTCCAAAACGAAGCACAATCACCTGTCTCTCACGCTCTTTCAGGTCTCCAAGCAGGGTATCGATATGTTCCCGCAGCATCACAGACTCAACATTTCCCTCCGGCGTCAGCACGTTATTATCCGCGACAAAATCTCCCAGGTTAGAATCGTCCTCCTCACCGATCGGTGTTTCCAGAGAAGCAGGCTCCCTGGCGATCTGCATGATCTCCATAACCTTGTCTTCTGACATTTCCAGTGCTTCCGCCAATTCTGTCACAGACGGTTCATATCCCAGTTCCATCGTCAGTTTACGCTGCATTTTAGACATTTTATTAATTGTCTCAACCATATGCACCGGAACACGGATCGTGCGTGCCTGATCAGCCAGCGCGCGGGTCACCGATTGACGAATCCACCAAGTAGCATATGTACTCAGTTTATAGCCTTTGGTATAATCAAATTTCTCAACGCCCTTAATAAGGCCCAGGTTACCTTCCTGAACCAGATCCAGAAAACTCATACCGCGGCCGGTATAACGCTTCGCGATGCTCACCACCAGACGGAGATTCGCCTCGATCAGACGTTCCTTTGCGTGTTCGTCTCCCTCAGTCTTCTTCTTCGCCAGAATCAGTTCTTCCTCAGAAGTCAGAAGAGGCACCGTTCCAATCTCCTTGAGATACATACGCACCGGATTTTCGGTCCCTATCCCTTCAAGCAGATCTACCGCTTCCAGATCCACCTCTTCGGACTCTTTCAAAAAGCTGTCATCCAGGTCGATATCATCGTCATCATTCAGTACAAGCGCGTCATCTTTTAAAGTATTTTCATCAATAACAGGGCCGACATCAATATGCTTCTCTTCCAGATAAGCATAGATATGTTCCATCTGTTCCGGGGAAAGATTATCGCCTGTAAAAAAGTCGTTGACTTCGGTGATATCAAGCACATTGTGCTTCTTTCTGGCTACTTCTACCAGTTTATTCAGCTTTTCCTCAAAATTGTCTTTTTCCACTGTAACACCCTTTCTAAGACAAAGCGACAGTCGTCTTTGCTTCCAAAAAGTCTACGCAATACATTATTATATAACAGTTTTCATCATTTTTCAACAACTTGTTTCGATGAAATCTTTGCCATACCCCCACGAATAGAAATTCTGCGCCGGAGGTTTTCAATCTGCACCTCATGCCGTCTTCCTCCGTACTCACCGTCAATCACCCAGTCTACCGGTTCCGTGGAAACTGCATGCAGACTGGCGCATTTCAGGCGGCAGACCATATTGTTTTTCTCTGTTCGGATCAGACTCGCAAGAATATCACTGAGATCGCCCGGCGACTTCGGCCCGCGGATCAGAAGCATCTCATAGAGTCCGTCGTCCATGACTACCTTCTGTCCCACCAGGCCCCTGATCCCGCCGATCTGGGCGGCATTGGTTACCATGCCCAGGATGAATTCTCCTTCAATCGTCTCCTTTTCCGTCTCAATTTTCATATAATACGGCTTGATCGCAGGAAGACTTTTGACCCCTTCAATCATATAGGCCGGATGTCCCAGCAGATTTTTCCTTTCCTGAGAGGTCAGATAGGAAACTTCTGTAAATGCCCCGAAGCCTGCCACATATACAAAATAACGGTCCGTGCAGAATCTTCCGATATCGATCGGAATCTCCCTTCCTTTCAGTACACACTGTGCCGCTTTTCCGATATTTTTCGGGAGCTTCAATCCCGAAGCAAAATCATTGGTGGAACCAGCCGGTATATATCCCAACGGCGGCGGGTTATCCAATTTCATCATTCCCGATATCACCTCATTCAGAGTGCCGTCACCGCCGCTGCATACAATCAGGTCATATCCTCCGCCCTTCTCAGCCGCAGAAGCTGCATCCATCGCGCTCTGAGTAACATATACCTCTACTGCCCATCCTTCTGCAGAAAAATAATTCAGGACCTCGAGAAGCCGATTCTTAATAGTACCCCTCCCGGACCGCGGATTAATAATGAACAGCATTTCAGGTTTTCTTCCCATAGGCCAGCTCCTTTATCACGAAATCAAATTCTCAGCCAATCAGTTCTGCATATTTTTGAAACGCGTTTGGCAGCGCGTATTTTCGTTTGATTTCCGTCTTTTCCGCCGCCAGCCACTCCTCCGGGAGCACTCCCTTCAGGCAAACTCTGTAACCGATCATATGCCATTCGATATGAGAAAAAATATGCTTTGCTTTTGGCAGCTTTTCTACCGAAAGCACCGTATCCGGCCGGACAAAAAAAGCCTCCGCAAGTTTCTCTTCCTCTATATATCCGGACACATTCGGCAGTTCATACAAAGACGCCAGAAGACCCTGATCCGGTCTTTTGTGCAATGCTATTCTGCCGTCCGCCTCCAGGATACATACCGTAAGCTTCTCAATTTTTCGTTTCTTCTGCGTCATTTTTATCGGGATCTCGCCGGTCAGCCCGCGAAGTCTGGCAAGACAGCAGAACGCCAGCGGACATTCCTCACAGTGCGGGGCTCCATTCGGAATACAGATCACCTCTCCGACTTCAAACAATCCCTGGTTAAAATGGCTTGCATGTTCCTGTGGAATAATCTGCCGGATGATGTCTTCCCATTTTTTCTTTGTGGACTGCTTCGCAATATCATCATATCCGGCTGTAAGTCTGGAAAATATCCGAAGGACATTTCCATCCACCGCAGGTTCCGGACGGCCAAATGCGATCGAAGAGATCGCTCCCGCTGTATAACTGCCGATTCCGGGGAGTTTCTGCAGTTTTTCACGCTCATCCGGAAGCACCCCGGCGTACTCCGTCATCACAGTCTGTGCCGCCTTCTTTAAATTTCTCGCGCGATTATAATAGCCCAGTCCCTGCCACAGCTTCATCAGCCTGTCCTCATCCACGGCCGCTAAGGCCGCAACATCCGGAAGCTCCGACAGGAACCGTTCAAAATACGGCTTTACCGCTTCGATTCTCGTCTGCTGCAGCATAATTTCCGATATCCAGACCTGATACGGCGTCGGGTCCTCCCGCCAGGGCAGGATCCTGGCATGCGACTCATACCACTCTACCAGAGGCTCCGCGATCGGGAGAAGATAACGCACAGCATCCTCTGTATTCATCGCTTTCTCATCATCAAACTCTTTCTTTTCCTGATTCCTGCTATTGTCTAAATTGTCCATTTTTACCTGTTTTATACGTTGATCTCAAATACCTTACCCGGCCCTGCGCATAAGACAATCGAGTAGGAGAAATTTCCTCGAATGAGGAAATTTCGACCTCTCACACCACCG
>JAJBUA010000051.1 GCA_020860565.1 Clostridiales bacterium
CAGGTTTTCCGTGGAGCGAATGTCAAGTTAGGAAACTGACGACAAGTCACTGTACCAATTGAACAGCTGTAAGGGTAATACAGTAACGCAGTGTGATGTCGGGCGCGACACACACGGAGAAGTGTACAGTCACCGCTTGTCGTACTTCAAAGAAAAGTGCGAAAAGGAGGCGACTTTTTTTATGGCAAGTCAAGTAATGAGAATCACCTTAAAAGCTTATGATCATAAGCTGATCGACCAGTCCGCGAGCAAGATCATCGAGACCGTAAAGAAAACCGGAGCTCAGGTGAGCGGTCCGGTGCCGTTACCGACCAAGCGTGAGGTCGTGACGATTCTGAGAGCGGTTCACAAGTATAAAGATTCGCGTGAGCAATTCGAGCAGAGAACCCACAAGAGACTGATCGATATCATTACCCCAAGCCAGAAGACAGTAGACGCACTGTCCAGGCTCGAGATGCCGGCAGGTGTTTACATCAACATCAAAATGAAACAAAAATAACTTTAGTATGATTACCCGTAAGGGCAATCCGCTGTAAGGAGGAAGAAAATGAAGAAGGCTATTTTAGCTACCAAAGTCGGGATGACTCAGGTCTTCAATTCCGAAGGCGTACTCATTCCGGTGACCGTTCTGCAGGCGGGCCCGTGTGTGGTCACACAGGTCAAGACCGTAGAGAACGACGGATACAAGGCCGTGCAGGTTGGCTTTGTAGACAAGAGAGAAAAGCTGGTTAATAAACCACTGAAGGGACATTTCGACAAGGCAGGAGTATCCTACAAGAGATTTGTCCGTGAGTTCCGTTTTGACAACGCGGAAGATTATTCCGTGAAGGACGAGATCAAAGTTGACGTTTTTGCCGAGGGAGACAAGATCGATGCGACGGCTATCTCCAAGGGCAAGGGCTTCCAGGGCGCGATCAAGAGACATGGTCAGCACAGAGGACCGATGGCACATGGTTCCAAGTATCATCGCCATGCAGGTTCCAACGGCGCATGTTCCGATCCGAGCAGAGTGTTCAAGGGCAAGAAGATGGCCGGTCACATGGGACATAAGCAGGTGACTGTGCAGAACCTTGAAGTTGTCAGAGTTGACGCAGAGAACAATCTGCTGCTGGTTAAGGGCGCTGTCCCGGGACCGAGGAAATCCCTGGTAACCGTTAAGGAAGCAGTGAAAGCTGCTGTCTGAGCTTTGATGAGAAAGGAGGAACACACAGATGGCGAATGTATCTGTTTATAATATGGAAGGCGCTGAAGTCGGCACGATGGAGTTAAGCGATGCTGTGTTCGGCGTAGAAGTGAATGAGCATCTGGTACACATGGCAGTCGTTGCACAGCTTGCCAATAAGCGCCAGGGCACACAGAAAGCAAAAACCCGCGCTGAAGTATCCGGCGGCGGCAGAAAACCGTGGAGACAGAAAGGAACCGGCCATGCAAGACAGGGCTCCAACCGTTCACCGCAGTGGACCGGCGGCGGCGTTGTATTTGCTCCCGCTCCGAGAGACTACACGATTCGTTTAAATAAGAAGGAAAAGAGAGCAGCCTTAAAGTCCGTGCTGACAAGCAGAGTCCAGGAAAACAAGTTCATCGTGGTTGATGACCTGAAGCTGGACGAGATCAAGACAAAGAAATTCAAAGCGGTTCTGGATAACCTGAAAGTATCCAAGGCGCTGGTTGTGGTAGGTGAGGACAGCGACAACGTTGTGAAGTCTGCGAGAAACCTTCCGGAAGTAAAGACTGCATATGTCAATACGATCAATGTATATGACATTCTGAAATATAATACCGTGGTAGCTTCTAAGGCTGCCGTTGCAAACATCGAGGAGGTGTACGCATAATGGCAAACATTCAGTATTATGATGTCATTCTCAAACCGGTCGTTACCGAGAAGAGCATGAACGCGATGGGCGATAAGAAATATACATTTCTGGTTCACACTGACGCGAATAAGAGCATGATTAAGGAAGCTGTTGAAAAGATGTTTCCGGGAACCAAGGTAAAGCAGGTCAATACGATGAATCTGGACGGCAAGACAAAGAGAAGGGGCATGACCTTCGGCAAGACCGCCGCTACCAAGAAAGCAATCGTACAGCTTACCGAGGACAGCAAGGAGATCGAGATCTTCGCGGGATTATAATTCCGGACTCGACTCAGCGAAAAGAAGATTATACGGCAGGCAGTAAGCAGGATAATTTACTGTGCCGTGAGAAACGACACGCGCGGATGCGTTGAAAAACGCACGGCGTGGACGATTGAAAGGAGTAAACAGCATGGGAATTAAAACATATCGCCCATATACACCTTCCAGAAGACAGATGACCGGTTCTGATCACAGTGAGATTACCAAATCCACTCCGGAAAAGTCTCTGGTAAAAGCGTTAAAGAAGAATTCCGGCCGCAATAACACGGGCCGCATTACCGTTCGTCATCGCGGCGGCGGCGCTAAGAAGAAATACAGAATCATTGATTTTAAGAGAAATAAAAAAGACGGCATCCCGGCTAAGGTAATCGGTATCGAGTACGATCCGAACCGTTCAGCAAATATCGCTCTGATCTGTTATGCAGACGGGGAAAAGGCTTATATCCTGGCTCCGGCCGGACTGACAGACGGCATGACGGTCATGAGCGGTGAGCACGCAGAGATCCGTGTGGGCAACTGCCTGCCGCTGTCCGCAATCCCGGTTGGTACTCAGATTCATAATATTGAGCTCTTCCCGGGCAGAGGCGCACAGATGGTCCGTGCAGCGGGCAACAGCGCTCAGTTAATGGCAAAAGAAGGCAAATATGCTACTTTAAGACTTCCTTCCGGTGAGATGAGAATGGTTCCGATCGCCTGCCGCGCGACAATCGGTGTGGTAGGAAACGGCGATCACAACCTGATCAACTATGGTAAGGCCGGCAGAAAGCGTCACATGGGTATTCGTCCTACCGTCCGCGGTTCTGTTATGAACCCGAATGACCATCCGCATGGTGGTGGTGAAGGCAAGGTCGGTATCGGCCGTCCGGGTCCGTCTACTCCGTGGGGCAAACCGGCTCTGGGTCTGAAGACTCGTAAGAAGAAGAAACAGTCCAATAAGCTGATCGTCAGAAGACGCGACGGCAAGACCATCAAATAATCGAAGGAGGATTAGAAACCTATGGCACGTTCATTAAAAAAGGGACCATTTGCAGATGCGAGCCTGCTGAAAAAGGTAGACGCACTGAACGCCGCAGGACAGAAACAGGTAATTAAGACCTGGTCCCGCCGTTCCACAATCTTCCCGCAGATGGTTGGACATACTTTCGCAGTTCATGATGGCAGAAAGCACGTCCCGGTATATGTTACTGAGGATATGGTAGGCCATAAGCTTGGTGAGTTCGTAGCGACAAGAACTTACAGAGGCCATGGAAAAGACGAAAAGAAGAGCAGACGCTGATCATAACTGAAAGGAGGTTTATTAGCAATGGCTAAAGGACATAGAAGTCAGATCAAGAGAGAAAGAAATGACCAGAAGGACACCAGACCTTCAGCAAAGCTGTCTTATGCGCGTGTTTCCGTTCAGAAAGCATGCTTTGTACTGGATGCCATTCGTGGCAAAGATATCGATACCGCAATCGGTATTGTAACTTATAATCCGAGATATGCCTCTTCTCTGCTGAAGAAGCTGCTCGAATCCGCAGCGGCAAACGCAGAGAATAACAATGGTATGGATCGTTCCAGACTTTACGTGGAGGAGTGCTACGCAAACAAGGGACCGACCATGAAACGTATCAAACCGAGGGCACAGGGCCGCGCGTACCGGATCGAGAAGCGCACCAGCCACATTACCGTTGTGCTGAATGAAAGATAATAGGAGGCAAATATGGGACAGAAAGTTAATCCGCATGGATTGAGAGTCGGTGTTATTAAAGATTGGGAGTCCAGATGGTATGCAGAGGGCGGCAATTTCTCCGACTACCTGATTGAAGATTATAATATCCGTAAATTCCTGAAAAAGAAACTGCACAGCGCAGGAATCTCCAAAATCGAAATCGAGCGTGCTTCCGACCGCGTAAAATGCGTGATCTATACGGCAAAACCGGGTGTGGTCATCGGCAGAGGCGGAGCAGAGATCGAGAAGCTGAAAAAGGAAGTTCAGAAGCTCACGGATAAGAAACTGTTTATCGACATCAAAGAAATCAAGAGACCGGACCGTGACGCTCAGCTGGTTGCCGAGAGTATCGCACAGCAGCTGGAGAACCGTGTTTCCTATCGTCGTGCGATGAAGTCCACGATGGGACGCGCGATGAAGTCCGGTATCAAGGGAATCAAGGCTTATGTAGGCGGCCGTCTGGGCGGCGCGGATATCGCGCGCGGAGAGTTTTACAGCGAGGGCACGATTCCGTTACAGACTCTGAGAGCAGATATTGACTATGGATTCGCTGAGGCAGATACGACCTACGGCAAGCTTGGCGTAAAGGTCTGGATCTACAAAGGCGAGGTACTTCCTCAGAAAGGAAAAAGGGAAGGGAGCGATAAATAAATGTTAATGCCGAAGAGAGTTAAGCGCCGCAAGCAGTTCCGTGGATCGATGGCAGGAAAGGCGCTGAGAGGAAATACAATCACTTATGGTGATTATGGCCTGGTAGCGGTTGAGCCGTGCTGGATCAAATCCAACCAGATCGAGGCTGCCCGTGTCGCCATGACCCGTTATATTAAGCGTGGCGGTAAAGTATGGATCAAGATTTTCCCGGATAAGCCGGTTACGGCGAAGCCTGCTGAGACCCGAATGGGTTCCGGAAAGGGCGCGCTGGAGTACTGGGTAGCTGTTGTAAAGCCGGGCCGCGTGATGTTTGAAATCGCCGGCGTACCGGAGGAGATAGCGAAAGAAGCACTTCGTCTTGCGATGCATAAATTGCCCTGCAGATGCAAAATTGTTTCCAAGGCAGATTTAGAAGGCGGTGATAACAGTGAAAACAAATAAATACGTGGAAAACCTGCAGTCGAAAACAGCTGTAGAGTTAAAGGAAGAGTTAGTAGCTGCAAAGAAAGAGCTTTTCAACTTGAGATTCCAGAACGCGACCAACCAGCTGGATAACACCAGCCGCATCAAAGAGGTTCGCAGGAATATCGCCAGGATTCAGACTGTTATTACAGAGAAATCCCGACTGGCTTAAGGTTTGAAAGGAGAATATAACCGTGGAAAGAAATCTTAGAAAAACCCGTATCGGTAAAGTCGTCAGTGATAAGATGGACAAGACAATCGTCGTTGCGATTGAGTACCGTACCAAACATCCGTTATACGGCAAGATCGTTAAGAAAACCGTCAAGTTAAAAGCACATGATGAGAAAAACGAGTGCGGCATGGGCGATACCGTTAAAGTTATGGAGACCAGGCCGTTGTCGAAGGATAAAAGATGGAGACTGGTTGAGATTATCGAAAAGGCTAAGTAAAGCCGTTCAGGAAGGAGTACAGATATGATTCAGCAGGAAAGCAGGTTGAAGGTCGCTGATAATACCGGAGCCAAGGAACTGCTTTGTATCCGGGTAATGGGCGGTTCAACAAGAAGATATGCACGGATCGGGGACGTCATCGTCGCTACCGTAAAAGATGCAACACCAGGAGGCGTTGTGAAAAAGGGCGATGTAGTTAAGGCTGTTGTAGTGCGCAGCGTAAAGGGTATGCGCCGCAAAGATGGTTCCTACATCCGTTTCGATGAAAATGCCGCAGTCATTATCAAAGATGACAAGACCCCGAGAGGGACCCGTATTTTTGGGCCGGTTGCCAGAGAGCTGCGTGAGAAACAGTTTATGAGAATTGTTTCCCTGGCTCCGGAAGTACTGTAAGGAGGGAACGACTGTGCAGAAAATCAAAAAAGGCGATACGGTAATCGTGATCGCAGGAAAAGATAAAGACAAGACCGGCAAAGTCCAGCTCGTAAAGGGCGGCAAGGTTGTTGTGGAAGGCTGCAATATGGTAACCAAGCACACCAAACCGAGCGCCGGCAATCCTCAGGGCGGCATCGTACAGCAGCCTGCGGCTATGGATATTTCAAATGTAATGCTGTATGTTGACGGCAAGGCAACCAGAGTCGGTTTCGGCGAGAAGGACGGCAAGAAGGTCCGCATTGCCAAGAAGACCGGCAAGGTGATTGACTGACGGCAGAGAGGAGGAAAAGAGAGTTGGCTAGATTAAAAGAGATTTATCAGAACGAAATCGTTGACGCGATGACAAAAAAGTTCGGATATACGAATATCATGCAGGTGCCGAAGCTTGACAAGGTTGTAATCAACATGGGTGTCGGCGACGCGAAAGAAAACTCCAAGCTCCTTGACTCTGCAGTCAGGGATCTGGAAATCATTTCCGGTCAGAAGCCAATTACCACAAAGGCGAAAAAGTCAGTGGCAAACTTCAAGATCAGAGAAGGTATGGCGATCGGATGCAAGGTTACGCTGCGCGGCGAAAAGATGTACGAGTTTGTTGATCGTCTGATCAACCTGGCACTGCCTCGTGTACGTGACTTCCGCGGAGTCAATCCGAATGCTTTCGATGGCAGGGGAAATTACGCGCTGGGTATCAAGGAGCAGCTGATTTTCCCGGAGATTGAATATGATAAAGTTGACAAGGTGAGAGGTATGGACGTGATCTTTGTTACAACCGCTCAGACCGATGAAGAGGCACGTGAACTTTTGAGATTATTCAATATGCCGTTTGCGAAATAATTAGGAGGAAGGAACGATGGCAAAGACTTCAATGAAAATCAAACAGCAGCGTCCGGCGAAGTTCTCCACCAGAGAATATACCCGCTGCAGAATCTGCGGACGTCCGCATGCATATTTGAGAAAATACGGAATCTGCCGTATCTGCTTCCGTGAACTGGCTTACAAGGGTGAGATCCCGGGCGTAAAAAAGGCCAGCTGGTAAGAAACCGGTTTTTCGGAAACGGCATAGTAAACAAACAAGGAGGAATAATCTACCATGACTATGAGTGATCCAATCGCAGATATGCTTACCAGAATCCGTAACGCAAATACTGCTAAACATGATACCGTAGACGTGCCTTCGTCCAAGATGAAGCTGGCGATCGCCGATATCCTTGTAAAGGAAGGCTACGTTAAGAAATATGATATCGTAGAGGATGGGATCTTCAAGACCATCCGCATCACCATGAAATATGGCGCTGATAAAAATGAAAAGGTTATCACCGGTATCAAGAGAATTTCCAAACCCGGCCTGCGTGTATACGCGGCGAAGGATGAGCTGCCGAAGGTCCTTGGCGGACTCGGCACCGCAATTATTTCGACGAACCAGGGCGTGATCACAGATAAGGAAGCGCGTAAACTGGGAGTCGGCGGTGAGGTTATCGCATTTGTGTGGTAACTTTCCCGCAAAAACTGAAAACAGAGAGGATCAAAGATCCTTTCCGAAAATTTAAGTGGAGGTAAAGGCATGTCACGTATAGGAAAACTGCCGATCGCGATTCCGGCGGGTGTAACCGTTACGATCGCGGATGATAATAAAGTGACCGTAAAGGGTCCGAAGGGTACTCTGGAGCGTACCCTGTCACCGGAGCTGACAATTAAAGAAGAAAACGGCCATATTGAAGTAACCAGACCGAATGATACCAAGAGAATCAAGTCTCTGCATGGTCTGACCAGAACGCTGATCAATAATATGGTGGTTGGTGTTACGGATGGTTATCAGAAGGTTCTTGAAATTAATGGTGTGGGTTACAGAGCTTTCAAACAGGGCAATAAACTGACCCTTAACCTGGGTTATTCTCACCCGGTCGACATGATTGACCCGGATGGAATTGAGACCGTCCTGGATGGTCAGAATAAGGTTATCGTAAAAGGTATTGATAAAGAAAAAGTAGGCCAGTACGCGGCTGAGATCCGAGGCAAGAGAGAGCCTGAGCCGTATAAGGGCAAAGGCATCAAGTATGCGGATGAGACGATCAGACGTAAAGTTGGTAAGACTGGTAAGAAATAAGTAAGGAGAGTGCGAAAATGATCACAAAGAAATCAAGAAATGAAGTTCGCGTTAAAAAACATACCAGATCACGTTACCACTTTGCGGGTACCGCAGAGAGACCCCGTCTGGCAGTTTACAGAAGCAACAATCATATGTATGCTCAGGTGATTGATGATTCGATCGGTCACACTCTGGCATCCGCTTCTACTCTGGAAAAGGATGTACAGGCAGAACTGGATCATACCAATGATAAGGCAGCAGCAGCTTATGTTGGAACTCTTGTCGCAAAGAGAGCGCTGGAAAAAGGCATCACGGAAGTCGTATTTGACAGAGGCGGCTATATTTACCAGGGCAAGGTACAGGCACTGGCAGACGCGGCCCGCGAAGCCGGCCTGAAATTCTAAGGGAGGAGAAACAGCATGAAGCGTACTATTATTGACCCAAATACATTGGAATTAAACGATAATGTGGTGGCGATCCGTCGTGTATCCAAGACGGTTAAGGGCGGTCGTACACCGAGATTCTCCGCGCTGGTTGTAGTTGGAGACGGCGCCGGACATGTAGGCGCTGGCCTGGGCAAGGCAGCTGAGGTTCCGGAGGCGATCCGCAAAGGAAGAGAAGCGGCTGCGAAGAATCTGGTAACCGTTGCCATTGATGATAACAAGAGTATCCCTCATGACTATATCGCCAAATACGGCAGTTCCACGGTGCTCCTGAAGAGAGCTCCGGAAGGTACTGGTATCATCGCCGGCGGTCCTGCCCGAGCGATTCTGGAGCTGGCTGGTATCAAGAATATCCGTACCAAGTCTCTTGGCTCCAACAATAAGGTCAACGTCGTATTCGCGGTACTTGATGGCCTGACCAAGATCAAGAATCCGGAGGATTATGCGAGACTGCGCGGCAAATCCGTAGACGAGATTTTAGGCTAAGGAGGAGAAAGAGATGGCAGGAAAGTTAAAGGTAACATTAGTCAAATCCCCGATTGGTGCCATTCCGAAGCAGAGAGCTACGGTAGAAGCTCTGGGCTTAAGAAAGATGCACAAGACGGTTGAACTTCCGGACAATGACGCGGTCAGAGGCATGATCTGGCATGTGCGCCATTTAGTAAAAGTAGAAGAGATCTGATATCGAAGTAAGGAGGTGCAAGTGTAATGGATTTATCAAATTTACAGCCTGCTGCTGGCTCTACGCACAGCAACAATTTCAGAAGAGGCCGTGGACATGGATCCGGCAACGGTAAGACCGCTGGTAAGGGTCATAAAGGACAGAAGGCACGTTCCGGCGCTCCGAGACCAGGTTTTGAAGGCGGACAGATGCCGTTATACAGACGTCTTCCGAAGAGAGGTTTCACCAACCGCAACTCTAAGGATATCGTCGCTGTCAATATCAGCGTTTTAGAGCGCTTTGAAAATGATTCTGTAGTTACTGTAGACACACTTCTTGAGACGGGAATCATCCATGATGCCCGCGATGGTGTAAAGCTCCTCGGCGATGGTGAGTTAACCAAAAAGCTGACGGTAAAAGCAAATGCATTCAGTGAGGGTGCTAAGGCAAAAATCGAGGCTTTAGGTGGAACCTGCGAGGTGATCTGATATGTTAAATACGCTCCGAAATGCATGGAAGGTAAAGGAACTCAGGAAGAAACTGATCTTTACGGCCATCATGCTGGTAGTGATCCGGTTTGGTTCTCAGCTGCCGGTTCCAGGAGTCGAGACGTCTTTTTTCGCGGATTTCTTCGCGAATCAGACTACAGATGCGTTTGGGTTTTTTAATGCGATGACGGGCGGATCATTTTCTTCGATGTCCGTTTTCGCATTGAGCATTACTCCGTATATCACATCTTCCATCATTATGCAGCTTCTCACAATCGCAATTCCAAAACTGGAAGAGATGCAGCGGGAAGGTGAAGATGGAAGACGTAAAATTGCGGAGTATACCCGTTATCTGACAGTTGCGCTCGCGCTGCTGGAGTCTACGGCGATGGCTGTTGGTTTCGGCGCACAGGGACTGTTGATTGAGTATAACGCCTGGAGCGTGATTGTCGCGATCGCGGCGATGACGGCCGGAAGCGCGTTCCTGATGTGGATCGGTGAGCAGATTACGGAATACGGGATCGGAAACGGTATCTCGATTGTGCTTCTGTACAATATCGTATCCTCGCTTCCGTCGGACGTGAATACGCTGTATACCCGTTTCCTGGCGGGTCAGCCGATTGCGTTTGCGGCGGTATATGCGGTTATTATTCTCGCGTGCATCGTAGCGATGGTTGTATTCGTTATCATCTTAAATGACGGAGAACGCAGGATTCCGGTTCAGTATTCTCAGAAGATGGTGGGCAGGCGGATGGTAGGCGGACAGAGTTCGCACATCCCGTTAAAGGTAAATACCGCCGGCGTTATCCCGGTGATCTTTGCTTCCTCCATCATGTCGTTCCCGGTCGTGATCTCGCAGTTTTTTCAGGTGGATTACACCACGATTGGCGGTAGGATCCTGATGGTACTGAATTCGTCTTATTGGTTCCGTCCGGAGATGCCGGTTTACTCGATCGGTATGGTGATTTATCTGGTATTGATTGTACTTTTTGCGTACTTTTATACCTCGATTACCTTCAACCCGCTTGAAGTGGCCAATAATATTAAGAAGGCGGGCGGCTTTATCCCAGGCATCCGTCCTGGCAAGCCTACTTCGGATTATTTAAATAATCTTTTGAACTATATTGTATTTATCGGCGCCTGCGGTCTGATCATCGTGAGCATTGTCCCGATCATCGTATCCGGAATCTTTACAGTCAGCCGTATGTCATTCCTGGGTACGTCCCTGATCATTATTGTCAGTGTCGTCCTGGAGACCTATAAGGCGATCGAGTCACAGGTTGTTGTGAGAAACTACAAGGGTTTTCTGAGCGAATGATAAAGAAACAGTGAGAGAAGAGCTGCCGCAGCGGATATGCAGCAGCTTTTCTTGCAGAAGCTTGAAGGAGGGTAAAGGATGAAGATTATTATGTTGGGCGCACCGGGGGCAGGAAAGGGTACGCAGGCAAAGATGATCGCGGAGAAATATGGGGTGCCGCACGTTTCAACCGGAGATATTTTCCGCAGCAATATCAAAGGCGGCACGGAACTGGGCAAACTGGCAAAATCTTATATGGATCAGGGACAGCTGGTACCGGATGATGTGACGATCCAGATGCTGCTTGACCGCATCAGTAAGGAAGACTGTGCAAACGGTTATATCCTCGATGGATTCCCACGTACGATTCCGCAGGCTGAGAGCCTGACGAAAGCTCTGGATGACCGCAGAGAGATGATTGATTATGCGATTGATGTGGATGTTCCGGATGAAGCGATTGTCAACCGTATGTCCGGCAGGAGAGCCTGTGTGGGCTGCGGAGCGACTTATCATATCGTTTATAACGCTCCGAAGGTCGAAAATATCTGCGACGTCTGCGGAGAGAAGCTGATCCTCAGGGACGACGATAAGCCGGAAACGGTGCAGAAGCGCCTGAGTGTCTATCATGAGCAGACACAGCCGCTGATTGATTATTATAATAATGAGGGCATTCTTGTCTCGGTTGACGGCACAAAGGATCTGAACGAAGTATTTGCTGACATTGTCACAATGCTGGAGGCATAATCATGTCTGTGACGATTAAATCGCAAAGAGAAATTGAACTCATGAGAGAAGCCGGACGGATCCTGGCAGCAGTACATGAAGAACTGGGGCAGGCGATCCGCCCGGGCATCTCGACTCTGGAGATCGACCAGCTGGGCGAGAAACTGATCCGGGGATATGGCTGCATCCCTTCTTTTAAAGATTACAATGGCTATCCTGCTTCTATCTGCGTTTCTGTGAATGATGAAGTGGTTCATGGAATCCCGCATAAGGATCGTATCTTAAAAGACGGCGATATCGTCAGTCTGGATGCCGGTGTGATCTGGCATGGTTATCATTCGGATGCCGCGCGGACACATGCGGTAGGCACAATCCGTCCGGAGGCTGAGCGGCTGATCCGGGTTACACGGGAGAGCTTTTTTGAAGGGATCCGTTACGCAAAAGCCGGTAATCATCTGAATGACATATCGTCGGCGGTGCAGGCTTACGCACAGCGGTTTGGTTATGGAGTTGTGAGAGATCTGGTCGGTCATGGGATCGGGAGTCATCTCCACGAAGATCCGGAAGTGCCGAATTTCGCGCAGAAGAGGAGAGGGATCCGTCTGCAGGCCGGGATGACGCTGGCGGTTGAGCCGATGATCAATATGGGAAGCGCAGCGGTCGCTTGGCTGGATGATGACTGGACGGTCGTGACCATGGATGGTTCGCTCTCGGCACATTATGAGAATACGATCCTGATTACAGAGGGTGAGCCGGAGATCTTATCTTTGCGTTGATGTTACAAGTTTTAGGAGGTTGGACATGTCAAAAGCAGACGTTATTGAAATAGAAGGAACCGTGGTGGAAAAACTGCCGAACGCAATGTTTCAGGTGCGGCTGGAAAACGGCCATCAGGTTCTCGCACATATCAGCGGAAAGCTCCGTATGAATTATATCCGGATTCTTCCGGGGGATAAGGTTACGATTGAGCTTTCTCCGTATGATCTTTCCAAGGGAAGGATTATCTGGAGAGATAAATAAATTCTACCGCCCGGACAAAAACCAGACAGCAGAAACAAAAATGAGATTACAAAAAATGTAAAATAATGCTTGCATTCGAAAACTCATAGTGTTATACTGTTATGGCGACTTTGTTGAGATGGAGGGTGTACTTTGCCCTTTTGGGCATAGAAGAAAGGAGAATTGCCATGAAAGTAAGAGCATCGGTAAAACCGATTTGCGACAAATGCAAGATCATTAAACGCAAAGGCATCATCAGAGTAATCTGTGAAAATCCGAAGCACAAACAGAAACAAGGTTGAGAAAATAAAGGAGGTGTACGACGCACATGGCTCGTATTTCAGGTGTTGATTTACCAAGAGAAAAACGTGTTGAAATCGGCTTGACTTACATCTATGGCATTGGCAGAACGAGTTCCAATCGTATTCTTGCCGAGGCAGGTGTCAGCCCGGATACCCGTGTCAAGGATCTGACCGATGACGAGGTAAGACGTATTTCAGCCGTAATTGCGGAATCTCAGGTAGTAGAAGGTGATCTTCGCAGAGAGATCGCGATGAACATCAAGAGACTGCAGGAGATTGGCTGCTATCGCGGTATCCGTCACAGGAAGGGTCTGCCGGTTCGCGGACAGAAGACCAAGACGAACGCGAGAACCCGTAAAGGCCGCCGCAAGACTGTAGCGAATAAGAAGAAATAATTAACGCGAATCAGGTTGCATGTTTTAAAAGCAGGAAACAGGATTCAGTAATTCGAGAAAGTAGGTTAGTTTAAAATGGCTAAAAAAGCGTCTACTAAGAAAGTGACAAAAAGGCGTGTTAAGAAAAACGTTGAACGCGGACAGGCACACATCAAGTCATCCTTCAACAACACCATCGTTACGTTGACGGATGCTCAGGGCAATGCTCTTTCATGGGCAAGCGCCGGTGGCCTGGGATTCAGAGGTTCAAGGAAATCTACTCCATATGCAGCGCAGATGGCTGCAGAGACTGCCGCTAAGGCAGCTATCGTACATGGTTTAAAATCTGTCGACGTTATGGTGAAGGGTCCGGGCTCCGGACGCGAAGCAGCGATCCGTGCTCTTTCCGCCTGTGGTATTGAAGTAACCAGTATTAAGGATGTAACTCCGGTTCCTCATAACGGATGCCGTCCGCCAAAGCGCAGAAGAGTTTAATTGACAGAGATTGATAGGAGGTACGAAAAGTGGCAGTAGATAGAGTTCCTGTTCTTAAAAGATGTAGATCTCTTGGTTTAGATCCTGTCTATTTAGGAATTGACAAAAAATCAAACAGAGAATTAAAGAGAGCAAACAGAAAAGTAAGTGAGTATGGCATGCAGCTTCGTGAGAAGCAGAAAGCCAAATTCATTTACGGTGTTCTGGAAAAGCCGTTCCGCAACTATTATGCGAAAGCAGATAAGATGGGCGGACAGACCGGTGAGAATCTGATGATCATGCTGGAGCGCAGACTGGACAATGTCGTATTCCGTATGGGATTCGGCCGCACCAGAAGAGAGACCAGACAGATCGTGGATCACAAGCACATCCTGGTAAACGGCAAGTGCGTCAACATCCCGTCTTATCTTGTGAAGGCCGGTGATGTGATCGAGGTTAAGGAAAATAAGAAGTCTTCCGCGAGATATAAAGAGATCCTGGAAGTGACCGGCGGCAGATTGATCCCGGCATGGCTGGATGTCGATCAGGAAAACTTAAAGGGCAGCGTAAAGGCGCTTCCGACCAGAGAAGAAATTGATGTTCCGGTAAACGAAATGCTTATCGTCGAGTTGTATTCTAAGTAATGTATAGACGCATTGAGAAGACAATCCCCGATAGATTACCCAGAAGGAGGGGCTATAGTCGTGTTCGATTTTGAAAAACCAAACATTGAGATTGTTGAGATTTCAGATGATAAGAAATATGGCAAGTTTGTTGTTGAACCACTTGAGAGAGGCTACGGCACCACGTTGGGCAACTCCCTGAGAAGAATTATGCTTTCTTCTCTGCCGGGTTCAGCAGTCAGCCAGGTTAAAATCGACGGCGTTTTGCATGAGTTCAGTTCGATTCCGGGAGTCAAGGAAGATGTAACTGAGATCATCATGAACATCAAGAGCTTATCTATTAAAAATAACAGCGAAGGAAATGAACCCAAGACCGCTTTTATCGAGTATGAGGGTGAGGGTGTGATTACCGGAGCGGATATTCAGGTGGATCCGGATATTGAGATTATCAATCCGGAACAGGTGATCGCCACCCTGAACGGCGGCACAGACAATCGGTTTTATATGGAACTGACCATTACCAACGGCCGTGGTTATGTGGGCGCAGATAAAAATAAGTCTGACGACCTGCCGATCGGTGTTATCGCGGTTGATTCCATCTATACCCCGGTGGAGCGTGTCAATATGTCGATTGAGAATACCCGTGTGGGACAGGTTACCGATTTTGACAAGCTGACGCTGGATGTTTATACCAACGGGGCGCTGGCGCCGGATGAGGCTGTGAGCCTGGCGGCAAAGGTGCTGAGCGAGCATCTGAATCTTTTCATTGACCTTTCCGAGAACGCCAGAACGGCGGAGGTGATGGTCGAGAAGGAAGACAACGAGAAGGAAAAGGTTCTGGAGATGAATATTGATGAACTGGAACTTTCCGTGCGTTCGTATAATTGCCTGAAGCGTGCCGGCATCAATACAGTCGAAGAACTGTGCAACCGCACACCGGAGGACATGATTAAGGTTCGTAACCTTGGCCGTAAGTCCCTGGATGAAGTGTTGGCCAAGTTAAAAGAACTCGGACTTCAGCTGAATCCGAGCGAAGAGTAAGACAGACGTTGCCGGAGCCGTAAGACCAAAGGAAGCGGGCGACGGTACGTATGATAAAACAATCAGGAAGATGCGGTTCTGATAAGTCCGATGAGCGTGGAACCGCTCTCCACATTCAATATGGAGGAATTAAAAAATGTCAGGTTATAGAAAACTCGGAAAAACTTCCGATCAGAGAAAAGCATTACTTCGCAACCAGGTAACAGCACTTCTGTATCATGGACAGATCCAGACGACAGAAGCCAGAGCAAAGGAAGTCCGCAAGATTGCGGAGGGTCTGATCGCACTGGCAGTGAAGGAAAAGGACAACTTTGAGACCGTAACGGTTACCGCAAAGGTGCCGCGCAAGGATGCCAACGGCAAGCGGGTCAAAGAGGTAGTTAACGGTAAGAAGGTTACCGTATATGACGAAGTTCAGAAAGAGATCAAAAAAGATCTTCCCTCCAGACTTCATGCCCGTCATCAGATGGTGAAGGTATTCTATGGAGTAACCGAGGTTCCGACTGCTGCAGCTGGTAAAAAGAAGAACACAAAGGCTGTGGATCTTCCGAAGAAGATGTTCGAAGAGATCGCACCGAAGTATGCGGGCCGCAATGGTGGTTATACACGTATTGTGAAGATTGGTCAGCGCAAGGGCGACGGCGCGATGGTTGTGCTGCTGGAGCTGGTGTAAGAAGTATATAATGGAAGCAATCATTTGGGGATGCCGATGTTTTGGCATCCCTTTTTGCTTGGTGAATCGTTCGTCCCTGAGAGAAAAGAATATCCTCCAAGGTAAGAATATCGTAAGTTGACCGTTGTTCGTAATCTGCTTATAATGAAATCAGATAGATAATAAGGTTAAATTTTGTCACCTGTGATTATTAATTGGCAGTAGGGAACCGGAACGTTGCCTGACCAGATGGGAGGGAGAGATATGGACGAAAGACATAGAAAACGCATGTATAATTGCAAAAGTGCTTCGCGGCGGGCAGCCTGTGCGTTGATCGCGTTGCTGTTGTGTATCTTTTGTGCGTCGCCGGCGTTTGCTTCCGGGCATGTGATCTCATCGGTTACGATCCGGATTTCTTCTGATCTGGAAGCGGGCGAGACTTTGCCGGGGATTGATTTTGGTACAGACGATAAGACTGCGTCTTCCGGCGGGATTACGGTCAGTGTGTCCGGTACGAAGTATTATATTTATGACGCGGAGTGGGTAACGTCTGAGAGCAGGACGATGGAGGTTGGCGACAAACCGGTGATGAAGGTGTACCTCTCGCCGTATGACACGGATGATTATTATTTTAAGGGAAGCTATCGATCCAGTAATGTGACGATCCGCAATGGCACTTTTGTCAGCGCAAGTAAAAAAGGAGATGATCTGGTTGTAAAGATCAGGGTGGATGCGGTTGAAGGAGAATTTGATCCGCCGGAGGAGGCTTACTGGAAGGATAATACACGTGGTACTGCGAAATGGGAAGAGCCGGATGAAAATGACAGCGGTAAATATGAGGTTGTGCTGAAGCGTGGCTCGTCGAAGATTACGACAATCGAAACGACGGCGAAAACCTACAATTTTTATCCCTATATGACGACAGCTGGTACTTATACGTTCCGTGTGCGGACGATTGCGAAGTCGAGTTCGGATGAGGAATATGGAAAGAACAGTGAGTGGACGGAGTCGGATGAGCTTTATATTGCCGAAGAGGACGTCTCGGATGGAACGGGAATTTCCTCAGGGACGGCGCTGGAGGCGGCGAGTACTTCACAGGTGGGCTGGATTTATGATAATGGTTCCTGGTTTTATCGCTATCCGGACGGCACCTATCTGACGGATGGGTGGCTGCAGCTGGATGATAAATGGTATCTCTTTGGTGCCGACGGCAGGATGCTGACCGGGTGGCAGCTGCGCAATAATCAGTACTATTATTTTGGCGGCGACGGTGTGATGGTGACCGGATGGCTGACGGTGGATGGGAATACCTACTATCTGAATCCGACTAAGGATTCGTTTGAAGGCTGCATGTTTTCCGGCTGCCTGTATTCCATAGACGGAAACGAGTATTATTTCCTCTCAGACGGGAGCCGTGCGTCCGGCTGGCAGGAAGTAGACGGGAACTGGTGCTATTTTTATCCGGATACCGGGATTCAGGCAAGGAATGTTACGATTAATACGTTTTATATTAACGAGGACGGGTACTGGAAACGCTGATTTTTGCATTTGACGCGACAATCATATCTGCATCACAAAAATATCACAGGTTTCGATTATACTTAGAAAAGATATCCGTGAGTTTCACAAATCGGGATACACGGAAAATCCGTTATTTATTTTGGCAGACATCGAATGGGTTGCTATGACAATAGAGCAGAGAAAGGATAATCCATGGACAGGGCAGTAAAAAAGTCAAAGTGCAGATCGGACAGAAGGAGGCAAAAGCCTGTGCGTGGGCTGGTTCATCTGGTACTAGGTGTGGCGGCATTTTCCATGATGTTGATACAGCCGTTCACTCCGGCAGCGACCGTATATGCTTCCGACAAAGAGGTGGAGGAAATCACGCTGGGAACACCCAAACATGCCTGGTGGGAGAGCGACACAGTAGGAAAGTGGACTTCGGTCAAGAAGGCGCATGAGTATCAGGTCAAGCTCTATATCGCGGATGATGTGGAGATTGAATATAATGAAAATACAGAGAAATGGGCTTACTATTATGATGACGACGAGGGGGCAGATCCTCTGGATGCGGTAGCGGTTATCCGCACGGGCGAGACGAGCTGTGATTTTTCGGAATATATGAAAGATCAGCATTCGTACTTCTTTGTCGTTCGCGCGACACCCAGAGTCAGCGAGATGGCGTATGTCAATAATGGAAGCTGGAAGGTTTCTCCGGAGATTGATTTCAGGGGAAAGCTTGTGCAGGGAATTACTACCGGTAAATGGCGCAATTACCTGGAGGGAAGCCGTTATGATACCGGAGAGGGAGAGTACCTGACGGATGGGTGGCAGTTGATTTATGGCAAATGGTATTATCTGGCAGACGGAGGATACCGGCAGACCGGCTGGTGTACGGTGGATGATGAAACGTATTATCTGGATGAGTATGGCGTGATGGCAACCGGCTGGTTTTATCAGAATGATTCCTGGTATTACGCAAATAAGAGCGGAGTGGTCCAGACCGGATGGGTAATGCCTCAGCCGGGAAAGTATTATTATCTCTATGAGGACGGTACGATGGCGTCCGATACCTGGATTGATGATTATTATGTGGGGTCGGATGGATTGCGGACGAGTTAAACAGCAGAATACAGGATGCGCCTGTTGTATTTTGCAGATCGCCTGTGGTCGAAACGAGCAAGATGCCACGAAAAGATAAAAAAGATCAATACAACTGATTAAATTTAATCATTTAAAAACAGGGTGAAATGTGTTAGAATCTGTGCAGACAACAGGGAAAAGCTGAGATAGGGAATAGTAACTGCAGATGATTTTATCAGAGAGCTGCCGGTGGGTGCAAGGCAGAAAAAGAACTGCAGTGAACTGCCCCTGGAGCTTCCGGCTGAACAAAGAATCAGTAGGCTGAGACGGATGCCCTCCGTTACCGGGGCCAGGCGTGATAGCGCCCAGAGAGCATGCACAGCATGAAATAGAGTGGTACCGCGAAAGAATGAATCGTCTTTCGTCTCTATAATCCGTCACCGGGTTGTAGGGACGGAGGACTTTTTTTGTGAAATAAGTGAGATAGAAAATCTTCGATTTTCGTAATCGAACTTATGCACAGCTGCGCGTAAGCGCGGAACAGCTGGCTTTTACATAGCCATATGATCATTCCATTTTATAGAAAAGGAGAATTAGAAAATGCGAAATTATGAAAAATACCGGCGCGCCTATTTTATGCCGCCGGTATGTACTTACGACTGGGTAAAGAAGGATTATGTAGACAAGGCGCCGATCTGGTGCTCGGTTGATCTGCGTGACGGCAATCAGGCGCTGATTGAACCGATGAGCCTCGATGAGAAGCTGCAGTTCTTTGAACTGCTGGTAAAGATCGGTTTTAAGGAGATCGAGGTCGGATTTCCGGCTGCGTCGGAGACGGAATATAATTTTTGTCGGGCGCTGATTGAGCGCAATATGATTCCGGAGGATGTGACGATCCAGGTGCTGACTCAGGCAAGGGAACACATCATCCGCAGAACCTTCGAAGCAGTGCAGGGCGCGCCGAGAGCAGTGGTGCATCTGTATAACTCGACGTCAGTGGCACAGCGGGAACAGGTATTCCGCAAGGACAAGGATCAGATCCGGCAGATCGCGGTAGACGGAGCAGTGCTGCTGCGTGATCTGGCTGCTGAGACGGAAGGTAATTTTACATTCCAGTACAGTCCGGAGAGTTTTCCGGGAACCGAGGTGGAGTATGCACTTGAGGTCTGCAACGCGGTGCTTGACGTGTGGAAGCCAACGCCGGATAAGAAGGTGATCATCAATATCCCGACCACGGTAGAGAACGCCATGCCGCATGTCTTTGCGACTCAGCTGGAATATATTCATAAGAACCTGAAATACCGTGATTCCGTGACTCTCTGCCTGCATCCGCATAATGACCGGGGAACCGGTGTGGCGACTGCTGAGCTGGGGATTCTGGCCGGCGCGGACCGGATCGAAGGGACGCTTTTTGGTAATGGTGAGCGCACTGGCAACGTAGATATCGTGACGCTTGCGATGAATCTTTTCTCACACGGTGTGGATCCGGAACTGGATTTCTCCGACATGCCGTCGATCCGGGCTGCTTATGAGAAATTTACGCGCATGCGCGTCTATGAACGTCAGCCATATGCGGGCGATCTGGTATTTACCGCATTCTCCGGTTCTCATCAGGATGCGATCGCCAAAGGGATGGCGTGGCATGAGGAGAAGGAGACGGATAAGTGGACCGTGCCGTACCTTCCGATCGACCCGAAGGATGTCGGCAGGACTTATGAGGCCGATGTGATCCGGATCAACAGCCAGTCCGGCAAGGGCGGCGTCGCGTATATCTTAAAGCAGAATTTCGGTATCGCGCTTCCGGAAAAGATGCGCGAGGAAGTGGGCTATCTGGTGAAACAGGTATCCGACGAGGAGCATAAAGAGCTGTCTCCGCAGTGGGTTTATGATATCTTCACCGAGAGATACGTCAGCGATCAGCCGCATTTCTCGATCCCGGAATGTCATTTCAAACAGGTCAACGGAATCTATGCGGAGGCGACAATCGTGCGCGACGGCCAAAGCCGTGTGGTAGGCGCAAACGGCAATGGACGTCTGGATGCGGTGTCCAATACGATCAAACAGTATTTTGATATCAGTTATGAGCTGAGCGTCTATGAGGAACATGCGCTGAGCCAGGGTTCGTCGTCGCGGGCGATGGCGTATGTGGGCGTTACGTATCAGGGCAAGATGCACTGGGGCGTCGGTATCGATGAGGATATTATCAAGGCGTCGATCCAGGCACTGGTGGTAGCTGTCAACCATATGCTGGATACCAGAGAGATTGAGGAAATTCAGGATGAGCGGATGATTGAGATGCAGAATTTCATTCAGGCCAACTATCAGACGGTAACGCTGACAGATATGGCGAAGGAATTTCATCTCTCCGAGCCGTATGTATCGCGTTATATTAAGGAAAAATCCGGCAGGACCTTCGGCGAACTCGTGACTAACGCCCGTATGAAAAAGGCGCGGACACTGCTTCGCAACAGCACGATGACCGTGGAGAATATCGCATATGCCGCGGGATATCAGAATGTGGAGCATTTTAACCGGCAGTTTAAGAAAAAATATAATATCACTCCCATCGAGTACCGCAATACGGTATCCTGACGAAAAAGACTTGTTTTTTCCGGATTACCTGATATGATATAAGAGATGAAGAGCAGTCCGCCCAGCTTCCGGTCCGGCGGCTGAACGGATAACCAGATAAGGAGTGTAAAGAAATGCAAATTACAAAGAAAACGACAATGGGTGAGATGTTGAATTTTGATCCGGGGATTGCTTATATCCTGATGCAGTGCGGAATGCACTGTGTGGGCTGCCCGTCCTCGATCGGTGAGTCGCTGGAAGAGGCATGTATGGTTCATGGCCTGCCGGTTGACAGTGTGCTTTCCGAGATCGAAGCATATCTGCAGAATTCCGGGAAACAGGAGTAATCAGGAGGATAAAAGAGAATTGATGCAGTCAGCCTCGGGTTTGTTTGGAAGGGACAAACCGGAGGCTGATTTTTTATGCACACGGGCGCGTAAGGAAGTATTCCAGCTGACGCTGGACGCGGTCTACGCTCCGCTACGGTCGTTGCTAAGCGTGTGCCACTGGCACACAGCAACCAGCACGGCGAGTATGAGGCAAAAAGCCGCCTCCTACTCGATCACAGGGCCGGGTGAGGGACATGGTGGTGTTAGGATTCCATCGGCAGCGAGACGAGGAAGGTATTTTTGCTGACTCCATCAGAGACGGCGCGGATCTGGCCGTGATGTTCGTCAACGATGGTCTGGGCAATCGACAGTCCCAGCCCGTAGCCGGGAATGGTACCACGCGAGGGATCAGTGCGGTAAAAACGAAGAAAGATATGTTCGATTTCTTCGTCGGTAAGCGGCGTCCCTTCGCTGGTAACGGTGAGAAGGGCAGAAGGAGAACTTCGTTTTAAAAGGCTGCTTTCCCTCTGGCTGCGTTTTAATGAGACAGTGATCTCGCTTTGCGGATTGCTGTATTTGCAGGCATTGTCCAGCAGGATCGTAATCAGACGGCGCAGCTTTTCAGTATCTCCGTTGACCCGGATATCCGCGCTGATCTGCGAGGAGATCGTTTTTCCCATTTCAAATACAACCGGTTCAAAGGTCAGGATACAGCTGTCAGTCAGATAGCTGAGATCGAGCGGTTGGAAATCGGCGGCAGATTGCCCGGAATCGCTGCGGGCGAGGGTGAGAAGGCTTTCTGTGAGCTGCTTCATACGCGTAGCCTCAGCCTGGATATGGGAGAGACTGGCGCGGTCATTTGCTGTAAAGCCGGTCGAAGATTTTGCGAGAAGGCCGATGTTAGCAAGAATGACTGTGAGTGGAGTCTTTAACTCATGGGAAGCGTCAGCGACAAAGCGGTTTTGTTTGTTCCATGCTTCTTCAACGGGAGCGGTGATCCAGCGGGAGAGGAGAATGGAAAAGAGAAAAAATGCAGCAAAAGCAGCAACTCCGATCACCAGAGAATGGATCAGCTGGGAATGAAGGGAGCGTTCCTCGCTGGAGGTGTCAGCAAATACATAGCGCAGGCTCCTGCCGGGGGTAGAATCTTCCTTTAGAAAACGCAGATGCTGTTCGGAGATCAGCCCATTGGGACTGCCGACGGTATCGGCCAGAGTGACGAGCTCTTGGGCATCGACTTCTTCAAAACGGACAAGCTGATTTTTGACGACGGTAAGTGTGCCGTCCTTCGACAGGTCGATGATGAGGAGAGGAGTCTCATTGCGGCTGCGCCGCTGTTCGGGAGAATTGTCTTCCGAAAGCGGATCCTGAGGGCGAGCGTTGTCATCCGACAGAGTGGAACCATTGGAATCCGGGTCACTGTCAAGTGGACGGGGATCATTGGAGGCATGTGAGTTGTCGGATGGCGGGGTCGTGCCGGGAGTATCGAGTGCTTCCGGTTGGTGTGGATCCGTGTGCGGTGTCATCTGGTTGGGCTGGCTTTCTCTGGAGGCCGCGCGCAGCTGCTCGTAGCCCTGATTTTCATAATTTAGCCGTGCAGAGTAATAGAGGCTGAAAAAGATGACCGTAAGCAAGATGGTGACCGTTGACATCATAATCAGGATAAATTTGCGGCGCAGTTTCTGGATCATGGCGCTACCTCCAGCTTATAGCCGAGATTTCTTGCTACGGTGATCCGTACATGAGAGGACAGATGTGAGAGCTTTTTGCGTAGGAATGAGATATAAGCCTCTACACTGTTCGCGTTGACATCGGCGTCATACCCCCAGACCTGGTCGAGAATCTGTTCTTTGGACAGGAGACGGCCGCTGCTCTGAATCAGAAGTTTCATCAGGTCAAGTTCTCTGGCGCTTAAGGCCACGTTTGCCTCACCGCAGACGAGCGTGGAGGTGGAGAGATTCAGGATGAGATCGCCAAATTTCAGGATGTCGGACGTGGGCGGGGCGGCGGTGCCGCGCCGGAGGATTGCCGCCAGACAGGCGAGCAGCTCCTCGTTTTCAAATGGTTTTGTCAGATAATAATCAGCTCCGGACGTCAGGCCGCGGACACGGTCTGACAGATCGGAGCGCGCCGTCAGCATCAGCACAGGGAGGTCATATCCGTCGGCGCGCAGCTGCCGGAGCACGTCGAAACCATTCATGCCGGGCAGCATGACGTCCAGAATCGCGGCATCGTAGTTTCCGTTCCGGAGCTGACCGAGACCGGTCAGGCCATTGCCTGTGGTATCTGCGCTGTAGCCGGCCTGACGCAGCAGACTGGCAAGAGTCTGTGCCAGACGTTTTTCATCTTCTATAATTAATATCTTCATGGTGAGCCTTTCTGAATTATTAAGAACCCCGCAGTGCAGGTTCGAGAGCCTGCGGCTCTCTCATTCGCGGGCTTCGCCCTGTCAAAACAGTCATAGTCAAATACGCCTGCGAGCAGTCGATTTGCCTCTGACTGTTTTGGCACTGCTCATTGCCATCGCGTATATTGTATCATAAGGCAGCAGGGAAATTTTGAACAGTTTGTGAATTTAAGGTTTTTTTCAGGTTGGGATGTTAGACTTCGATCATCAGAAGTAATTCTGAATCAGAATAAATATGAGGAGGAATCATTATTATGAACATGAGAAGAAAATTTGCGGGCATGGTATTAGGTTCTGGTATATTAGTAGCGGCGGCAGCCGGAGGCGCGACGGTTCTGCTGGGCAATATGGTATCGATGGCAGCCGAAGAGACGGAGAGCACGATGGGTGAGAGACCGGAGCAGGACGGCAGTGTGATGGCAAAGATCACAGCAGTTGGCGACAGCACGATCACGGTAGTGACAGCAGAAGGCGGCCATGGCGGTCATGGAATGGGCAGGCCGGAAGGTGAGAGCCTGGCAGAGGGCGAGACTCCGCCGGAATTACCGGAAGGTGAGACATTAGCAGAAGGCGAGACCCCGCCGGAGAAGCCGGAAGGCGAGGCACCGGCAGAGGGCGAGACTCCGCCAGAGAGACCGGAAGGTGAGACGCCGGCAGAGGGCGAGACCCCGCCGGAGAAGCCGGAGGGCGAGAGCCTGGCGGAAGGAGAGACCCCGCCGGAGAGACCGGAAGGTGAGGGCGAAGGTCAGATGGGAGAAATGACATTCTCTGAGGAAGAAACCGTTGTAACGATCAGTTCCTCGACTGAGATTACGAAGGGTATGGATCAGGAAAGCGCATCTTTGTCAGATCTCTCCGCAGATATGGTTGTAAGAATTCAGTTAGATGGTACGACAGCAATCAGGATTGACATTATGGAGCAGTAAAGAGTGAGATTTTCTGAACTCCGGAAAGGAAGATTATGAGAAAAAAAGCGTTGGTTTATCTGGCACTGGCAGGCAGTCTGATGTTGACGGCCTGCGGGAGTGCTGCGAAAACGGCAGAGACGACCGTGGCGGAGACTGCTGCTGCGGAAGAAAGTCAGGAGAGCAGTGCACAGGAAGATGTTCAGACGGAAACTGTCAGCGGACAGGTGGAATCCGTATCGGATACAGAATTGACGCTGGCTGTCAGGAGCGGCGGTCAGGGTGGTTCGGGCAGCGGGCAGATGGGCGGTCCGGGCAGACCGGGAAGCGGCGGTAGCCAGAGAGGTGATGGCGAAGGAAAATCTCAGGAGAAGAGCGAGAGTGACGCCGATGACAATGCAGAGGCTGACGGTGAGATACCGGGTAGCGGAGGCAAAGGCGGCGGCGAGAGGCCGGATGGAGCCGGCGATCAGGGCGAAGCAGACCAGAATGCTGGCGGCGGCAAGGGCGGCGGCCCGAGACCGGATGGAGCCGACGGTCAGGGCGAAGCGGATCAGAATGCTGGCGGTGGCAAGGGCGGCGGCCCGAGACCGGATGGAGCCGGTGGTCAGGGTGAAGCGGCGCAGGATGCGGATAACAGCAAGGGCGGCGGTCAGAGACCAGGCGGTGGCGGCCAGAGACCAGATACCGGCGGCGGTCAGCAGGGCGAGATGCCACAGATGCCGGAAGGAGGCGACAGCCAGCAGGGCGAGATGCCACAGATGCCGGAAGGAGGCGACAGCCAGCAGGGCGAGA
>JAJBUA010000030.1 GCA_020860565.1 Clostridiales bacterium
TGGAGGAGAATAAATCTGTCTGTCTTGCCATTTATGACCGATACGATGGATTTGGTAAATTGAAGGGTCTGCAGGTCTCCGGCAGAGCGGAAATCGTAGAACCGTTTTCAGCAGAATACATTCATGCGGCTGAATGGAAGAAAATCCCGGTAGATAGGAAATTGCGAAGTAAGAACTTATATCTGGTGAATATAGGGCTACAAGAAAATAAAATTGATATCTCATCCATATCCGTTTTTGCTGAAGAATCAGAGCAAATCAGATGGGCACTTCTCTGCATGCAGTTCCTTCAACAGGGAATGCAGTTCTCCCTCCAAAGTCTCCAGTGTTACCTGCTCCATATCTGTTTTCATGGCATTGACAGCAGACTCCATGTGCGGATACAGGATCTGATAAAAATTCTTCCCGACAGGACAGGTATCGCTTCCCTCATACATTTTGAAAATTTCATCCGCATCCGGTGTTTCCACAGCCTGATAAATATCCCATAAGGTGATATCCTTCGGCGCTCTGGCCAGATGCACTCCGCCGTTTTTGCCGGCAGTTGCGATCAGCAGGCCGCTGTCAGATAATTCAAGGAATAAATTTCTGACTGTGACGGCATTGGCCCCGGTGCTTTCTGCAACCAGTGTGCTGGTCACGCGCTTTTTGGGCGATAAAACCACAACAAACAGCAGGGCGTGTACTGCAAGTGAGAATCGTTTACTGACGCGCATATGACTACCTTCTTCCTACGACATAAATATTGGATTGAGTATAACAGATTTATCTGGAAAAATCAAATGTAGCTCTTGACATTACTTTTATACCGCAATATAATGTAGCTACTTAGATTACATTAAGGAGGTAATTTTGATGCAGACTTTAGAGGCGATTGCAAAAAGAAAATCAACGCGGGATTTTGACCAGGATAAGGCAGTTCCCGAAGAGATTGTTGATATGATTGTAAAGGCAGGCTGCCAGGCTCCGATTGGCGCGAATAAGAGAGACTCTCTTCATCTGACCGTATGCCGAAATAAAGAGATCCTGAACGAGATCAATCAGTCTACCGCCGCTGCCATGAAAATGGAGTCCAGAGATTTCTTCTATGGCGCACCTGCCGTGGTCATTGTTTCCGCTTCGGAGAAACAGTTGGCACCGGGGATTGAATACGCGAATGCCGCCTGTGTGATCGAGAATATGCTGATTGCCGCGACGGACGCGGGTGTCGATAATATTTATCTCTGGGGTGGTGTGCAGGCTCTGGCAAAGAACGCAGATCTGTGTGCGAAGATGGGAATTCCGGAAGGGTTCAGACCGGTTTCTGCCGCTGCACTCGGATACAGCAAGAGTGGCAGCGCCGGGCTGAGAGAATTATCCGTTTCACTTGCCGTGAATTATATCTGAAAAAATATTGAAGAAACAAGGACACCCATTGAAGACAGGATATTTCTTTAATGGGTGTTATCTTTTTTCCGAAGAAGGCAGTAAATGATGAAGGGGTGCCTTCTGGGACGTAGCCTTGTGTCTGGCGCACAGGAAACGATTGATTATCGTTTCTATAATACAAAGGAGTTGACGCTTATGAAATTTTCTATTAGAGGCAGAGGCATGGATCAGATACAACAGTTAGCTGACGATATCGATCACAGCCACAGCATCGTTGCCATTACGGGAGCCGGCATTTCCGTTGCCGGGGGAGGTATGACATACTGGCAGATGTCTCTTTCCAACCGCCGTGCCGGTGTTACGCCCAGATCCGGGGACAGTTACCGATCTTTTCTGCCAACTTATCTGGATAACATGTTTTCCTACCAGCCAAGCTTTGCTCATTATGCTCTGGCAGAGATGGAAGAGGAGGGAAAGCTAACCGGGATCATCACGACAAATGTGGACTGCATGCATACGATTGCCGGTTCCCAAAATGTCGCCGAGATTCAGGGAAGTCTTCAGGTTAACTGCTGTTCCAGATGCGGCCGGCATTATGACGGTTATGAAATCTGGAAACAGGAGGAATTGCCGATATGCGAAGCGTGCGGCGGAGAAATCCTTCCCTGGCCGCTTTACAGCCATATCAGTGTGTGGGATGCGGACGTCAGAAAAGCCAGAAAATGGATTTCAGAGGCTGACCTGATTCTTGTTATTGGAACACAGGGAAATTATGGAGGCGTTTACTGGAATTACCGGAGAAGCGATGCGGTCATCGTCCAGATCAATCCGGGACATACCGGCTTTGACCGGGCCGCAGCTCTGAATATCCGGGAAGGCTCTGATGAGGTTTTCCGGAAGTTAAAGAAACTGCGGGATGAAAATGGATAAACCGAAAACTGAGAGGATGATGTATTTCACAAGCAGATAGAAAGGTGGAACGGAAATGGCTGATCAGCAGACAAATAATAAATTATCTGAAGAAGAACGTATGAAACAGATGGCAGCACAGATGTGGACTGCGGAATACAAAGGACTTTCCGAAGAGGAGATTCAGGAAAGAGAACGGCAGAAGGAAATGCACAGGAAAAGGAATATCGAGACACTGGAGAATACTCTGGAGATTCTGGAAAAAGGGAGCTTTGAAAAAGATGGGCGGGAAATCAAACTGCAGTTTTCTCTGGAAGAGATGCGGGAAATTCAGGTGTATTTGCCGGAGGATATTGATGCGCTGCGGACAGAGGAAGTTTCTGCTCCTGAAACTGTCTCTGCCGCTGAAATTGTCGCTGCTTCAGATAATATGAGAAGTGATGAACGTCGGCCGCAGGCAATGTCAGGCTGTACGTTTGGCTGTGAAAATATCGACGCTCTGGCTTTCGCACAGAGAAAGTATCTGGAATTGAAAGAACATGGAGAAGCAGATCCAAGAGTTTTAGTTTTAAATCTGGCAAGCTCTACGCATCCGGGTGGTCATACCCGCAAAGGCGCCAGCGCGCAGGAGGAAGATCTCTGCCGCAGGACATCTCTCTTACTTTCTCTGGAAAGCGATGAGGCAAAGAAATATTATGATTATAACAATGCACGGAAGACACATATGGGTTCGGACGGCGTGATGATTTCGCCCTGTGTGGAAGTTATCAGGGATTCATCCTCGGAGACACTTTCTGAACCATTTCCAATCTCTGTCATGAGCTGCGCGGCTCCGATGATCCGCCTGGGTCTGGAAGGGATGTCGCAGCAGGAGTATGAAATGATGCTGTATCGGCGCATTCAGGGAGTGCTGCTCACTGCCGCGTCGCAGGATTACCGTCACCTGATTCTGGGGGCATTCGGCTGCGGTGTATTCGGCAATGATGCCGCTGTTGTCTCAGATTTGTTTTATCATGTGATACAGGAACTGACCTTCTGCGGCAAAGGGAGCGATCAGCTGTTTGATTCCATTGATTTTGCAGTGCTCTGCCACCCTGAGAGGGATTACAACTACAGAGAATTCTGCAGAAACTTCTCACATTAGGAAGTATCCCTTCTGGCGGATGACCGCAAAGAATCCGAGAGCCGTGTATGCCTGTATTAACAAGGGGGAGGCCATGTGCCCGCGGGAGATAAAGAATCAGTCAATCTGTATGGATGAGGATATCGGAAAAGTGTCGATGGCGTTGCGCATCGCCTGCAGAAATTGATCCGCTGCCTTTGTAAATATCTGATATTTTTTCCAGACAATATGCATAGGAAGGTCAAAGGAACCGGCTAATGGCCGGAAACACAGGCTGCTGTTGCCCGACACATTAATAATATGGTCCAAACAAATGGCATAACCCATTCCTTCTTCTACCATAATGGAGCCGTTGAACAGCAGATTATAGGTTGCCGCAATATTCACTTTTTCCTGACTGCAGTGCAGAAGGTCAGGCAGATTATTGTCGTGAACGGACTGGCGGGAGACGATCAGAGGTTTTTCCCACAAATCTTCCGGCTGGATGAGAGCCTTTGCCGCCAACGGGTCATCCTGACGCATGAGGACTCCGAAGCGATCTGCAGCCGGTACTTTCAGACTGTCATATTTTGACAGATCAATCTCACCGAAAAGCAATCCAAAATCGAGCAGACCACGGTCCAGATCTTCCGTCACAGTCACCTTATCCCCACTGATAATATGGAAATGAACAAGGGGATATTCTGCCCGTAAGGACTGCGCCGCTTTTACAAGAAAACGAATCCCCTCTGTTTCACCGGCGCCGATATGGATGTCCCCGGCAATGATCTGATCCGACATGGTAATCTCGTCTTTTGTTTTCCGTACCAGCTCCATGATTTCCTCTGCCCGTTTGCGGAGGATCATCCCTTCTTCTGTCAGAGTGATTTTCCGATTGCTGCGGATGAACAGCTGTTTTCCCAGTTCTTCTTCCATGTCTTTGAGCTGCCGGGAGAGCGTCGGCTGGGAAAGATGCAGGGATTCTGCGGCACCGAGAATACTCTGCTCCCGTGTAACAGCCAGAAAGTATTGCAAAACTCTTAATTCCACTTCAGGTTCCTCCTTATCTGTCACAATCTGCAATTTGCTGGTTTTCAGCAGGTTATCAATCTTTTTATCTCATTTTATCAGTATATAACAAATGTTTATAACTTTCAAGCATATCTGACAATTCAAACTAAGTATTTGCTATAAATATAACAGGAAAT
>JAJBUA010000022.1 GCA_020860565.1 Clostridiales bacterium
ACAATAATGATGCGCAGCCATTCTTACTATGAATCCGTCATAAAAACTCCACCATTTCGCCCGCTTTCATCGCTATGCACTCGCACTTCGGACATCGCACAGCTAAATGCTGCCGGAATTTTTCCAGATATTCTTCTGTACGATAATGCATTGGAATCACCTTTTTCACTCCCAAAAGCACTGCACAGATTTCAGCGGCAGCAAGATTCATCTCGTCCAGACTTCTGCCACCAAGATCTACACCCCCGATTCCGATAAAAGCGATATCAGGATGAAAAAGCTCACCCCACAGTTTCATATCATAAGTCACTGATGTATCACCGCCAAAAAAACAGGTCGGCCCATCTTTTACCTCGATAATATAACAAAGCGGCTCTCCAGTCAGATAAGAACCATCTGGAAAATGTTTGAACGCAATATGTCTGGCGTCCACTGCATGAATAATAAAATCTCCCTGTTCATAGGTTGCTCCACTTGTAGTCAATTCCATACGCGGATCCCACGTCCCACCGTATCCTGCCCTTTCCGCAAGACATAACGTGCTGTGATCTCCCAACAATTTTGATTTATCTGAATTTGATAATATCTCTAACGCCTGTCCGAAATGATCCCCCGCACAGTGACTGACAATAATCAAATCCACATCCACATCTTCCGGCTTAACCGGACTTGCCGGAACTTTCGTCTGGGAACTACCTAAAAGATACGGGTCTGTCACTGCCCGAGTACCGCTCGGTCCTGTCAAAATAAAAGCAGCCCACCCAAGATATTCTACCTTCAGGCTCACGTATCATCCTCCTTTTATATTTTGTTTTAACTTCAATCTCCTTACCCATAAATACAAGCAAAAATCATGCCATATTTTATATCAATAACTTCTTATTTTCCTCCTTCAAAACTCGAACTAAATCACATGTTTTTTTCATAAACAAGAATTATTTTATTATTTTTAACTAATTCATAAATGAATCGTCAAATTTCCCTTTCTCTTTCTAAAATTATGTATTTACCAACAAAGCATATCCAATTCATTATTTTTTAAATAATTCAAAAATGAATCATCAGAATCCTATACTAAAGTTCTCACCCTCTGTATATGCTGTGCGCTACGGCTACGGAAGAATCCAAGATCATTCATGCAGGTGACAAACTGGAATCCCTGCCGTATTCTACGCGCAGCATCTTCCGCGCTGGCTGTAACAATCCCCGGAATCACCTGATGCTTCTGGCCAACACGGAGTATCTCATTAATCGCCGCAGCAATTTCTGGCTCCTCAACCGAATGATTAGCGGAAGAATCTGCTCGAAATGAAATACCCATTTCTAGTGATAAATCGCCCGTACCTATAAAAATCACATCCAATCCTGGAGTAGATGCAATTTCCTCAATGTTTCTAACCCCCTCTAATGACTCACATTGGGCAATACTAAGACAATTGTAATTCGCAACCTCAATATAATTTGTATATGCCCCCCAACGAGGCCCTCGTCCGCCATTTGCCCCACGTTTTCCTAGCGGCGCATATTTAGTGAAATCGACCAAATTTTTTGCCTGAGCCGGTGTTCCTACCAATGGTGCCATAATTCCATGGACTCCAACATCCAACATTCGACTCATCATAGGACCATCATCAGGATCGTAAACTCGAACCAGCGGAGCCATACCATATAGTTCAGAAGCTCTGCACATATGGACGATACTCTCTGAATTAGTTTCCGCATGTTCACAGTCAATCATAACAAAATCAAGACCATTCAAACCCAAGATCTCACAATTCATTGACGAACTTGAGGCAACAAACGCTCCCAATGCATATCCATTCTGAGCAATTTTCTCTTTCACAAAATTTCTCATTTCCATATTCTGATTCTCCATAAATATTTTCTTGTATATCTCGTTTGCTTTTGCAAAGAGGACACATATAGCGCCCTCCTTGCTTATCGCTACTCTTAGGCACGCACTTCCGCTTCTGTATCCTGAGGCTCTGTCAGATCTGGGACCTCTCTTCCTCCCGCATCCCAGTCAATATCGTACTCTGCCTTCAGCCAAGCTTTATATTCATCGCAACTCGAAGAACGTTTAGGCGACATAATATCCATCTGGTAGCAAGGACCTTGAGAACGGTATACATGCGCATAATGAACATAATGCGGCGGAACATTGACCCAGCATCCTGGAGATAAACGATATGGTACACCATCCACCCAATAATCACACTCACCCTTAACAACCGTAGCAATTTGCTCATTCGGATGCGTATGAGGCCCAATCGGCATACCATTATACATTTGCCCAATACACATATGCATATTAGCCGCCTCCATTGCAAAACACTTCATATAACACATTACTTTCCCGTCCACATCCTTTTTGTGATTCGGCATCCATGGAAGATCGTTATAATTTCCATACATAATTTTTGCCATACTTTCCCTACTTCCTTTCTTGCTATTAATATTTTCGAATCAGCGACTACAAGTAGCACGGCCACATTGTCATTATGAAATAATAACCATCATTTCATATCGCTCTTCATAAATAATAATAAGCAAATTTCATGCCATTCATTTATTCAGGCTATTCTTCCGATTGCCTGCATAATACTTCATGATAAATTCCCTTTCAAGCATCATGAGACAATTCTGTATACGAAAAAATTGGAACCATTATTCATTTAACAAGAAGATACTATCAGACGAATCAGAATATCAGAAATCGTAAGAAACCAATAGACAAAAGCAGTTACTAGCTATGCACTTGCTTTTCACAATCAGAGCGCAAGGCGAACAACCATTCCCACAAAACTACATTGAGTGCGCCATCAGGCGCACCATACAAACCAGCGCAGCCGACACCCGTGGGTATCCGGGTATCGGCTGCGCCGTTTCCAGTATCGAAAATGAGAAGTTGTTAAAAGTAATCGATTTTGTAGTTATACTACGCTTCTTTATAGCTTTCTACAGTGATCGTATACGCACTGTCTCCGGTCACATATACCGTTCCGTCTGTCCCTTTGATGGTGACGCTCTTACCGTCACTCCCGGTAATAGTGCCGGAATTGGTCAGCGAGGTAAGCACACTGTCTGCCGTTACGGTCCAGACGCTGTCCTTGCCGATCGTCAGATTCGCGTAACCGCTGCCGCCGTCTCCCGCGCAGGATTCATCCTGTACAAAGGCGCCGGTCAGACTGCTCGCGCCGCTCATCGTGAATTCCAGTGTACTGATGCTATCCCAGACCACATCCCCGGTCATCTCCTGATCCTCGGCTGTAAAAATACAGTCTGATCCGTTTGCTCCGCTCTGCCCCCAGCCGCGTTCATTCGCGTTGCCGGTGCATTTGAGGAAGAAATCATTGGATGAAGACGGAGTAATTGCTACATTTTTCAGAGAAAACGTGCTCTCTGTATTGGTCGTGTAAAAGAGGCCGCCGTTTTCTGAAATCAGGCTGCCGCCGTCCATGGCAAATGTGCTGTTTCCTACTTCAGAATCTCCCGACATGCTCTGATACAGGATCACCGTCCAGGTGCAGTCATTCTGGCTGCTCTCCGGCATATCGCCGGTCAGAACACAATTCGTCAGGCTCAGAGAATTCAGACCTTCGATGCAGACCGCTTCTGCGCCAGTCGCAGTCAGCTCAGCGTCCTCAATCGTGATATCCGCCGTACAGTAAACCGCCGGAGAACCGGAACCGTTTGAGGTATAGGTCCCTCCCTTGACGCTCATCGTACCGCCGCCCCGGTCGCTGCGGACCGCCGCCGCTGACGCGCCATCTGTCTCAACCGTCAGATTCTCCGCATAGAGCGTGCCGCCACCTGCTACATGGATGCCGCCCGACGTGCCTTTTTTGGTTGTAATTGTCGTATCGGATACATAGACCATACCTTTATCATAAGCGAAGATGCCCGCACCGCCGTCTGCGTCCGTGCTGATCGTGCCGCCGCTGATCGTCGCTGTCCCATCACTCACCAGCAAGCCAGCCCCAATACCATAGAAACTGGAACTGTCGCCGCCGGTACTCTCATCCGAAGTCCTTGTCAGCGTAAAATCCCGTAACGTCACCGAAGCTCCATCCGAGATCAGGACTGCATTTTCGTCCTTACCCGTAGAGGTATAGGTCTGACCGCTTTCCTCAGTATCCTCCGTAAATGTCGTCACTGCGTCATAGGACTCCGGAGCAGACTGACCGCCGCCTCCGCCGGGAGCGCCGCCCATCTGGCCGCCGCCATTTTCCGGTCCGCCCTGACCGCCGCCCATACGCCTGTCAGTACGGCTGAATCCGATTTCCTGCGCACTGCCTACAGTTATCTTCAGCGCTTCTGTACCGGAGATCTCCACAGTAACTAAGTCGCCTTCCTTGATGTCAGACGCAGTCAGTATATTTCCTTCGCTGTCTGTAATCTCGGTCTCTGCGGTCAATGTAACGGTCAGAGTCTCACTCTCAACATCTCCGTCTGCTTCCTCTCCTTCCGGCATCTCAGGCATCTCACCCTGCTGGCTGTCGCCTCCTTCCGGCATCTGTGGCATCTCGCCCTGCTGGCATTCGCCGCCTTACGGCATCTGGAGCGTCTCGCCCGGATG
>JAJBUA010000031.1 GCA_020860565.1 Clostridiales bacterium
AAAGAAAATACTTGTAAAAAACGTATTTTGCAAAAATATCTTTAGTTAGACAAGAAAACCAATCTCTTTTACATTTAATATTGATTATTACTCGAAATAATTGTATAATTGTTTTATTCAAATATTTTCATATATGTTTTCCGTATAAATTTGTCGCTATTTTGTGACAGATTTTCTGTATATCCCGGACTTCCGCTACATAAACATACTACTAGCGTTAAGCAAAAAGAATAATTAATCATGAGGAGAGAAGTACCATGCCAGAAAAAGTAATTGAAAACAACAGGGTCAGTGTGATTGGAACCGTCGTTTCTGATTTCAGCTTCAGTCATGAGGTGTTTGGCGAAGGATTTTATGTTGTAAGCATTGCAGTAAATCGTCTCAGTGAACAGGCTGACATCATTCCACTGATGATTTCCGAGCGACTGATTGATATCAGAAAGGATTACCGGGGGAGTACGATCGAGGCTATCGGTCAGTTCCGGTCTTATAACAGGCATGAGGGCGTCAAAAACCGGTTGGTATTGTCCGTATTTGTGCGGGAGATTAATTTTATGGATGAATTTACTGACTATACGAAGACAAATCAGATTTTTCTTGACGGTTATATCTGTAAGATCCCGATTTACCGCAAGACACCGCTGGGAAGAGAAATCGCGGATCTTTTGCTGGCTGTGAATCGTCCATATGCAAAATCGGATTACATACCCTGTATTGCCTGGGGAAGGAACGCGAGATATGCTTCCGGATTTGAGGTGGGAACCCGGGTTCGTGTATGGGGGAGAGTGCAGAGCCGTGAATATACGAAAAAGCTCAGTGAAACGCAGTGCGAAAAACGTGTGGCATATGAAGTCTCGATCAGCAAGATGGAATGTGGAAGCGGAGAAGAAGAGATTGTTGCGGGAATGTAAAAGACCTTCTGGTGGCGACGGTTCCGGAAAGCAGCAGTCCGGGATCATAAGTTGGGAGTGCGGAAAATCCTGTCTTCACAGACGGGATTTTTCATGTCAGTACATGATTCTCTGGTTGTCATCTGTAGTTGACTTGCAAAACCCAGTATGTTAAAATGACCGCGGGACTGCATGAAAATGACTGCAGGCGTGAGGAGAGTTGCAAAATGGAAAAAATTGCAAGTTTTACGGTCAACCATTTAAAGCTTTTACCAGGTATTTATGTTTCCCGCAGAGATCCGGTCGGAGACCAGGTGGTAACTACTTTTGATATCCGTATGACCAGACCGAATTTTGAACCGGTGATGAATACCGCTGAGATTCATACGATCGAACATCTGGGCGCTACATTTTTAAGGAATCATGTGGATTATCGGGATAAGGTCCTGTATTTTGGACCAATGGGCTGTCGGACCGGTTTTTATCTGCTGCTGGCGGGAAACTATGAATCTTATGAAATCATTTCACTGATGATTGATATGTTCTCCTTTATCCGTGACTATGAGGGAGAGGTTCCGGGAGCACAGGCAAGGGACTGTGGTAATTATCTGGATATGAATCTGAACATGGCAAAGTATCTGGCTGATAAATATATCAGAGAAGTGCTTCGTTGCATCGATGATTCCCGGCTGAAATATCCGGAGTGAGGAACGGCCGGCGGGTGGATATGGACCGGTCAGTTCTGCACAAAATGATGTTCTGTAAGTCAGGATAAGAGATAAATATAAGAAGGTATGAGTAATGAAACAGGAGTCATTCCCAGGAGGAAACCAATGAGCGTAAAAAGAGTGTATGTTGAGAAAAAGCCTGCTTTTGCGGTGAAGGCAGGGGAATTGAGAGAAGAGATTACCAGTTATCTGAATCTGGATTCGGTGACGGATGTCCGCGTTTTGATTCGTTATGACGTTGAAAATCTGTCCGAGGAAACTTATCAGCGCGCGCTGGTTACGATTTTTTCCGAGCCGCCGGTGGATGAGGTGTATGAGGAAGATTTCCCGAAAAAGGAAGGAGATCAGATCTTTTCTGTGGAATATCTGCCGGGACAGTTTGACCAGAGAGCGGATTCCGCACAGCAGTGCTGTAAGCTCCTGAATGAGGAGGAGGAACCGATCATCCGGACCGCGACAACCTATGTGCTTTCCGGTACGCTGACCGTGGAACAGCTTGCTGCCGTGAAGTCTTTCTGCATCAATCCGGTAGACTCCCGTGAAGCCGGAGAAGAAAAGCCGGCGACGCTGGTGTCTGTATTTGAGACACCGGAAGATGTCGCTGTATTTGACGGTTTTTGTGAGATGGATTCGCAGGCGCTGGCATCGCTCTATGGTTCGCTGGGACTGGCGATGACAATGAAGGATTTTGAACATATTCAGAATTATTATAAAACAGAAGAGCACCGGGATCCGACCGTCGCGGAGATCCGCGTGTTGGATACGTACTGGTCGGATCATTGCAGACATACGACATTTTCGACCGAATTAAAGGAAGTTACAATTACAGACGGTTATTACCGGGAGCCGATTGAGGCGGCATTCCGGCAGTATCTGGCGGATCACCGGGAGATTTATCAGGGCAGGGACGATAAGTTTATCTGCCTCATGGATCTGGCCTGTCTGGGTGCGAAGAAACTGAAAAAAGAAGGAAAGCTGACCGATCAGGAAGAATCAGATGAGATCAATGCCTGCAGTATCGTGGTGCCGGTAGAGATCGATGGAAAGACGGAGGAGTGGCTGATTAACTTCAAAAATGAGACTCACAATCATCCGACGGAGATTGAACCTTTTGGCGGCGCGGCTACGTGTCTGGGCGGTGCGATCCGCGATCCGCTCTCCGGTCGGACTTACGTCTATCAGGCAATGCGTGTGACAGGGGCAGCGGATCCGACAAAATCGCTCTCTGAGACGCTTCACGGGAAGCTCCCGCAGAGGAAGCTGGTTACGGGCGCTGCCAACGGCTACAGCTCTTATGGTAATCAGATCGGACTGGCAACCGGATATGTAAAAGAAATCTACCATCCGGATTATGTCGCAAAGAGAATGGAGATTGGTGCAGTTATGGGGGCTGCTCCGAGGAAACAGGTGAGACGGCTGACTTCTGATCCGGGCGATATTATCGTGCTGCTGGGCGGGCGCACCGGACGCGACGGCGTCGGCGGCGCAACCGGTTCTTCCAAGGCTCATACAGAGAGCTCCATCGAGGTCTGCGGCGCGGAGGTGCAGAAGGGAAATGCTCCAACGGAACGTAAACTTCAGCGGCTTTTCCGTCGCCCGGAAGTGTCCTCGATCATTAAGAAATGCAATGATTTTGGCGCCGGCGGTGTGTCGGTAGCGATCGGTGAGCTGGCTGCAGGTCTGTCTGTTAATCTGGATCTGGTGCCGAAAAAATATGCGGGACTGGATGGAACCGAGCTGGCGATTTCCGAATCTCAGGAACGTATGGCGGTTGTACTGGATCCGAAGGATGTTGACGCATTTATGGCATATGCGGAAGAGGAAAATCTTGAGGCGACCAGGGTTGCCGTGGTTACGGAGAGCCCCAGACTGGTATTGAACTGGAGAGGAAAGACAATTGTAGACATCAGCCGTGCGTTCCTTGATACGAATGGCGCGCACCAGGAGACGACGGTGCTTCTGGAGACTCCGGGAAGGGAAGGCAATCCTTTTGTGCGCAGAGATATCCCGGATGTACGTGCGAAGTGGCTGGAAACGCTGTCGGATCTCAATGTCTGCTCGCAGAGAGGACTGGTAGAGCGCTTTGATGGTTCGATTGGCGCAGGGTCTGTCTTTATGCCATATGGCGGCAGATATCAGCTGACGGAGACACAGTCCATGGTAGCGAAGCTTCCGGTTCTGGAGGGTAAGACGGATACTGTGACAATGATGAGTTATGGATATGATCCGTATCTGTCGAGCTGGAGTCCGTATCATGGAGCAATTTATGCCGTGACGGATTCCGTGGCGAAAATTGTGGCGTCAGGCGGAGACTTTGAAAAGCTGCATTTTACATTCCAGGAATTCTTTAAACGTATGACAGAGGATCCTTCCCGTTGGGGAGCGCCGTTTGCCGCGCTGCTCGGCGCGTATCAGGCACAGCTTGGATTCGGGATCGGTTCGATTGGCGGCAAGGACAGTATGTCAGGCAGCTTCCATGATGAAAAGCATGGAGAGATCAATGTGCCGCCGACGCTGGTGTCATTCGCAGTGGATGTGGCGAATATTTCGGATATCATTACACCGGAGCTGAAACGGCCCGGCAGTAAGCTTATTGTTTTCCGGATTGACCGTGATGAATATGATCTGCCTGTATTTGAGGCAGTCAGGGACGGCTATCGCAAGCTGCATGCGGATATCCAGGCAGGCCGGATTCTGTCGGCTTATGCGGTCGGAGCTCACGGTATCGCAGAAGCAGTCAGCAAGATGGCATTCGGCAATAAGCTGGGCGTCCGGATCGAACATAACCTGGATCCGAGAGATTTCTTCGCGCCTGGCTGGGGCAATATCGTCTGTGAGGTGCCGGATGGTAAGGTGGGAGAGCTTGCGATTACTTATACGGTGATCGGAGAAGTTACGGACAGAGATGTATTTGAGTATGGTTCCGTCAGTATCCCGGTTTCTGCCGCGCTTGACGCATGGATCAGGCCGCTGGAGCCGGTATTTCCGACAACTTCCCGGGTTGCTCAGACACAGGTACCGGATCAGTGTTATCATGCGGACAAGATTACCGTGTGCAATCATAAGATTGGGCAGCCGACTGTCTTTATACCGGTATTTCCGGGGACAAACTGTGAGTATGACAGTACCAAAGCGTTTGAACGCGCGGGTGCGAAGGTTGTAACAAGGGTCTTCCGCAATCTCTCCGCGAAGGCGATCCGTGAGTCAGTCGAGGAGTATCGGACACAGATTGCGAAGGCACAGATTGTTATGTTCCCCGGTGGTTTTTCGGCCGGTGATGAGCCGGAGGGCAGCGCAAAGTTTTTTGCTGCCGTATTCCGCAATGCCCGGATACAGGAGGAGATCGACAGGCTTTTAAATGAGCGCGACGGCCTGATGCTTGGTATCTGTAATGGCTTCCAGGCATTGATTAAGCTGGGACTTGTGCCAGAAGGGAAGATTGTGGAGCAGCGGCCGGATTCGCCGACGCTGGCGATGAACACGATTGGCCGGCATATTTCCCGGATGGTATATACAAAGGTTGTGACGAATAAGTCTCCGTGGCTCGCAGGAGCGGAATGCGGCGGTGTGTACTGCAATCCGGCGTCTCACGGAGAAGGACGTTTTGTCGCCAATGACAAATGGCTGAAGAAGCTTTTTGCCAATGGACAGGTTGCAACGCAGTATGTGGACGACCAGGGAATTCCTACCATGGATGAGTTCTGGAATCCGAACGGCTCCTATATGGCGATCGAGGGCATTACGAGCCCGGATGGGAGAATCCTCGGCAAGATGGCTCATTCGGAACGGCGCGGAGATGGCGTCGCGATCAATATATATGGGGAACAGGATATGAAGATTTTTGAGTCCGGAGTTGCCTATTTTAAATAATATTTATGGAAGAAACCAGGAGACAAGGAAGCGAGATACAGAGACATGAAGAAGGTTGTGAAATTCGGCGGGAGCTCTCTCGCCAATGCAAGGCAGTTTAAGAAAGTGGGAGAGATTATCCGGGCGGATAAGAGCAGAAGATATGTGATTCCATCCGCGCCAGGTAAGAGAAATGCTAAGGATACCAAGGTTACCGATCTTTTATATCAGTGCTATGACGCGGCTTCGACCGGAGCCTCATATAAAAAGATCCTGAATCAGATTAAGGAACGTTATGAGGATATTATCGACGGTTTAAAACTTAATCTGAATCTGGATCACGAATTTGCGACAATTGAAGAAAATTTTGTGAAGGGAATCGGCAGGGATTATGCTGCTTCACGCGGGGAATATCTGAATGGAATCGTAATGGCAGAATATCTGGGATTTCCGTTTATTGATGCCGCTGAGGTGATTTTCTTTGATGAAGAGGGAAATTTTCTGTCAAAAGAGACAAACGAGGAACTGTCAGAGCGGCTGAAAACGGTTGAAACAGCGGTAATCCCGGGTTTTTATGGTTCTGTCTTTCATAATGGCAAAGTGCGTACCTTTTCGCGCGGTGGTTCGGATATTACCGGTTCGATTGTAGCCCGTGCGATTCATGCGGATCTGTATGAGAACTGGACGGATGTTTCCGGTTTCCTGGTCGCAGATCCCCATATTATCGAGAATCCTGCGGTGATTGAGACAATCACCTATAAAGAGCTGCGCGAGCTGGCATATATGGGAGCAAGCGTCCTGCATGAGGATGCGATTTTCCCGGTAAGGAGCGAGGGCATTCCGATTAATATCCGTAATACAAACAAGCCGGAGGATAAAGGAACCCTGATTGTAGAGAGCACCTGCCGCAAGCCGAGATTTCTGGTGACGGGAATTGCGGGCAAGAAGGGATTCTGTGTTGTCAATATCGAGAAAGCAATGATGAACTCCGAAATCGGATTTGGCAGAAAGGTGCTGGCAGTTTTCGAGAAGTATGGCATTTCCTTTGAACATATGCCTTCCGGCGTGGATACGATGTCGATTGTACTTCATCAGTCGGAGTTTGAGGATTATGAGCAGTCTGTCGTAGCGGGCATTCATCGGGCAGTGTCGCCGGACAGTGTAGAACTGGAATCGGATCTGGCACTGATCGCAGTAGTGGGACGCGGCATGAAAGCCAACCGGGGTATCGCCGGCCGGCTGTTTGCAGCCCTCGGCCATGCCAGAGTGAATGTAAAGATGATCGATCAGGGTTCCAGTGAGCTGAATATCATTGTCGGGGTAAAGAATGAAGATTTTGAAACCGCAATCAGGGCAATTTACGATATCTTTATTAATACAGAAGTATAAGCAGAAAACAATCAGTCTTTTATTCTGGACGCTGCTGCTTCTGTCCGCCTGTCTGCTGTCCGGATGCGAGGGACCGTCTACAGCGGTTCTTCCCGGAAATGCGAACAGCGCACTTGCTGATGGGTCTGAGTTATCGTTGGAAGTAAAGGATGCCAACCCTTATTTTCTGCAAGAAATGATTGAGCGGCTTTCGGCTGTGGCAGAGGATCCGGATGAAACTGAGCGGAGCGAAACGGATGCGGAGCAGTACCTGAGAGATTTCCTGACTGGATGTGGATATGAGATATCCGGTCAGGAAAGTGCGGTAGAGGCTGTGCGTTTTGCTGACGATCCGGAAGCCGATATCATCCTGCTTATCGCCAATTATGGCGGAACTGGAGCCTATGACAACGCCTCCGGCGCAGCAGCGCTACTGGAGACGGCGAGACTTCTTGCAGAATTTTCCACTGATACAGAAATACGTTTTGTATTCCTTTCCGGAGGCAGGAGAGATCTCGATCCGGTTCGCGGCTATCTGGAAAATCTGCAGATCAATGATGCGGGAAGACTGCTGGGCGCCGTTCAGATTGGCCCGTTGGGGAGAAACGTTGCCAGGAAAAATATTCTCTCTACTTCAGACGGGAAACCGACGTTTCTTGCGGAACAGATTGACAGGATCTGTGAGGCTGTTTATGGAGAGGGGATCCCGTGTCTTGCGCACGAGCAGACAATCCAGAACGTACTGTTGCGAAACCAGATTCCGACAGTGGTTTATCAGGGAAGCTTTCAGGCGGCAGAACAGGGGACAATTCTGGATCGACCATCATTGATTTCGTATGATTTCCTTGCAGATTCGGTCGATGTGCTGAGCCGTACTCTGGCGTCGCTGATGGATACCGGCACGCCTTCGATGCAGGCGAAAGCACATTTTTATAATGATATCCGGGACGATGCTTATGTTCAGGGAATGTTGGCGGTCCTGCCTTTTGGCGGGAGTGTAGAGATGCTGGAGACGGAGACCGGACAGCAGGGGACATTAAACGCGGTAAATACAGATAATGAAGGCAGGGAAATTTTGTCTTATCGTTATCCGATGAAGTGGTTTGGAGTGGATCAGATTATTGATACGGACTATTATTTTACAGATGGGCAGCTGAGCAGCGTGATGCTGCGGGCAGACAGTGCCGGTGTAGAGTATGAGGAGGCAATCGAGAGGATTCATTCTGTGTATGGGGAATATACAGGATTCAGTAACAGTCCGTCTGGGATAATCTGTGAATGGCTGCTTCCGAGAGAGCGTCTCCGAATCGAACTGACACCAAACCGTGATGGGTTTGACCTGGTATTTACGGAGTATGATACCCCGAGGCATTCTTATGCCGCGGATATCCTTGGAGCGAGTCGGCTTGAGGAGCTTTTTAAACGGTTTATACCGGAATCGGCGAGAGAACATATCCGCCTGAACTGTTATTCGGACGGGTATGGAAAGAGTAAGGGGTATCTGGAAAGAGATGAAAAAGACAACAATGCGGATGAGGATTCTTTAGAAGAAAAAGAAGCAGAAAATTATGTTCTCGGCCTGGATCTGGAGGACGCATTGAATGACGAAAGCGGATGGAGAGATTTTTACGGAAGTGTAGATACTCTGATGAGGCTTTATGGAGAATACCTGAAAGATCAGAAAACGGAGCCATATTATCAGGATTTTGAAAATCGCTTTGGCATTGCAGAGAGTTCTGCTGCAGACGGCAGTCCAATGGCGGCTGATGACTGGTCCGCGGAGGAAGACTGGATTACCGGGGAAGGGGAAGCCGGAAAAGGAGAAGAGAATTTCCCGGATTTTGTGGAAAGCTTCCGCCTGTTTGTGATGGCGGAAAAACCGGAAGAGAATCTCGGCGAATGGGGGGACCGTGTCCGTTTCTTTTATGAATATGAGGAACTGACGGAATACAGAAGTCAGGTGCGGGAGGGTATGTAGGAGATCAGAATGAAAAAAGTGATTGTCGTGGGCTGCGGGGCCGCGGGTATGATGGCTGCCGTGGCTGCCGCGGAGGCAGGACATCAGGTCCGGATCTATGAAAAAAATGAAAAGGCCGGGAAAAAACTCTTTATCACGGGAAAGGGACGCTGCAATGTAACCAATGCCTGTGATACCGAAGACCTTTTTCAGCATATTGTCCATAATCCGAAGTTCCTGTACAGTGGATTTTATCATTTTACAAATTTCGATATGATGGATTTCCTGAGCCGGAATCACTGCCCGGTAAAAACTGAGCGCGGAGAGCGGGTATTTCCTGTTTCGGATAAATCCTCAGACGTGATCCACGCACTTCTGACGAGGCTAAAGAAACTGCAGGTGGAGATCTGTCTGAACGAAGAGGTTGCCGGTCTGGCAATTGAAAACCGGTGTATTCGCGGGATTATTTTGCAAAAGGGAGCAAAGCAGGTAAATGCAGACGCGGTAATTGTCGCAACGGGAGGCCTGTCGTATCCGTCGACCGGTTCGACCGGAGACGGATATCGCTTTGCAAAGGCAGCCGGACATATGGTTACGGAACTTATGCCGGCGCTGGTTCCGCTGCAGGCAGAGGAATCGGAGATCCGTGAACTGATGGGATTATCCCTGCGTAATGTTCGTGTAAAAATTTTCAGAGATAACCGGCTCTTGTATGATGAATTCGGAGAGATGCTTTTTACCCATTTCGGCGTGAGCGGTCCGGTTATCCTGTCAGCTTCCAGTCTGATTGCTTCCCAGATCAGGAAAAGCCGTCTGACGTTATCGATCGACTGCAAACCGGCGCTCAGTGAGGAGCAACTGGATGCGCGTATTTTAAGGGATTTTGAAGAAGTGAAGAACCGTCAGTTTAAAAATTCAATGAGTCATTTGCTTCCATCGAAACTGATCCCTGTCATGGTAGACCGCAGCGGAATCGACCCGGATAAAAAGGTAAATGAAATTTCAAGAGAGGAGCGCCGCAGACTGGCGCAGACGATAAAGGATTTCCGTATGACACTTACGGGCCTGCGCGGTTATGCGGAGGCGATTGTTACACAGGGCGGTGTGTCTGTGCGGGAGATCAATCCCTCTACGATGGAGTCAAAGCTGGTTAACAATCTTTATTTTGCGGGAGAAGTCCTGGATCTGGATGCTGTGACGGGCGGGTTCAATCTGCAGATCGCCTGGTCAACCGGGCATCTGGCGGGCAGCTCCATTGGATAAATGACAGATGAAAAAGTTTTGAATGCAGTTATTTTTGGCGGAGAAAATGAACAGATATCAATAACAGACAGGAGATATCACGGATTATGAAATGCTTTAATATCGCAATCGATGGTCCGGCGGGAGCAGGAAAGAGCACGATTGCCAAACTTGTGGCAAAGAAAACAGGGTTTGTGTATGTGGATACCGGAGCGATGTACCGGGCGATTGCGCTTTTTATGCTGGAGCACGGGATTACACCCGGTGACGAGCATGCGGTTTCACAGGCAGTGCAGGAAGTTAAAATCACGCTGGCTTATGAGGATAATACTCAGCAGGTGATCTGCAACGGGGAAAATGTCTCCGACAGGATACGGACAGAGAAGGTTGGAAACGCGGCATCCGCGGTAAGCGCCTATCCGGCAGTCCGCGGACATCTGCTGGCACTTCAGCGTGAACTTGCGGCAAGTCAGAATGTCATTATGGACGGAAGGGATATCGGCACCTGTATCCTGCCGGATGCAGATGTTAAAATATACCTGACGGCGTCGGTCAGAGTTCGTGCGATGCGCCGCTGTAAAGAACTGACAGATAAAGGAGTCATGTGTAATTTGGAGGAAATTGAGCAAGATATCAGGGAGAGGGACGAGCGGGATCAGAACCGGGCGGTTTCTCCTCTCCGGCAGGCAGAAGACGCAGTCCTGATTGACAGTTCGGATCTCACGATCAATCAGGTGATTGATGCCATTTTGCAGACGGCAGTTTCCAGAGGATTATTGATACCATGAGTGAAGTGAAAGTGATACTTGCAAAAAATGCCGGATTCTGTTTTGGTGTGCAGCGCGCTGTGGATCAGGTGTATGAACAGATCGCAAAATCAAAGAAAAAAGTCTGCACCTATGGACCGATTGTTCATAATGATGAAGTGGTAAATGATCTGAAAAGGAAGGGAGTAGAAGTGATCTCTTCTGCGGAAGACCTGAAGGATCTGCATGAGGCAGTCGTTATTATCCGGGCACATGGGGTTGGCAGAGAAGTCTACAGCCTGCTTGGCCGTGAGGGAATCACTTTGATTGACGCAACCTGTCCGTTTGTCAGAAAGATTCACCGGATTGTAGAGGAACAGCAGAAGATTGGCCGCCGTGTGATCCTGGCGGGAAACGCGAAGCATCCGGAGGTTCAGGGAATCTGTTCCTGGGGGAACGGAAAGGTGACTGTGGTTGAGAATCTTTTGGACGCAGATCAGATGGTAATCTCAGAAGGTGAAAAACTGAGTCTTGTAGCCCAGACGACATTTAATTACAATAAATTTCAAGAATTAGTTGAAAATTTTGCAAAAAAGGGTTATGATATAAACGTTATAAATACGATTTGCAATGCAACACAGGAACGGCAAGTGGAAGCCAAGCGGATTGCTTCTTCAGTAGATGTGATGCTTGTCATTGGGGGCAGACACAGCTCGAATTCTCAGAAGCTATATGAAATATGCCAAAGGGAATGTAAGAATACTTATTTTATCCAGACACCCGGCGATTTTAATCCTGAATGTGTGAATTCTGTGCGCAGCGTAGGTATTACAGCAGGGGCTTCGACCCCGAAACAAATTATCGAGGAGGTTCATACTAGTGTCAGAATTAAGTTTTGAACAGATGTTAGAGGAGTCATTGAAGACAATACGTACAGGAGAGATCGTCACTGGTAAAGTAATCGATGTTAAAGATGATGAGATTGTCTTGAATATAGGCTATAAGTCAGATGGAATTATACCGAAGCATGAGTATTCTAATGATTCCAGTATCGATTTAAAGAATGTGGTACATGTCGGTGATGAGATGGAAGCGAAGGTTGTTAAAGTGAATGACGGAGAAGGCCAGGTGGCTCTTTCTTATAAGAGACTGGCAGCAGATAAGGGAAATAAGAGACTGGAAGAGGCGTTTAATAATAAAGAAGTCCTCACAGCGAAGGTAACACAGGTTCTGGACGGTGGCTTAAGCGTGGTGATTGAGGAATCAAGAATCTTTATTCCCGCAAGCCTCGTCTCAGATACCTATGAAAGAGACCTGAATAAATACGCCGGTCAGGAGATCGAATTTGTTATCACAGAGTTCAATCCGAAGAGAAGAAGAGTGATCGGTGACCGCAAGCAGCTGATGATTGCACGGAAGGCTGAGATGCAGAAGGCATTGTTCGAGCGGATTCAGGTGGGTGACCGTGTGGAAGGTACGGTAAAGAATGTAACGGATTTTGGTGCGTTCGTTGATCTGGGAGGAGCGGATGGACTTCTTCACATTTCTGAGATGTCCTGGGGCCGTGTTGAAAACCCGAAAAAGATTTTCCACAGCGGTGATAAGCTGACAACTCTGATTAAGGATATCAACGGTGAGAAGATCGCTCTGAGCTTGAAGTTCCCGGAGGAAAATCCGTGGGCAACCGCAGCTGATAAATATGCGGTCGGCAATATTGTGACCGGAAGAGTTGCGCGCATGACGGACTTCGGCGCATTTATCGAGCTGGAGCCGGGTGTTGATGCTTTGCTGCATGTCTCTCAGATTGCAAGAGAGCATGTGGATAAGCCGGCTGATGTATTGACGATCGGTCAGGAGATTGAAGCGAAGGTGGTTGATTTCAACGGAGAGGACAGAAAGATCAGTCTGAGCATCAAGGCACTGCTGGCGTCAGCGCCGAGACAGACGGTTGATCCGGATGTTGTGGATGTCGATATCGAGGCTGTCGCAAAAGCAACCGAATAATATTCTGGTTGCATGAAATACTGAATAAAGATAAAAATTAAGGGTATACTTCGAACGGACTGTAATAGTTAAGGAAAGGAGTGTACCCTTATTATGTCGAAAAAAGAAACTACAGGTTTTGATCCTGAGAATCTGACACCGGACGATCAGCTTAAATATGAGATCGCGAGTGAACTTGGACTTGCTGATAAGGTGCGAAATGGCGGATGGAGATCACTGACTGCCAAGGAGAGCGGCAGGATCGGAGGGCTGATGGCGCGGAGAAAGAGAGAGAAGGAGAGCCAGAAGGCACTGAGAAAACCGAAAGACGATCGCTAATCCGGATAAAAACAGGCGAGGGAACGAGGAAGAAAAATGACAGAGCATAACCTCCGCAGCGGATATACGACAGGAAGCTGTGCTGCAGCAGCGTCAAAGGCAGCGGCACTTTTTCTGACGACAGGGAAAAACCCACAGCAGGTGACGCTGGATCTGCCGGGGGGAGAGAACGGTACATGGATTCCGGAGCAGGTGCCGGACGAGGAGAGGTTTTTCCTGGAAACGAGAGCGGGAAGCAGTTCTTTTCGTGTCCGGAAGGATGCCGGTGATGATCCGGATGTGACAAACGGCTCCTGGGTATATGTGAGAGTGGCTCCTTTGTCGGAGAAAGAACTGGCTGAGCGCTCTGATTATGGAAAAGGCTATCGGATCGACGGAGAACCGCCGGTTTATCTGGACGGTGGATGTGGGATTGGCCTGGTAACCCGTGAGGGTTTATCCTGTCCTCCGGGACATTATGCTTTGAATCCTGTCCCGAGAGAGATGATTGCACATGCGGTACAGGAAATATGTCAGTATGCCGGATATCGGGAACCGCTGCTCATAACCGTGGCGATACCGGGCGGCGAGAAACTGGCCCGGAAAACATTTAATCCGAAGCTTGGCATTATGGGCGGGCTTTCTATCCTGGGGACGACAGGTGTTGTCCGTCCGATGAGCGAAGACGCGCTTCTGGATACGATCCGTCTGGAGCTTCACATGAACGCGGCAGCAGGGAAAACACAGGTGGTGATGACGCCGGGAAATTACGGAGAAACCTTTTTGGAGACAGAGATGGCGATTCCGCATGGAAAGGCAGTTGTGTGCAGTAATTTTGTGGGAGACTCTGCAGCGATGGCGGCAGAAGAGGGGATTCGGGAAATCCTTTTTGTCGGTCATATCGGGAAACTGATTAAGGTTGCCGCGGGGATGAGAAATACCCATTCACGCTATGGAGACAGCCGCATGGAAACGATTGCCGGGTTGTTGTCCCGGGCTTTGGGCGGGATATCGCTGCAGCTGAAAGAAGAGATTCTGGCATGCGGTACGACAGATGAGGCCTTGAAGCTTTTAATGGTCCGTGAAGGACATTACGCGCAGCTGGTAATGAATGAGACCGCAAAGATGGTAAAGGTACAGATGGAAGCGTGGTCGGGAGAAGAGGTGTCGGTAGAAGTGATTGTATTTTCTTCCGCTCTGCGTTTGATTGGCTGTACCGAATCAGCAGAAGAGTATTGTAATCAGGTTCGGAGTGGGGTCTGAAGAGCTTTGGTTTGAGAGGTTTGAATCAGAAGATGAAATTGGCAGTGATCGCTTTCAGCAGAGCCGGTGCGGCGCTTTGCCGTGTCCTTTGTAAAAAACTCAATCAGTTTCCGGATATCTGCGAGGGCTATGTCCCCGCCAGGTATGGGGAGGGATCAGATGAGCAGACGGGGATCCTCTGTCTGCGGGAATCGGTTGCAGAATGGACGGGGAGAATGTTCGCGGAGAAGGAGGGACTGATTTTTATCGGGGCATGCGGGATCGCAGTTCGCTCGATCGCGCCATATCTTCGGGATAAATTCAGCGACCCTGCGGTTGTTGTGATGGATGATGCGGGGCGTCATGTGATCTCCCTGTTATCGGGACACATAGGAAAAGCCAATGAACTGACGAGAAGGATCGCCGACATGATGGGAGCAGAACCGGTTATCACTACGGCTTCGGATGTACATGGCATCCGGGCCATTGATGAATGGGCAGCAGAGCTTGGTCTGACGATATCTGATCGTGATCTTGCCAGAAAAACGGCAGCAGCGGTTCTGGATGGCCAGAAGGTAGGATTTTTTGAAGATTCCGTCTGTCAGGGTTATTGTCAGTTTGCAGCAGCGCGGACAGGAGGCAGGGAACGACCGGATGGCTGTGAAGACGTGATCCGGGGAGATTTGGCAGTTGGTGTCTCACCCCGCAGGAGTCTTTCTCTGAGAGGGGAAGTTCTGCACCTGATACCAAGATGTCTGATGATCGGTGTCGGCTGTAAAAAAGGAGTGCCTGAAGAAGTGATTCTCTCACAGTTACAGGAAATGCTGAAACGATATCATCTGGATCAGAGAGCGGTAGCCTGTCTTGCCAGCATTGACAGGAAAAGCGGGGAGAAGGGGCTGATTGCTGCGGCCAGGACCTGGGGAGTGCCTTTTGTTACATTTTCTGCTTCCGTATTGAATCAGATACCGGGTGAGTTTTCAGAATCCGGATTTGTCAGGGAGGTCACCGGAGTGGGAAATGTCTGTGAGCGTGCCGCCTGCGCCGCGGCAAGACTGAGAACATACAAGACGGGAAACCTGGAAGAACTTCCCGAGGGATGGGAGAAACAGAAGGTTCGGTTAGTGGTATCGAAATATGCGAACGACGGTGTGACAGCTGCGGTGGCGGTACCGGTTTATCAGGAGCAAAGGGATGATACATAAGCTTGTGATTTTTGGGGGAACGTCCGAGGGACGGGAACTCGCGGAGTGGTCGGCGGATCAGGGATTTGACACAGTTGTAAGCGTGGCTACCCAATATGGCAGGCAGATGGTGGCAGACAGACCAAATCTGAAGATCTGCGAGGGGCGGCTGGACAGAGAGTGTATGAAAGCGTTTTTGTTACGGGAAGCTCCGGATCTGGTTGTTGATGCGACACATCCTCATGCAGCAGAGGTAACGCAGACCATCCGGCAGGCGGCTGCAGACTGTGGATTGACACGGATCCGTGTAGTCAGGGAGGAATTTCCCACGGGTACAGAGTTATGTGGCGGGGAAAATGTCCTGCGGGTTTCCTCTGCCCGTGAGGCGGCCCGGGTTCTGGCACAGGAGAGCGGTGCTGTATTTTTGACAACGGGAAGTAAAGAGCTGAGAGAATTTACCCGATATCCCGGACTGAGGGAGAGAATTTATGCGAGAGTGCTTCCGGACAGCAGGGTTTTGGCAGAGTGCGAGGAACTGGGGATCCGGGGGAAACACCTGATCGCCATGCAGGGTCCGTTTCCTATGGAGATGAATCTTGCCATGCTTCGCATGGTCAGTGCGGGATGGATGGTGACAAAGGAGTCCGGGATCAGCGGTGGTTTTTACGAGAAGCTGGAGGCTGCCAGACAATGTGGTATACGGACAATCGTGATTGAAAGACCGGAACATGAAAAGGGACTTACGGTTGCCGAATTGAAAACCAGAATCCTCACGCTGGCGGGTGACGGCAGACGGCAATCATGTACGATATGCCTGATCGGGATGGGGATGGGCGGCGGACAACAGCTTACCCTGGAAGCACAGAAAGCGCTATTGGAGTCAGAAGTGATTTTTGGAGCGCCGAGGATGCTGGAGGATATTGCGCCTTATGCGCCTGGCAGGCCGGGGATCCCTTTTTATATGGGAAAGGATATTTTTAATTATCTGGAGGAGCATCCGCAGAAAAATACGGTAAGTGTGGTTTTTTCCGGGGATACCGGATATCACAGCGGCTGTTCTGGATTTTTGAAGGAGCTTCGGATGCGCGGAGGCGGCTATTCCGTGCGGGTATTTCCCGGCATATCGACTTTTTCCTGTCTGTGTGCAAGATTTCAGATCAGGGGCGAGACGGTCTTTGCAGCCAGTGTCCATGGGCAGGAGGAGGATATTGTTTCACTGTTAAAAAATTACGGAAGAGTATTTCTTCTGCTGGATCGAACGCATACGATCAGCAGCGTCTGCCAGCAACTGTCAGAAGCCGGATATGGAGGAACACAGATCCTTGCCGGCATCCGGCTGGGATATGCGGATGAGCAGCTGATCAAAGACAGGGCGGACAGGCTGACCCGGAGAGATACGGATTCGCTGGCGGCTCTTATATTGGAGAGAGAGGATAGTATCGATGCGGGATGAGGATTTTATCCGGGGAAAGATTCCGATGACAAAGAGTGAGATCCGTGCGATATCACTGTCAAAGCTGGAATGGAAAAGGGATAGTATTATCTACGATATCGGAGCAGGAACCGGTTCCGTCTCTGTGGAAGTTGCTCTGGCCGCTTCCGATGGTCGGGTTTTTGCTTTTGAATGCCGGGAGGAAGGATGTGATCTGATCCGGCAGAACGCGGAGCGATTTGGGGTCAATAATCTTACTGTGGTCGGGGGCATGGCGCCGGAAACTTTTCAGGGACTTCCTGCGCCGGACTGTGCATTGATCGGAGGAAGCAGGGGATTCCTGGATAAAATCCTGGATGAGTTATTTATCCTGAATCCTGAGATTCGAGTGGTGTTGAATATTATTTCGCTTGAGACACTCGCGCAGGCAGTTTCTTATTTTGAAAATCGAGGACTGGAACCGGAGGTTGTCAGTGTCACGGTGGCGAAGGCAGAGAAAACCGGAAAATATCATCTGATGAAGGGACAAAATCCGGTCTATGTGATCAGTGTTGGAGGGTCAGATCGGTTTCATGTTGACAGAAGGTAACGGAAAAGATACGATAAGAAAAGACTGCGACAGGTTATCTGTCCCCAGAATCCTTTTTGCGTCTCCGGCGAGTGGAAGCGGAAAGACGCTGATTACCTGCGGTTTTCTGGAAATCCTGAAGCGTCGGAAAATTGCGGCAGTTACATTTAAATGTGGACCGGATTATATCGATCCGTTATTTCATCAGTATGTGCTGGGGATACCCGGATATAATCTGGACAGTTTTTTCCTTGGACGTGAGGAGATTCGCAGGCTTTTTCTGGATAAATTTTTTCTGCAGGATGCAGAAAAATCACCTGTGCCGGATGCCGGAAATCTTTTTTTCGGGGACAGAATCGGGGAAAGAATGACAGCAAATATCCGACAGAACAGAGATAACCGCATGGCGGTGATCGAAGGTGTGATGGGATATTATGATGGTGCCGCGGGGACTACGGTTACGGGAAGCTCGTATGAAATTGCTGCGTTTACGGAAAGTCCGGTCATATTGATTGTTAACGGGAAAGGAGCCAGTCTTTCTCTGGCGGCATTGATCAGGGGATTTTTGGAGTATCGGTCAGACAGCCGGATCTGCGGAGTGATTTTTAACCGCATGTCAGCTGCCATGGAAGAACGTCTGCGTCCGGTCGTAGAAGAACTGGGTGTGAAAGTATTTGGTTTCGTACCGGAATGTGCGCAGGCAAGTCTGGAGAGCCGTCATCTGGGGCTGACACTTCCCGGCGAGCAGAAGCGGCTTCGCGAAAAAATTGCTGCATTTGCTGATATTCTGGAAGAAAGCCTTGATGTTGACGGGATACTGGCTTTGTCGCGCAGGTATTCCGCCTGCGCTGACGGCGGCATCCGGGATATAAATGATAACGGCAGGACACAGATGAGAAAGCAGGGAAGGATTGCGGTTGCGAGAGACGAGGCATTCTGCTTTTATTATCAGGATAATCTGGATTACCTGAGGGAACTGGGATATGAACTGATCTTTTTCAGTCCGCTGCATGACCGGCATCTCCCGGAAGGGATTCTTGCGGTTTTGCTCGGCGGCGGTTATCCGGAGCGTTATGCACAACATCTCTCGGAAAACGGTGAGATGCTTCGTTCCATACGCGAGTCATTTGGCCGAATTAAGATCCTTGCGGAGTGCGGAGGCTTTCTTTATCTGCATCAGACGCTGGAAGGCATGGATGGGAAGACCTATCCGATGACAGGATGTCTGGATGCTGCCGGATACCGTACAGAGAAACTGTCACGTTTTGGCTATATTCAGCTATCATGTGGGATCCGTGCCCATGAGTTCCATTATTGGGACAGTACGGCTCCGGGAGAAAGTTTTGTGGCGGAGAAGCCGTTTTCTGAACGCAGATGGAGATGCATGTATGAGACAGAGATGCTGCTGGCCGGATTCCCGCATCTGTATTATCGGTCGAAGCCGGAGTTTATTGAGAATTTTTTGAAGGGACAGAACTGAAATGCTTCATCTGATTACCGGCGGCAGCGGGAGTGGAAAGTCAGAATACGCAGAATCCCGGGTGGTTCTGTCGGGACTGCCGGAAAGGTATTATATCGCCTGTATGCGTCCGTATGGCGAAGAAGGCAGGCAGCGGGTCAGAAAACACCGCGCCATGCGTGCGGGAAAGGGATTTACAACGATCGAATGTTATGATCATCTGGCTGGTCTGCATTTTCCCGGAGAAGGGACAGGAAGAGCGGTTCTTCTGGAGTGTATGTCCAATCTGACCGCCAATGAACAGTTTGAGGCAGGCGGGACAGAGAAAGAAATTATTGACAGGATATTAGGCGGCGTATCTTCTCTTTGCAGTCAGGCGGAAGAGGTATGGATTGTGACAAACGAGGTGTTTTCCGATGGAGTGAAGTACGATGCTGATACCATGCGTTATCTGCATATTCTGGGGACGGTCAATCAGAAGCTGGCGGAAATCGCCGATCACGTCACAGAGATTGTCTATGGGATTGCGGTGCCGATCCGGTGACGGGAAATTGACGGATACAGGATTGCCTGAAAATGAGGATTTATATGTTTTTGGGTGTGTGACAGGATTATGGATGCAGACAATACGGGGAGAAATATTATGAGAGAAATTTCGATTCGGGATATTCCTGGGTTTCAGATCGGACAGGAGGAAGACAGAGAAGGGGCTACCGGATGCACGGTGATCCTGAGCGGAACCGGAGCGGCGGCAGGTCTGGATGTACGGGGCGGAGGTCCTGCGTCACGGGAGACAGAGCTTTTAAAACCAGTGGCGGCGGCTCAGGCAATCCATGCGGTAGTTCTGGGAGGCGGCAGTGCGTTCGGGCTGGATGCCGCAGGCGGGGTGATGCGGTATCTGGAGGAACGAGGGATCGGTTTTGACGTCGGAGTGACGAAGGTACCGCTTGTATGCCAGTCAGATATTTTTGATCTGGGAGTTGGCAGTGCCCGTATCCGCCCGGATGCGGAGATGGCTTATCGTGCCTGTCGGAATGCAGAAAAAGGAAATTATCGCGATGGAAATTACGGCGCCGGGACAGGAGCGACCGTGGGTAAAGTATGCGGAGGCGAGTTCGCAATGAAATCCGGTATCGGAAGTTACGCGGTTCAGAACGGCGATCTGATGGTTGGAGCGGTTGTTGTAGTGAATGCGCTGGGCGATGTCTATGACTGGAAGGACGGAAAAAAAGCAGCCGGGCTGCTGAAAGAGGATAAAAAAGGTTTCCGGGATGCGTGCGAAGTGATGTATGAGAAATATAAGCCGGCAGAGAACCGTTTTGTGGAGAATACTACGATCGGAGCTGTCATCACGAACGCGGATTTTACGAAAACACAGCTTTGCAGGATTGCGTCTCTGACGCACAACGGGCTTGCCCGTGCCATACGTCCGGTTCACACGTCTGCAGACGGTGACAGTATCTATGCACTGTCAACAGGCGGGATTCAGGCGGATGCAGATATGGTCGGCACGCTGGCGGCAGAGGTGATGGCGGAGGCAATTTTAGTTGCTGTAAAAAGCGCGGATGCCGCCTATGGATTTCCCTCGTGGAAGAGCTTACAGGAAAATGAAATTCAGAATATAAGATGAGACAGGATAAACAAAAAGAGAAGAAAAGTATCCGGCTGTCGGATAGCTGCCGGATCGCGTTTTCCATGTATTCAAAGATTCCGGTTCCGCAGACAGAGTGGACCGAGGATGGCATGCGGTATGCCATGTGTTTTTTCCCGGCGGTGGGAGCGGTGCTGGGATTTGCTGTTGTGTGTTTTCATCTGTTATCCGGCCGGATGGGGCTTGGCATGATCGCTGACGCATGCTTCGGAACCGCATTGCCGCTCCTTGTCACCGGCGGAATCCATATGGATGGTTTCCTGGATACTGTGGACGCCCTGAGTTCGTGGCAGGATCGGGAAACAAAGCTTGCGATCATGAAGGATCCGCATACGGGAGCTTTTGCCGTCATTGGATGTGGCGTTTATCTGCTCTGCTATCTGGCGGCGTACAGCGAACTTAAGACAGGAGCTTTTCCTGCGATAGCAGGAATTCATGTAGGAACCAGGGCACTCAGCGGGTGGGCAGTTGTAGCGTTTCCCAAGGCAAAGAAAGAAGGACTTGTGAGTACCTTTGCCGGACAGGCGGATACACGGACAGTAAAGATTTCCATGGTGTTATGGGGGCTGGCGGCAGCAGGATATGTGGCGATAACAGCCGGTCCGCTGACAGCAGCCGGGATTTGCCTGACCGGTTTTCTGTGCCTGATGGGGTATCACCGGATGGCTGTAAGAGAGTTTGGCGGAGTTACGGGAGATCTGGCGGGCTTTTTTCAGCAGAGTTGTGAATTGCTTACGATCGCAGTGCTGGCCTTTCTGACTTCATAGGGAGTTTCATGAGATTAAAATGTCAGGGAGAAGTATTCCGGTGTATTCAGATGATGCAGTTTTTGACAGGATGGTACTTGAGATGATTTTGGTGATCGGGGGAGCCAGTCAGGGGAAAGACCGCTTTGCCTGTGGACTCCTAATGGCTGGTAATGAAATAAAATATGAAAAGAATCTGGCGCGCGGGGGACGTGATCTGCCGGACACTGTATTTCAAAAACCGTATGTGTCAGGATATCAGGAGATCATCCGGACTCTTTTAGAAGAAGGACGTGATCCGGAGACATTTACCAGTGAACTGATTGCGGCAGATCCTGAACTGGTCGTTATGGATGAGGTCGGCAGCGGGATTGTACCGATTTCCCGCGATGAGCGCGAGTATCGGGAAGCTGTGGGCAGGGCTGGACAGCTGCTGGCAGCGCATGCAGAACAGGTATACCGGGTTATATGTGGCATCGGTATGAGGATTAAATAAGCGGACAGAGGAGCACATATGGTATATGAAATGATGGCGGCAATCTGGCTGGGCTTTGTGGTGGATCTGATCGTGGGGGATCCGCAGGGCTGGCCTCATGTGGTGCGCCTGATCGGCTGGGTGATCCAAAGGCTGGAGATAACTCTGAGAAAATACTTTCCTCAGACAAAGGCCGGACAGCTGGCGGCGGGAAGAGAGCTTGTAATTCTGGTGCTGATGGCGACAGCAATCATCAGTACCGGATTTTTACGAGTGTCAGACAGGATACATCCGCTGCTTTTTTTAATCATATCCGTATTCTTTTGCTGGCAGGTGCTTGCGGCAAAGTCGCTTTATGTGGAAAGCGGTAAGGTATGGCAGGCATTTCAACAGGGAGATACCGGGCGTGCGCGCGAGGCGGTATCTATGATTGTCGGAAGAGATACCGAACTTCTGGACGAGGCGGGCATTATCCGTGCGGCAATCGAGACGGTCGCAGAGAATACTTCGGATGGTGTGGTGGCTCCGCTTTTTTATCTGTTTCTGCTGGGACCGGTTGGGGGACTCCTCTATAAGGCGGTTAATACGATGGATTCGATGGTCGGTTACCAGAATGAAAAATACCGTTATTTTGGCAGGGCAGCCGCAAAAATTGATGATCTGTTAAACTGGATTCCTTCGCGTCTGTCTGCGCTTTTGATGATTGCGGCGGCATGGCTTCTGCCGGGATATGACGGCGCGGCTGCCTGGCGGATCTGGAGACGCGACCGGCATAATCATAAGAGCCCGAATTCAGCACAGACAGAGGCGGCCTGCGCCGGGGCGCTGCATCTGATGCTGGCAGGAGATGCCTGGTATTTCGGTGAACTTCATCATAAACCAACGATTGGAGATCCGGACAGGACGGCGGAAGCGGATGATATCCGGAGAGCCGGCAGGCTGATGCTGATGACGGCGTTCCTTGCTTTAGTATTTTTCACTGTGTTGATGGTGATTCTGACGGGAGGCTATAAAGGATGACAGAAGTTCGACATGGCGGCGATATTTACCGCAATCCGGTCCGGCTGGATTATTCGGTGAATTGCAATCCGCTGGGGATGCCGGATCCGGTAAAGGAGGCACTGCGCTCCTCCGTGGAGTCATGGGCTGTTTATCCGGACAGGTACTGTGACGAGCTTCGTGAAAAGCTGGCGGAAAAACTTGAGGTAAAAAAAGAATGGATTCTTTGCGGCAACGGTGCAGCAGAACTGATCTATGATCTGGTGGCAGCGGTGCGCCCGCGAAAGGCGAGAGTGCCGGTTCCTTCGTTTACTGAGTATGAAGCAGCGCTTTCGAGAACCGGATGTGCGGTATTTTATGAAAAGACACGGAAAGAAGAAAGATTCCGGCTGGATATCGGGAATTACCGGAAGAAAATTTCCGATGATACGGATTTGGTAATTTTGTGTAATCCCAACAACCCGAACGGATTTGCAGTGAATGAGTGGGATGTACGGGAATTAGCTGACAGATGCCGGAAAAAAGGGGCGGTTCTGCTGGTTGACGAGTGTTTTGCAGAATTGACGGAAAAACCACAGCAGTACAGCGTGATATCCGCCTGCGGAAAATATCCGAATCTTGTGGTTCTGCGGGCTTTTACGAAGACGTTTGCGATGGCCGGGCTGCGGCTGGGATATCTGGTTACATCCGACCGGAATCTGCTGGAAAAGATCCGCAGGTATCGGCAGCCGTGGAATGTGTCGGTTCCCGCACAGGTCGCCGGAATCGCGGCAGTATCTGATGTGTCTGAGGATTATCTGAAAAAGTCACGGGAACTGATTGCTGCGGAACGGATCTATCTGACAGAGAAGCTTGCCGCGATGGGATTTCATGTATTCCCATCGGCAGCAAATTATCTGTTGTTTGAAAGTCCGGTACCGGAGCTTTATGAGAAATGCCTGAAGGGCGGACTGCTGATCCGTGATTGTTCGGACTACCAGGGTCTGGTCGGTGGGTTTTACAGAATCAGTGTACGTACCCGCAGGGAGAATGAGGAGATGCTGGAAATTATCAGGAAGACGCTGGAAACTTACCCCTGACTTAATTTGCTGTTCTGGTATTCCCCGCTGAAGGTTACTTCTCTGCCGAACCAGTGCGGCGGAGTGAAGGACAGGGCCATTTCTTCCGTAGGAAATTCTACTTCTGCAAGTATCAGGCCGGTGTATTTCCCGGAGAAAACATCCAGGTCGATGGTAAGATCGGAGCCTTCGAGCGGAATCCGGTATCTTTTTTTGGTGAGGATCAGACCGTCTGCCTTGGAGAGCAGATGGCTGTAGGCCTCTTTGGTGAGGGGAAGATTGGCTTCTTCGCGCATGAGAAGCCCACCGGATTTGTAGGTCAGATAGTAGTCGTCATCTGAGCGGCGGATCCGTACAACCGGGGAGGTACACAGATAAGCCTGCTCAATTTGCTGAGAGGGATAATCCTGATAGTTGTCGGGCAGTGTGTCAATGAGATATTTACGTTCGATTTCCATAAATCAGTCACCTCGTATCATAATTTTCATCCTTTGTTCTCAATCATAACCCGGATCGGGAAAAAGAAAAAGAGGAAAGCGGAATTTTTTTGGAAAAATCACGTCGAAACATGAAAAAATCCTCAAAAATCGCGGATAAACGCAAAAAAAGGTACTGGTAATTGCAAATAAACTATGTTATAATAAGCGCTTGAAGTGTGGCGTCTTGCCGTGACAGCCATACATTAATTTAGGAGGAACCCCATATTATGAGTTTACAAGTCGAAAAATTAGAAAAAAACATGGCAAAACTGACCGTTGAAGTATCGGCAGAGCAGTTCGAAGAAGCTCTTAAAACTTCCTATATCAAAAATAAAAACAGATTTAGTGTACCAGGATTTCGTAAGGGCAAAGTTCCTCAGTCATTGGTGGAAAAAATGTACGGCGAAGAAGTCCTGTACGAGGACGCGATTAATGAAGTTTTGAATCGTACTTATCCGGACGCGGCGGAGGAGAGCGGACTTGAGATTGTTTCCAGACCGGAGATCGATGTGACGCAGGTTAAGAAGGGACAGACGATGATTTATACGGCTACTGTTGCCGTAAAGCCTGAAGTTACGCTGGGAGAATATAAGGGCATCGAGGTTGAGAGGGCAAAACCGGAAGTGACGGATGCGGATATCGAAGCGGAGATCAAAAAGGCTCAGGATCAGAATTCACGGCTGGTAGCGGTAGAGGATCGCCCGGTTGCGGATGGCGACCAGACGGTGATCGATTTTGCAGGTTCTGTTGACGGTACCGCGTTTGAAGGCGGTACGGCGGAGGATTATCCTCTGACGATCGGTTCTCATTCCTTTATTGAAGGCTTTGAGGAACAGATCATTGGCATGAATCTCAAGGAAGAAAAGGACATTGAGGTGACCTTCCCGGAGAATTATCATGCGGCGGAACTGGCCGGGAAACCGGCGGTATTTAAGGTAAAGGTGAAGGAGATCAAAGTGAAGGAGCTTCCGGAAGTGGACGACGAGTTTGCCAGCGAGGTTTCTGATTTTGAGACACTGGATGAATATAAGGCAGATCTTCGTGAGAAACTGGAAAAAACGAAGCAGGCGCAGGCAACGGCTGAGAATGAAAACAATGTTGTTGCAAAGGTAGTGGAGAATGCTTCCATGGATATCCCGGAGGCAATGATTGATCTGCAGGTCGACAATATGATTGATGACTATGCAGCCAATATGCGCCGGCAGGGCCTGAGCCTGGAACAGTATTTCCAGTTTACCGGGATGACGATGGAGCAGCTGCGTGATGAGGTTCGTCCGGAAGCTGAGCAGAGGATCCGTACCCGTCTGGTACTGGAAGCGGTAGTCGCGGCGGAGAAGATTGAGGCTACGGATGAGGCAGTTGAGGAAGAACTCAAGAAGATGGCTGAGCGTTATAAGATGGAGCCGGATCAGGTGAAGGAGACCATGGGCGATCGTGGAATCGAGAGGATGAAGGAAGATCTGGCGATTCAGGAAGCTGTTGATTTCCTGGTAGCGGAAGCAAAACTGGTTTAATACGCTGAAGGGCGTACAGAGGGAGTCCCGCAGGCGGAACTCCCTTTTTACCATCATAAGATTTATGGAGGTTAAAAAATGAGTTTGGTGCCTTATGTGATAGAATCTACCAGCAGAGGCGAGAGATCCTATGATATTTATTCCCGTCTTCTGAAAGAACGGATTATTTTCCTGGGCGAGGAAGTGAATGATGTGACGGCAAGCCTGATTGTGGCCCAGCTTCTCTTCCTGGAGTCAGAGGATCCCGGCAAAGATATTAATCTTTATATCAACAGCCCGGGCGGTTCGGTAACGGCGGGTATGGCAATTTATGATACGATGAATTACATTAAATGCGATGTTTCTACTGTCTGCATCGGTATGGCTGCCAGTATGGGCGCTTTTCTGCTGGCTGGTGGTGCGAAAGGCAAACGCTTTGCCCTGCCGAATGCGGAGGTTATGATCCATCAGCCGTCCGGCGGCGCTCAGGGACAGGCGACCGAGATCCAGATTGTGGCGGAGAAAATTTTGCAGACGAAGAAAAAGCTGAATGAAATTCTTGCGGCAAATACCGGGCAGCCTTATGAGGTGATCTGCAGAGATACGGAGCGGGATCATTATATGACTGCTGAGGAAGCAAAAGAGTATGGCCTGATTGATCAGGTGATTTCGAGTCATTAGAAGGGACAGAGGTGTTGATATGCCGAATAGAATTGACGACAAAGTCAGATGCTCTTTCTGCGGGAAAAGTCAGGATCAGGTAAGAAAACTGATTTCCGGCATGAGTAAGGTATATATCTGCGACGAGTGTGTGGAGTTGTGCGGGGAGATTCTGGAGGAAGATGAAGAGGAAGGCGAATCTTCGATTCCGGATCTGAACGGGATTAACCTGCTGAAGCCGAAGGAAATCAAAAGCTTTCTGGATGAGTATGTCATTGGTCAGGATCAGGCAAAGAAAGCGCTTTCGGTCGCAGTCTACAATCATTATAAACGTATTACATCGATGAAAGATATGGATGTGGAAGTGCAGAAGAGTAATATCCTGATGCTGGGTCCGACCGGCTCCGGTAAGACCTATCTTGCACAGACACTGGCTAAGGTTTTAAATGTGCCGTTTGCGATTGCTGACGCGACTGCACTTACAGAAGCGGGATATGTCGGTGAAGATGTGGAAAATATTCTGCTGAAGCTGATTCAGGCAGCCGAATATGACATTCCCAGAGCGGAATACGGCATTATCTATATCGATGAAATTGATAAAATTACAAAGAAATCAGAAAACGTATCCATTACCAGAGATGTATCCGGAGAAGGTGTGCAGCAGGCTCTGCTTAAAATTCTCGAAGGGACACTGGCAAGTGTGCCTCCTCAGGGCGGCAGAAAGCATCCTCATCAGGAATTGCTTCAGATCGATACGACCAATATTCTGTTTATCTGCGGCGGAGCTTTTGATGGTCTGGAAAAGATCATCGAAAGACGTCTCAGTACGGGATCCATCGGGTTCAATGCGGAGATTGTGGATCGGAACCACACAGATATCGATGAGCTTTTAAAACAGGTCGAGCCGCAGGATCTGGTGAAGTTCGGGCTGATTCCGGAGTTTATCGGGCGCGTACCGGTGACTGTGTCACTGGATTCACTGGATGAAAGCGCGCTGATACGGATCCTCACAGAACCGAAGAACGCACTGACAAAACAATACCAGAAATTATTTGAGATTGATGACGTCAGACTGGAATTTACGCCGGAAGCGCTGCAGGAAGTGGCTCATCAGGCGGTGGAGCGCAAGACCGGCGCTAGGGGACTCCGGTCGATTCTGGAAAATGTTATGATGGATCTGATGTATGAGATTCCGTCGGATAATACGATCGGCATATGTACAGTCTCCCGCGATGCCGTACTGAAAAAGTGTCCTCCGGATCTGATCTATCGTGACCAGGCTGTGCCGAAGAAATCTTTTGTACAGAGATTCAAGAAAGAAAAGACGGGCGAGATTGCGTAAAACAAATGGGAGCGTTGTGCTCCCATTTACTTTTATGCGCACGGCCGGATAGAGAAGTTTTGCAGCTGACGCTGCATCCGGGTCTACGCTCCGCTTCGGTCGGCGCTAAACGGATGTTCACCGGACATCCAGCGCCGGCGCGGCGAGTATGAGGCAAAAAGCTGCCTCCTACTCGATCACAGAGCCGGGTAAGAAACTTTTGCAGGACAAAAGATATAAGGAGGAAAGAGTATGGAAGAGACCATTTTGATGTTGCCGGTAATTGCCCTGCGCGGACTGACGGTACTTCCAGGTATGACAGTAAATTTTGATATCAGCAGGGAAAAATCGATCAATGCGGTAGAAAAGGCAATGGTAACGGATCAGAAAGTATTTCTGGTCACACAGCATGATCCGAATGAAGCGGAACCGGATCAGGATCAGCTGTTTCAATATGGAACAATCTCCCGGATCCGACAGCTTGTAAAAATGCCGGGTAACATTGTCCGTGTTATGACAGAAGGACTTTCCCGCGCGGAACTGATCGATCTGGATACAGAGGGAGATTCGCTGACAGGTGAAGTTCTCGAACGAAAGCCGGAGAATAATACGGATCCGGTTGTCGCGGAGGCGATGATCCGGATCCTCAAAGAACAGATAGAGTCCTTTGGAAATCTGCACCCGAAATTTGCCAGAGAGGTGATGAAGGGCCTGTTGTCGGTCCGGGACCTGGAAAAGCTGATGCTGGAAACGGCTTCCCAGATCCCATGGGATTACACCGTGCGTCAGAATTATCTGGAGCAGGAAAGCTTTACCGGATGTTATGAAGTGCTGGTTTCGAGTCTGATTAATGAGATTGAGATTTCCAGGATACGCAGAGAATTCCAGGAAAAGGTGAAGCAGAGCGTCGATAAGAACCAGAAAGATTACATCCTTCGGGAACAGATGAAGGTGATCCGTGAAGAACTGGGAGATAATGAGGAGTCGGAGGCAGAAGAATTTGAGCGAAAGGTTCGTGCGCTGAGGGCGGATAAAGAGGTAAAAGAAAAACTTCTTAAGGACATCGACCATTTAAAATCGATGCAGAGCATGAGCCAGGAGGCAAATGTACTGCGTACTTACCTGGAAACTCTGCTGGAACTTCCCTGGAACAAGGTATCCCGTGATGACAATGATATCCATCATGCGGAACAGATTTTAAATGAGGATCATTACGGGCTGGAAAAAGTCAAAGAGCGTGTGCTGGAATATCTGGCGGTACGCGTTCTGGCAAAGAAGAACAATGGGGCGATTCTCTGTCTGGTAGGACCGCCAGGAACCGGTAAGAAGTCGGTTGGTCGTTCAATTGCCCGTGCACTGAATAAAAAATATGTTCGCATCAGCCTGGGGGGCATCCGCGATGAGGCGGAGATCCGCGGCCATAGAAAGACCTATATCGGCGCAATGCCGGGACGTCTGGTAGAGGGATTGCGTCAGGCCGGAGTTTCCAATCCCCTGATGCTGCTGGATGAGATTGATAAGGTGAGTTCCGATTACAAAGGAGATACTTCATCGGCTCTCCTTGAGGTTCTGGACGGAGAACAGAATGTCAGATTCCGGGATCATTATGTGGAACTTCCGGTAAATCTTTCCAACGTCATGTTTATTGCAACCGCCAATACGACGGAAACGATACCGCGTCCGCTTTTAGACCGGATGGAGATTATTGAGATTAACAGCTACACCGAAAATGAAAAATTTCACATTGCGAAGGATTTTCTGCTTCCCAAGCAGCTGGAAAAACATGGGATTCATCCCGGACAGCTGACTATTACGGATAAAGCGCTGCGCAAAATCATCCATAATTATACGAGAGAGGCCGGCGTGCGCAACCTCGAACGAAGAATCAGCGATATCTGTCGGAAATCGGCGAGAAAGATTCTTGAGGATAGGAAGAGAACGGTGCGTGTCACAGAAGTCAGTCTGGAAAAATATCTGGGAAAAGAACGGATTTCTTTCGAAAACGCGAACGAAGAGGATCAGATCGGTATTGTACGCGGACTGGCATGGACCAGTGTGGGAGGCGATACGCTGGAGATTGAAGTAAACTGCATGCCGGGAAAGGGCGAACTGAAGATGACCGGTCAGATGGGTGACGTCATGAAGGAATCCGCGATGATTGCACTGACTTTTGTCCGCTCCGTTTGCCCGGAATATGGCGTCGAGGAGGATTATTTCGATAAGCATGATCTTCATTTGCATATCCCTGAGGGAGCAGTACCCAAGGACGGCCCGTCGGCTGGCATTACGATGGCGACGGCGATGCTTTCGGCGGTAACCGGCAGAAAAGTATCGGCAAAGGTCGCGATGACCGGCGAGATTACGCTGCGCGGCCGCGTCCTTCCGATTGGCGGTCTGAAGGAAAAAATCCTTGCGGCCAAAATGGCCGGAATGAAAACCGTTCTGGTACCGGATAAAAACCGTCCGGATATTGCGGAGCTGTCCAAAGAGATTACAGGCGGACTGAAAATCGTGTACGTAACGACAATGACTGATGTATTGAAAGAGGCATTTGTTTTATGATTATAAAAAAAGCAGAGCTGGAGACCGTCTGCGGCGTGACCAGCCGTTTCCCGGATCATGACCAGCCGGAGATCGCTTTTGCAGGCAAATCCAATGTCGGCAAATCGTCGCTGATCAATGCGCTGATGAACCGGAAGTCGCTGGCACGCACTTCCGGTCAGCCGGGCAAAACGCAGACAATTAATTTTTATCATATCAATGACGCAATTTACCTTGTGGATCTGCCCGGTTATGGTTACGCCCGCGCAAATGAAGAAGTAAAGGCACAGTGGGGGCGTATGATCGAGCGATATCTGAAAAACGCCCCCATGTTAAAGTGTGTGTTTCTGCTGGTTGATATCCGTCATGAAGCTTCCGAAAATGACCGGCTGATGTATCAGTGGATTTTATCAAATGGTTATCATCCGGTGATTATCGCGACCAAGGTCGATAAGCTGAAACGGAGTCAGGTAGCAAAACAGGTCCGGCTGGTCCGGGAGTCGATCGGGCTGGAAAAGGACGGGTTGCTTTTTCCGTTTTCCGCTCAGACGAAACAGGGCAGGGATGACATCTGGCAATATGTGGAAAATCTTCTGGCAGATTCCGGGGAAACAGACAGATAGACACAGATTTCTCCGGAAGGGGACACAAAAAGGTCACATAATTCTGTTATTTTAAAACGGAGAAATTACCATTAGCGGGAGGGGGATTGTGATGCAGAGAAAAGTTGCGGCTGTCATGGCGGCTGTTACTGCGGTCTCGGCAATCATGCCGATCCAGGCTTATGCCGCTTCTAATAATCAGGATTATCGGCGGCGGGTGGTCGGAATTGCCGGCATTATGTTAAATACCACGACAGAGATGAGCCGGACGGTAACCAGAGCGGAATTTGCCAATTATCTTGTAAAAGCTTCTACTTATCGGGATTATCTGCCGGTATCCGGCAAAGTGGCTGTCTACAATGATGTACCCAGTACCCATGAATACGCGTCGAGTATCCGGATCGCGGCAAAGGAAAACTGGCTGAACGGTTATCTGGGCGGACTTTTTAAACCAGATCAGGCGATTACATTAAAGGAAGCGTCCAGAGGAATTATGGCTCTTCTGGGCTATGAGGACAGTGATTTTGAGGGTGATATCGTCGGTTCCCGGATGTCTTTGTTTTATGAACTGGAATTGAATGAAGATCTGGACCGACAGCCGACCGAGGTGCTGACCAAGGATGACTGTGTGAACCTTTTTTATAATCTGCTGAAAACGGAGATGAAGACCGGGACGGTCTACGGGACAGTGCTCGGCTGTACGGTTAACAGCGACGGAGAAATCAATCCGATGGGACTGGCGGATACGAACCTCTCCGGCCCGAAGCTGATCGAAAAGGGCGGCGTTCTTGGCAATTATATCCCGTTTAATGTGCAGGAGGCCAGTATCTTTGTCAATGGCGATGCGTCAAGTTATACGGCGCTGCGTTCTTACGTCCAGAGCAATTATGTGGTTGTCTATTATAATCAGACGGCCAGAACGATCTGGGCCTATATTGCGGATGAGGATGTCCAGACCGGACGCTGTGCGATTCGCGGCACGATTGAAAATATTTATTACAGTTCGACCGAGGTCATGACGCCGTCCTATGTCGTCCTTTCCGGTGACAGTGAGGAGTATCAGCTCGACAGTACCGAGATGCAGTTTGCGTTTTCCGTATATGGATCGCTGCGTGTCGGGGATGTTGTGACGCTGATTTGTGAAAAGACCGTTGACTCGAACGATAACGCAACGTACTCGATTGTTGATTATATAGCAGATTAAACAGGAGAATCATTATGGGTGAAAATGAAAAACAGCAGGGTGCGGACAACGCGCCGGAAACTGCGGGAGAAAAGAAAAAAGGCCTGTTTCATCTGCCAAAAGTGCCGAAGCGTGATACGAGCAAAAAGAAGAAACGGAGAAAGAGAAGCGTCAGGGATATTATTATCCGTATTGTTATCCTGCTGGTGATTTTAGGAGCCGCTTTTTACGCTTATCGAAGGTACACAGCTTCGAAGACGGTAAGCTCGTCGGCTTCTACGCAGCGGACAACAACGGTTACCAGAGGTACCTTGACTTCGGAACTGAGTTCTTCCGGGACGATTTCGCCCAAGGATACTTACACCATTACATCACGGGCGGACGGTGAGGTAATCTGGGCTGACTTTGAGGAGGGCGATCAGGTAGAAAAGGACCAGGTCCTTTATCAGATCGACGTGTCCTCTATGGAGTCCGAGATGAAATCGGCGACAAATTCTCTGACACGTGCAACGAACAGCTACAATGATGCGGTTGATGATTATAATCAGGCGCTGATTGATTACAGCGGCAATACCTACAAATCGACCCGCACCGGTTTTATTAAGGATCTGCTGATCGAAGTCGGCGACAAGGTAGGGAGCAATACCGAAGTGGCCGAGATTTACAACGATCAGACTATGAAAATCCGGGTTCCCTTCTTAAACTGGGAGGCGGAGGCGATCGGTGTGGGAGCAAGTGCCACTCTGATTCTGGAAGATACGGAGGAAGAACTTACAGGAACGGTGACGGCAGTTGCCAATATGGATGAAGTTCTGGCGGGAGGACGGATGGTCCGTTATGTCACGATTGAGGGGGCAAATCCGGGCGGTCTCTCTACCAGTCATCAGGCGGTCGCGATTATCGGCGACATGGTCTGCACCGAGCAGGCTTATTTTGAACCAATTACCGATACGACCATGAAAGCGGAGCTTATATCAAATGTTGAGGTGGCTCAGCTGCTGGTCAATGAAGGTGATTATGTGACGGTCGGGACGCCGATCTTTCTCATGGACACAGACGATGCGGAGGATCTGATCCAGAGTTATAAGGATCAGGTAGATTCGGCCGAGACCCAGATGGAATCCGCGCAGAGCAGTCTGGATTCCAAGCAGGAAACCTATGACAATTATACAATCACGGCGCCGATCTCCGGTCAGGTGATTACCAAGAGTGTAAAGGTCGGGGATAATATTAATAACAGCAATTCGACGACGACGCTGGCGACCATTTACGATCTCAGTGAGCTGACCTTTGAGATGTCCATTGACGAACTGGATGTCCGCAGCGTACAGGTCGGACAGCTCGTAGAGGTTACAGCTGACGCTCTGGACGGTGTGGAGATGACCGGACATGTAACAAATATCAGCCTTGAGAGCAGTCAGTCGAATGGTGTTACCAACTATCCGGTAACAGTTACGATGGATGAGGTGGGAGATCTGCTTCCAGGCATGAACGTGGACGGTGTGATTATTCTGGATGAGGCTGAAGATGTTCTGATGATTCCGGTGGATTCTCTGATGAGAGGGAACCTTGTCTATGTGAAGGATGATACGGTGACTGAGGCTCAGGGACTGGTACCGGCGGGATTCCGGGCGGTACAGGTATCGACAGGACTTACCAGTACGGATTATGTGGAGATCACGGACGGCCTTTCCGAAGGCGACGAGATCTATGTGGACGAATCCTCCAGCACGACAACCACATTCCAGATGGGTGGAATGGGTGATATGGGCGGCGGCCCAGGCGGCGGCGGAGGCGGCGGCAACATGGGCGGCGGCGGAGGCGGCGGCAATATGGGCGGCGGCGGAGGCGGCGGCAGACCATAAGCGCTTAGTCCGGACATGAAAACAGGGGGAAGAACTGTGGAAGATAATGTGCTCATTGAATTACATGATATATATAAAATTTATCAGATGGGCGATGAAGAAGTCCGCGCCAACGATGGGATCAACCTGAAAATCTCAAGGGGTGAATTTGTCGCTATCGTTGGGAAATCCGGAAGCGGAAAATCAACGCTGATGAATATTATCGGTGCACTGGATGTGCCGACTTCCGGAAGCTATCTGCTGGGCGGCGAGGACGTTGACATGATGACGGACGACCAGCTTGCTGATATCCGGAACCGCATGATCGGCTTTATCTTCCAGCAGTATAATCTGCTTCCGAAATCAAACCTGCTGGAGAATGTCGAACTGCCGCTGCTTTACGCAAAGGTACCGAAGGACGAACGGAGGGAGCGGGCGCTGAATTCTCTGGAGCGGGTCGGACTGGCAGATGTGTGGAGAAAGTACCCCAGGCAGCTTTCCGGCGGTCAGCAGCAGCGTGTTTCCATTGCCAGAGCGCTGGCAGGAGATCCGTCCCTGATTCTGGCAGATGAGCCGACCGGCGCGTTGGATTCGAAAACGAGCCGGGAAGTATTAAATTTTTTAAAACAGATTAATGAAGAGGGCAATACGATTGTTATGATCACTCACGACAGTTCGATTGCTCTGGAGGCGAAGCGTGTGGTCCGCATCCATGACGGTAAGATCAATTTCGACGGAGATGTAAAAGATTATGCTGCAATCCTTTAAGCTGGCAATAAAAAGTATCTGGAGCAACAAGATGCGGTCTTTTCTGACCATGCTGGGCATCATTATCGGTGTGGCTTCGGTTATCATACTGGTAAGCATTGTAAATGCCTACATGTCCTATATGACAGAGAGCTTTGCAAGTATGGGAACCAATCAGATCACGGTAAATCTGATCAATCTGTCCTCCCGATCCGTCAGTGTTGATGAGATGTATGAGTTCTTTGATGAGAACACGGACGCATTTGACCATATGACCCCGATGGTGAGTTTAAGCGCATCTGTTAAGAACGGAAATGATACGATGGATGCGACGTCAGTAAGCGGCGTGAGCGAGGATTATCTGAAAATCAAGGACTACGAACTTACGGTTGGCAGAAACATCCAGTATGCGGATATCAGCGGACGCAGCAAGGTCTGCGTGATCGGTGCTTATGTGGCGAACGCGATTTTCGGCAGCGCACAGGAAGCTTTGAGCGATACCATCAAGATCAATGGATATGCGTTTACGGTTGTTGGCGTAGTCAGCCAGCAGGATGACGATGAAGATCAGGATGACGGGTGTACGGATGATTTCATCTGGATTCCGTATACGACAGCGTCTAAGATGGCAAGAAATGCCAGTATCAGCAATTATACGTTTACCATCCGCGAGATTTCGGAAGCGAGCGATGATAAGGAACTGATTGAGGATTTCCTCTATACCAAATTTAAAAATGAGGATCTGTACACAGTTACCGCAATGAGCGAGATGCTGGATTCCTTAAACAGCATGATCGCGATGGTATCGGCAGGACTCGGTGGAATCGCCGGTATTTCCCTGCTGGTAGCCGGCGTGGGCGTTATGAATATCATGCTGGTATCGGTTACCGAGCGTACGAGAGAGATCGGCATCCGTAAGGCGCTTGGTGCCAAGCGGAGCGTGATCATGCAGCAGTTTGTCATTGAAGCGGCTGTGACCAGTTCCATCGGCGGTCTGATCGGCATCGGGCTGGGAAGTCTGGCGACCAATCTGGTCGGACAACTGGCGGGACTGGAGGCAACGCCGACACCGGCGGCGGTGATTGTTTCCTTCAGTGTCTCTGTAGGGATCGGACTTTTCTTTGGATATATGCCGGCGAGCAAGGCGTCAAAGTTAAATCCGATTGACGCTCTGCGAAGCGAATAAATAAAAAAACAGGATTCGGTAATGATTCAGCGAATCAAAGGGCTGCGGCACGGTCGGATAGGTGTGTCTGCGGTCCTTTGTTTATTCTTTTTTTACTTGATTTTATGTATAATGATGATAAGATGATGATACCAGGGTCAGAACACAGGTCTCCAATATTGCTGCGGGTTCAGCGGGAACTGTTTTCATAAGGCTTTGTGGATAAAATATAGGACGGGATAACAGAATATGATACGAATATTTCGTTGGATTCAGACACACAGATATTGTCTGGCAGGTTTGTATGCGATCGTCTTCCTTTTTGGATTTTTCTTTCTGGAGGTGATCAGCCCGCTGCCGGTGATCTGGGTTCACTGTTTTGTGGATGACTGGATTCCTTTTAATGAATGGTTTGTGATCCCATATTTTTTGTGGTATGTTTGGGTACCGGCTTTTTTGATTTATTTTATGGTGACAGACAGGGATACGTATCTGAAATTGATCTTTATCATGTTTGGAGGTGCGACACTTTGCCTTTTTATCTATGTACTGCTTCCAAACGGGCTTGATCTGCGGAGGCCGGTTCTGGGGAGAAATGTCTGCGCTAAGATTGTGGAGCTGCTTCGCTGGATTGACCCGCCGTGCAATGTCTGTCCATCGATTCATGTCTCGAGTACCGTTGCGATTCTGTTTGCGATTCTGCAGTCGGAACGTTTCCGTCACAGCCGTCGGATGAAAGTAGCCGCCTGGGCGGTAACACTGGCAATCTCAGTTTCCACGCTTTTTATTAAGCAGCATTCGGTGATTGATGTTGTGTGCGGATATCTGCTGACTGTTGGTATGGATCAGATCTATCAGCGATGGATGGCAAAAAGAAAGAAAAACAGGCCGGAATCGGTATCTGAATTGCCGGTGAGAGGAAAATAAATTATGGATTATAACAGTAAGACAGAAGTCCTTTGTGCAGACATCTCAGATCTTCTGGCTCTTTCAGGGGAAAGTGGAGGTGAAAGAGAACAGTCAGATGCGTGGATGAGGGCATCCATGTGCCGGTTGTCGTCAGCGCGGCAGGAAAAGATCCGGGCATTGAAGGACAGGAAAGCACGATGGCAGTCCCTGGCTGCGGGACTGCTGCTTGATTATGGCCTGCAAAAGAGGGGCTACTGTGAAAAGGAGGTCAGGATCGGGACGGGAAGGCACGGAAAACCGTATTTTACGGATCTTCCCGGTCTCTTTTTTAATCTGTCGCATTCGGAAAACCAGATCCTGGCCGTTTTTTCTGAGCATACGGCCGGCTGTGATATCCAGATGGTAAAATCCGGCAGTTCGCGGATCGCCGATCGTTTTTTTACAGAAGATGAGGCAGAGTTTATCCGCAGGAGCGACCAGAATCACCGCGATGAGGTATTTACAGAATTATGGGTACTGAAGGAAAGCTATCTGAAAATGACAGGAGAGGGAATGAGCCGGGAACTGAAAAGCTTTTGCGTGCTTGACGGCAAACGCCCGTCCGGGGCAGTTTTCCGTGTTTATGATATGGGAAATTATAAAGCCGCTGTATGTATAGAGACCGGAGTTGTGCAGAAAGAACCGGAGATGTTCCTGCCCGATCTCTGTTTTTGTCCTTTTCAAAATCTGCTCAATGTGGTATGATAGGCAGAGAATCAGAGCAGGAGAATGGAAAGATGGACAGAAGACGAGTTTTTTTGAAATTGAGCGGAGAGGCCCTTGCCGGCCCGAAGAAAACCGGTTTTGACGAAGCTACGGTGAAGGAAGTGGCGCGTCAGGTGAAGATTTCGGTTGACGCCGGCGTAGAGGTCGGTATTGTGATCGGCGGAGGTAATTTCTGGAGAGGGCGTACAAGTGATGCGATTGACCGTACCAAGGCAGACCAGATCGGGATGCTGGCGACGGTAATGAACTGTATTTATGTATCAGAAATTTTCCGGAACGCGGGCATGAAAACAGAGACTCTGACCCCATTTGCCTGTGGTTCCATGACAGAGCTGTTTTCCAGGGATCGTGCAAATCAATATTTTGCCGAGGGAATGGTCGTCTTTTTTGCAGGAGGTACCGGTCATCCGTATTTTTCAACAGACACGGGAATCACACTGAGGGCCATCGAAATGGAGGCAGACTGCATCCTGCTGGCAAAGTCCATCGACGGGGTGTATGACAAAGATCCGGCGGTTTATCCGGATGCAAAACGGTATGAGACGATCAGCATTCAGGAAGTGATCGACCAGAAACTGGCTGTTGTCGATCTGACTGCGTCCATTATGTGCATGGAACACAAGATGCCGATGGCAGTTTTTGATCTGAACGAAAAGGACGGCATTGCAAATGCGATGCAGGGGAAAGTGAACGGCACGATTGTGACCGTAGAATAACAGGAGGAGACACTTATGGCGGCAGATTTAAAGGTATACGAAGACAAGATGAATAAAACTCTGGAAGTGCTGATGAACGACTATGGCACGATCCGTGCAGGCCGGGCCAATCCACATCTTCTGGACAAGATCCGGGTGGATTATTATGGCACGCCGACTCCGATTCAGCAGGTGGGTAATGTAAGTATCCCGGAGGCGAGGGTAATGGTGATTCAGCCTTGGGAGAAAAGCATGCTGAAGGCGGTGGAAAAGGCGATTATGACCTCGGAACTGGGGGTTCATCCAACAAATGACGGGAGTGTGATCCGTCTGGTATTTCCGGAACTGACGGAGGAGCGCCGTAAGAGTATCTCGAAGGATGTCAAGAAGAAAGGCGATAACGCCAAGGTCGCATTAAGAAATATCCGGCGCGACGCAAATGATTCTTTTAAGAAGATGGAAAAGGCCGGAGAACTGTCTGAGGATGAGCGCAAGGACGCTGAGACTAAGATGCAGAAGCTTACCGACAAGATGACTGCAAAGGTCGATGAGGCGGTGGAGAAAAAGACGAAAGAGATCATGACAGTTTAATCTGACCGATGACGGGAAGACACGTTGTGATGTCTGGTTTATCATAAGATACGAAAGGCAGCAGGTTCTGCAGTGATCTGAATTACGAAAGAGGTGGGGCGGTGGATTTGTAACCCGTCCCACCCTTCCTTATATGCACACGGGAGGATAAGATGGAGAATATAGAAGAAACCCTGGAGGATCTGGTAATTCCGAAACATGTTGCCCTGATTCTTGACGGCAACGGAAGATGGGCAAAAAAACGTGGGCTGCCGCGTACGATGGGACACCGGGAGGGCTGTGTGACGGTAGAGAAAACCGTAGAAATCGCCGCCCGGCTGGGAATCAGGTATCTGACCGTATACGCTTTTTCAACGGAGAACTGGAAACGTTCCGCCGAGGAAGTGGGCGCCCTGATGCAGCTGTTTCGTTATTATATGGTCCGTCTGTTAAAGGTCGCCTCCCAGAACAATGTCCGCGTCTGCATGATCGGCGATCGGATCCGTTTTGATGAGGATATTATTGCGGGGATTAACCGTCTGGAGTCGGAGACGAAGGAAAACACAGGGCTGACCTTTGTCATAGCAGTCAATTACGGAGGCCGCGATGAGATCCGGCGTGCGGTGAGGAGAATGGCAGGGGATGCTGCCGACGGTGTCCTGCAGCCGGAGGAGATTACGGAGGAGACTGTGGCCTCTTATCTGGATACTGCCGGGATGCCGGATCCGGATCTGCTGATCCGAACAAGCGGGGAACTCCGCCTGTCTAATTTTCTTCTCTGGCAGCTTGCGTATACGGAGATTTATGTAACTGACTGTCTGTGGCCTGATTTTAACCGGGAAGAAATGATTCGCGCAATTCAGGCATATAATAAACGGGACCGCAGATATGGCGGAGTAAAGACCCGGTAAGAATGGCAAAGGAGGATGTTTTGATGTTTACAAAACGTCTGCTTAGCGGAATTGTACTGGTGATACTTGCCATTGTGTTTGTCTATCAGGGCGGTTTCCCGCTGTTTGCTGTGACGATGGCGCTTGCGCTGATCGGCCAGTTTGAATTATACCGGGCGCTGAAGCTGGAAAAGACGCCTTTCTGCTGGATCGGCTATCTGACCTCGGCGGCTTATTATGCGCTTCTCTGGTTTGACTGTGAGTATCTGATTGTACTTCTGGTAATTGCGGCATTGATGCTGCTGATGACGGTCTATGTGGTAACCTTTCCCAGATATAAGACGGAGCAGGTGACAGAAGCATTTTTTGGCGTGTTTTATACGGCTGTCATGCTTTCATATCCGTATCAGGTGCGGATGATGCCGGATGGAAAATATCTGGTATGGATGATATTTCTTGCATCGTGGGGATCGGACACATTCGCGTATTGTGTCGGACGGCTTTTCGGCAGACATAAGATGGCTCCGGTTCTGAGTCCGAAAAAGACTGTCGAGGGAGCCATTGGCGGTGTGGCAGGAGCCGCGCTGCTGGCAGGAATCTATGTATCCTTTTTTGGCAGCCGGATGGTGGATATCGCGTATCCTCAGTTTACCTGCACGGCTGCCTGTACGATTGCGGCAGTCATATCACAGATCGGAGATCTTGCTGCCTCTGCGATTAAGAGAAATCACGATATTAAGGATTATGGCAATCTGATTCCCGGCCACGGAGGAGTACTGGATCGTTTTGACAGCATGCTGTTTACAGCGCCGGAGATTTATTTTGCGATTTTATTTCTGAGATAACACAGGAAGGAACTTTTATGAAGAAAATTGCGATTCTTGGTTCCACAGGTTCCATTGGGACCCAGACGCTTACCGTAGTTGAAAATAACAGGGATATCCAGGTTACGGCGCTTGCCGCTGGCAGTAATATCCGGCTTCTGGAAGAACAGATCCGGAAATTTCATCCGGACATCGCATGTGTCTATGAGGAGGACAGAGCACGTGAACTGAAGGTATTGGTTGCAGATCTTCCGGTGAAGATCACATCCGGTATGGAAGGGCTGATTGAGGCAGCCGCAGGGTCAGAGGCAGAGATTGTCGTCACGGCAGTTGTGGGAATGATCGGGATCCGGCCTACCATTGCGGCAATGAAGGCGGGAAAGGATATCGCCCTTGCCAACAAGGAAACACTGGTGACAGCCGGACATCTGATCATGCCGCTGGCAGAGGAATGCGGTGTTCGTATCCTGCCGGTAGACAGTGAACACAGTGCGATTTTTCAATGCCGGAATGGGGAAGAGCACAATCGGATCCATAAGATCCTGCTGACAGCCTCCGGTGGCCCGTTCCGTGGATTTACGAGAGAACAGCTTGCCGGTATCCGGCCGGAGGACGCATTGAAGCATCCGAACTGGAGTATGGGCAAAAAGGTTACGATCGATTCTTCCACTATGGTCAATAAAGGCCTGGAGGTCATGGAGGCGAGATGGCTCTTTGATGTCGCGATCGATCAGATTGAGGTAGTCATTCAGCCGCAGAGTGTGATCCATTCGATGGTTGAGTTTGAAGACGGGGCGGTGATCGCACAGCTTGGCACACCGGATATGAAGCTGCCGATCCAGTACGCGCTGTATTATCCGGAGAGACGGTTCCTCCCGGGAGAACGCCTGGATTTTGCGCTGTTAAAGTCACTTACCTTTGAGGCTCCGGATCTGGAGGTGTTCCGTGGGCTTAAGCTTGCTCTTCAGGCAGGAAAGCGTGGAGGGACGCTGCCGACGGTGTTTAATGCGGCAAATGAATACGCGGTTGCGCACTTCCTGGAAGGAAAGATCTCCTATCTGACGATTACGGATATGATTGAGACGGCGATGGATCATCATGTTGTGTCAGATCAGCCGACGGTTGACCAGATTCTTGACGCGGAACGCGAAACGTATGAATTGATAGAAAGCAGGTGGGGAGATTGCTGAATATCCTCGCGGCAGTTTTTATTTTTGGTCTGATTATTCTGATTCATGAGTTCGGTCATTTCCTGCTTGCGAAACTGAACGGAATCGGGGTCATTGAATTTTCCATTGGTATGGGACCGCGTATTGCTGGCTTTGTGCGGGGAGAAACCAGATATTCACTGAAGATTCTTCCTTTTGGCGGTTCCTGTATGATGGTGGGCGAGGACAGCGACAGTCAGGATGAAAAGTCGTTCAATAGTAAGCCGGTACTCGGCCGGATCTCTGTGATTGCCGCGGGTCCCGGCTTTAATTTTCTGCTGGCTTTTCTGGCAGCTATGGTGATCGTGGCGATGATCGGGCATGACGGAACGGTGCTGACAGATGTCATCGATGGTTATCCGGCTGCGGAGGCAGGACTCGCTGCCGGAGATAAAATTACTAAGATCAATACCCGCAGGGTAACCGCGCATCGGGATGTGTCTTTGTATCTGCTGACGCATCCGGGAGAGGATGTCCTCATCACTTATGAGCGGCCTCCGGGAGGAAGCTGGGAAAACAGTGGAGCGAGTGAAAAACGCTCGGTCAGTATTACGCCGGTTTATGATGAGGAGTACCAGTCCTATATGCTGGGGGTTGTGTTTGGCGGATATGAGAAGACATCCGGAGTGGGAGAGTTCTTAAGCGCCAGCCTGTATGAGGTGAAATACTGTGTGGTATCCACGTTTGACAGTTTTGGCATGCTGTTTCGCCGGCAGATTCGTGCGGACGAAGCGGTGGCAGGGCCGGTACAGATTGTCAGTATGGTAGGTGAAACCGTGGGAGAAAGCCGTAAGTCCGGGCCAGAAGCCATTGTTTTTGTCGTGGCAAACTGGATTTTACTGCTTTCGGCGAGTCTGGGAATCATGAATCTGCTGCCGATTCCGGCGCTGGACGGAGGAAGGCTTTTATTCCTTTTAATTGAGCTGATCCGGGGGAAGCCGATCGACCCGGAAAAGGAGGGGTTTGTTCATATGATCGGAATGTGTTTTCTGATGGCGCTGATGGTTGTGGTGCTGTTTCATGATATCTGGCAGTTGATGTTTTAATATAGGAAGTTGAGGTTACAGAGTATGGGAAGAATGGTTACGAGGGAGGTCTCGATCGGGGATCGAGTGATCGGGGGAGATCATCCGATTTTGATTCAGTCGATGTGCAATACGAAGACTGAGGATACACAGGCGACGATTGCACAGATACTCAGGCTGGAACAGGCCGGCTGTGATATCATCCGTGTGGCGGTGCCGACGATGGAGGCGGCGGACAGTATCCGCAGCATCAGGAAAAAGATTCATATTCCGCTTGTGGCGGATATTCATTTTGATTACCGGCTGGCGATCGCCGCAATCGAGTGCGGAGCGGATAAGATCCGCATTAATCCGGGAAATATCGGGTCAGAGGAACGGGTCAGGGCAGTTGTGGATACAGCCAGAAATTACGGTGTGCCGATCCGTGTCGGAGTGAACAGCGGTTCTCTGGAGAAACCGCTGTTCGCGAAGTATGGTTCCGTGACGGCAGAGGGACTGGTGGAAAGCGCTCTGGCGCAGGTAGAACTGATCGAGAGACTGGGATATGACCGTCTGGTAATCAGCATCAAGTCTTCCGATGTTATGATGTGCGTGAAAGCGCATGAACTGATGAGGAAACGGACGACCTATCCGCTGCATGTCGGTATTACTGAGGCCGGTACGCTCATGTCGGGAAATATTAAATCAGCAGTAGGGCTTGGTATTATTCTGCATGAGGGAATCGGAGATACGATCCGGGTGTCACTGACCGGGGATCCGGTGGAAGAAGTAAAATCAGCGAAACAGATTCTCCGCACGCTGGGTTTGCGCAGGGGAGGCGTAGAGGTGGTCTCCTGCCCGACCTGCGGCAGAACGAGGATAGATCTGATCAGCCTGGCAAATCAGGTGGAAACCATGGTAACAGAATTTGACGATCTGGATTTAAAGGTTGCGGTGATGGGCTGTGCGGTCAATGGACCGGGAGAGGCCAGGGAAGCGGATATCGGCATTGCCGGTGGTGTTGGTGAAGGACTTCTGATCGCACATGGCGAGGTAATCCGCAAGGTCGCGGAGGATCATTTGCTGGAAGCGCTGCATGATGAACTGGTAAGGATTGCTGCAGAGAGGAAACAGGAGAGATTATAGATGAAGGCGTTTTTGGATGTGTTTCCTGGATTACATATGACGGAGGAAATGGAAGGGCTGTTAAAGCTGGTTGAGGTGGATCGTGTGACCATGACCAGCGACCGGAGTCTGATCCGTGTGTATATGGTATCCCCGCGCCTGATTCACAAAAAGAATATTATATCGCTGGAAAACGGGATTCGGGATCAGCTGTTTCCGGGCAAGCTGGTCACGGTGAAAATATTTGAGAAATACCGCCTTTCTGCGCAGTATAATCCGGAAAAGCTTTTAAAGGCATATCGTGATAGCCTTCTTTATGAACTGAAAAATTACAGCATCATTGAGTACAATATGTTCCGTAAAGCGAAAATCACCTTTCCCAGACCGGATCAGCTTCATCTGACAGTTGAAAACACGATGGTTAACCGGGAAAAGGTTGGCGAATTGCAGCGGATTCTGGAAAAGGTATTTCATGAGCGGTGCGGTTTGCCGACGAGTGTGGAGTTTGAATATGTTGATCCGCAGGAATGTCCGGAACGAAAGGTTCCGTTGACAGGGGAAATCGAAGAGTATCTGTCTGCGCGCAGGGAAGTGGGAAATCTTAATCCAGCACCGGCAGCTCCGGCTCCTGTGGAAAAGAAGACGGCCGGAAAGCGGGATATCCCCCAACAGGATGGTGCCCGGCGGGATGCGCCGAAAAAGAGATCCTGGAGCGATGGCAATTACCGGAGTTCGGATCACCCGGATGTTCTTTACGGAAGAAATTTTGATGACGATTTTATCGAAATTGATAAGATTGAAGGCGAGATGGGCGAAGTTACGGTGCGCGGGCAGATTCTGAGCAAGGACAGCCGTGTGACCAAATCGGGCAAGACGATTTTTATTTTCCCGATTACGGATTTTACGGATACGATTACGGTAAAGGTATTTGCCAATGAGGAAAATGTGGAGATTCTGGATGCTGCTATCCAGACGGGCTCCTTTATCCGTTTAAAAGGAAATACGACGATCGACCGTTTTGACGGAGAACTGACGATCGGCTCGGTCAGAGGCATCAAAAAATGTGAGGATTTCCGTCTGAAGCGAGCGGATCAGAGTCCGGTGAAGCGGGTGGAACTGCACTGTCATACCAAGATGAGCGATATGGATGGTGTTTCCGAGGTGAAGGACATCATCAGGCAGGCAAAGGCCTGGGGGATGCCGGCGATTGCAATTACGGATCATGGCTGTATCCAGGCATTTCCGGATGCCTTTCATACACTGGATAAGGGAGATGATTTTAAGATCATCTATGGCGTAGAAGGGTATCTGGTGGATGATGTCAGGGCACTGGTGGAGAATCCGCAGGGGCAGAACTTTGAAGATCCTTTTGTAGTTTTCGATATCGAGACGACAGGTTTCAGCCCTGAGAAAAACAAGATCATCGAAATCGGAGCGGTAAAGATTGAACGGGGAGAGATCACAGACCGGTTCAGTACGTTTGTCAATCCCTGTGAGCCGATTCCTTATGAGATCGAGCAGCTGACGGGGATCAATGACAACATGGTACTTCCGGCAGATACCATAGATACCGTATTGCCGGAATTCCTGCGGTTTTGTGAGGGCTGTGCGATTGTCGCCCATAATGCTTCTTTTGATGTGAGCTTTATTCAGTTTCAGGCAAAGCGGCTGGGTATGACATTTTCACCGACGGTGCTTGATACGGTGGAAATCGCGAGACAGCTCCTGCCTAATCTGAACCGCTATAAGCTGGATACCGTCGCGAAGGCCCTGAATGTTTCATTGGAGAATCACCACCGTGCGGTGGATGATGCGGAGGCGACTGCCCATATTTTTTTAAAATTTGTAAAAATGCTTCATGAACGGGGAATCGATGACCTGAAGGGGTTAAACGCGATCAGCAGATTGTCGGCGGAGGCAATTAAAAAGATGCCGACGTGGCATGTAATTATTCTGGCGAAAAATGAGATCGGACGGGTGAATCTGTACCGGCTGGTTTCATGGTCCCATATTGATTATTTTTCAAAGAGACCCAGAATCCCCAAGAGTCTGCTGGACGAATACCGGGAGGGACTGCTGATTGGCTCTGCCTGTGAGGCGGGAGAACTGTTTCAGGCGCTTCTGCGCGGCCAGCCGGAGGAAACGCTGTTAAAGATCGCTGATTTTTATGACTACCTGGAGATTCAGCCGCTGGGAAATAATGCTTTTATGCTGCGTAACGAAAAGAGCACCGTTAAGACCTGGGAGGATCTGAAGGAATGTAACCGCAGGATCCTGGCACTGGGAGACGCCCTGGGTAAGCCGGTCTGCGCTACCTGTGATGTGCATTTTCTGAACCCGGAGGATGAAGTTTACCGTCGGATCGTCATGGCCGGGCAGGGATTTTCCGATGCGGATGAGCAGGCACCGCTTTTCCTGCGCACGACCGAGGAGATGCTGAAAGAATTTGACTATCTGGGGCCGGATCGGGCGGAAGAGGTTGTGATTACCAATACACGCAAAATCTGTGATATGTGTGAGACGATCGCACCGGTACGTCCGGACAAGAGTCCGCCTGTCATCGCGGATTCTGATGAGACTCTGCGTAAAATCTGTTATGACCGTGCCTATGAAATTTATGGAGAGGAACTGCCAAAGATCGTTGTCGATCGTCTGGAGCGGGAACTGCATTCGATTATATCCAATGGATTTGCCGTTATGTATATTATCGCTCAGAAATTGGTGTGGAAATCCAATGAGGACGGTTATCTGGTCGGCTCGCGGGGATCGGTCGGCTCCTCCTTTGTTGCTTATCTGGCAGGGATTACGGAGGTTAATTCCCTGAGCCCTCATTATCTGTGTCCGCAATGTCATTACTACGATTTTGACTCAGAAGAAGTAAAGAAATACAGCGGTATGGCCGGCTGCGATATGCCGGATAAGATTTGTCCGCGCTGTGGCAGCAAGCTTTCCAAACAGGGATTTGATATCCCCTTTGAAACGTTTCTTGGGTTTAAGGGAGATAAGGAGCCGGATATTGATCTGAATTTCTCCGGTGAGTATCAGAGTAAGGCTCATGATTATACGGAGGTAATCTTTGGCAAGGGTCAGACTTTCCGCGCGGGTACGATCGGTACGCTGGCGGATAAGACGGCCTTCGGCATGGTGAAGCACTATTATGAAGACCGCGGAGTTCATAAGCGCGGCTGCGAGATTGACCGGATCGTGAAGGGCTGTGTCGGGATCCGCCGCACGACCGGACAGCATCCCGGCGGCATCGTTGTGCTGCCGATCGGTGAAGAGATCTATTCCTTTACCCCGGTCCAGCGTCCGGCAAATGATATGACGACCAAGACGGTAACGACCCATTTTGATTATCATGCCATCGATCATAACCTGCTTAAACTGGACATACTGGGACACGATGATCCGACCATGATCCGTATGCTGCAGGATCTGACCAAAATCGATCCGGTACGGGATATCCCGCTGGATTCCCCGGAAGTGATGTCACTTTTTCAGAATACGTCCGCTCTCGGCATCACACCGGACGATATCGGCGGATGCCAGCTCGGCGCCCTCGGCATACCCGAATTCGGCACTGACTTCGCGATGCAGATGCTGATGGATGCGAAACCAAAATATTTCTCCGATCTTGTTCGGATCGCCGGACTTGCCCATGGCACGGATGTATGGCTGGGCAACGCCAAGGACCTGATTCTCAGCGGCCAGGCGACGATTCAGACCGCGATCTGCTGCCGTGATGACATTATGGTCTACCTGATCCAGATGGGACTGGAAGAGGGTCTTTCCTTTACGATCATGGAGAGCGTCCGTAAAGGAAAGGGGTTAAAACCGGAATGGATCGAAGAAATGAAGGCTCATGATGTCCCGCAGTGGTACATCGACTCGTGCCTTAAGATCAAATATATGTTCCCTAAGGCGCACGCAGCCGCGTACGTCATGATGGCATGGCGGGTCGCCTATTGTAAGGTGTTTCATCCGTTGGCCTATTATGCGGCGTTTTTCAGTATCCGCGCGAGCGGCTTTTCCTATGAGCTGATGTGCCAGGGAAGGGATAAACTGGAATACCACCTGGCAGACTTTAAAAAAAGAGCCAATACCCTGTCCAAGGCAGAGCAGGATACGCTGCGGGACATGCGGATCGCGCAGGAAATGTACGCAAGAGGCTTTGAATTTATGCCGATCGACCTGTACCGTGCCAATGCCACCCGTTTCCAGATCATAGACGGAAAACTGATGCCGTCCTTTACCAGTATCACCGGGATGGGACAAAAAGCCGCCGAGTCCCTGCAGGACGCCGCGATGGACGGCCCATTCCTCTCACGGGAAGATCTGCGAACCCGCGGCAAAGTGAGCAAGACCATGTGCGACCTGATGGGAGACATGGGACTCCTTGGTGACCTGCCCGAAGAAAACCAGCTCTCCCTGTTCGATTTCGCCCTGCAAGCTACAGGGTAAAAGGATGTGCTTTCCATACCGGAAGAAATCTTTGATCACTAATGTTATTTTAAATCAGGAAAGTAGTCCCAGAGAGGGAAACATATCCGCAGAGGACATTTTTCACGTCGGCACTTAGTGAGCCGGATGATTCTCCGGCGAACTTAGCACCGTTACGTGAAAACCTGAGTGCAAACGGTCCTCGGAGGATATGTTTTCCTCTCTGGGACGGACGTGGAGAACAGAAAAATTCGGTGAAAAATATTTTAAAAATTTTCTTGACAATTAAAACAATTCATAGTATACTTTCATCGTTCGACATCGAGGCGTGGCTCAGTTTGGTAGAGCGCTGCGTTCGGGACGCAGAGGTCGCAAGTTCAAATCTTGTCGCCTCGATTGCTTAAAAAGCATACACATTGACATGGCCTTGTGGTCAAGCGGCTAAGACGACGCCCTCTCACGGCGTAATCCCGGGTTCGATTCCCGGCAAGGTCATTATAAGATGCTTTGGATGCGAGTCCAAAGCATTTTATTGCTTCCATAGCGCAGTTGGTAGCGCACTTCACTCGTAATGAAGGGGTCGCCAGTTCGAGTCTGGCTGGAAGCTGAGTAAAGGAACCCCGCATTGGATGCGGGGTTTTTTCGTATGATGCACACGGACGGATATGGAAATTTTGCAGCTGACGCTGCATCCGCCCGGCGCGGACGAGCGGTAGCCGGGAAATCCGTCTCCTGCTCGATCAAGGCAAGGAGGAAGGAAATGGCAAAATCACAGTACAACGCAGACAGTATTACCGTGTTGGAGGGTCTGGAAGCCGTCCGCAGGCGTCCGGGCATGTATATCGGCAGCATCGGGACCAAGGGCCTGAATCATCTGATTTACGAGATTGTAGATAACGCAGTGGATGAGCACCTGGCCGGATACTGCAATACAATTTTTGTGACTTTGGAAAAAGACGGTTCCTGTACCGTGCGCGACAATGGCAGGGGAATTCCGGTTGAGATGCATAAAAAAGGTGTTTCCGCGGAGCGCGTGGTATTTACGACACTTCACGCCGGCGGGAAATTTGATAATGAGGCATATAAGACCAGCGGCGGACTGCACGGTGTCGGTTCCTCTGTGGTCAATGCGCTTTCCGCAAGTCTGACCGTCAATGTCAGCAAAAACGGTTTGGTTTATCACGATGCCTATGTACGTGGAAACGCTGTCGTTGATCTGGAAAAAGGACTGCTGCCGGTAACCGGGCGTACAAAAGAGACCGGAACAGAGATCAATTTCCTGCCGGATGCAGAGATTTTTGAACATATCCGTTTCCGTGCGGACTGGCTGAAGAGCCGTCTGCATGAGACGGCCTATCTGAATCCGGGCCTGACGATTTTTTATGAAAATTGCCGTGATGGGGAGGAGGAAAAGGTAACCTTCCATGAGTCCGAAGGGATCGTAGCCTATGTGAGGGAACTGAATACCGGAAAATCAGTGATCCATGAACCGATTTATTTCAAAGGAGAGTCCGAGCGGATCGAGGTGGAGGCCGCGATCCAGTTTGTTGATACCTTTGAGGAAAATGTTCTGGGATTCTGTAATAATATTTTCACGCAGGAGGGCGGCACTCATCTGGTAGGTTTTAAAACCCGCTTTACGCAGCTGATCAACGCGTATGCGAAGGAACTGGGTGTATTAAAGGAAAAGGATCCCAATTTTACCGGCGCGGATACGCGAAACGGCATGACGGCGGTGATTGCCGTACGGCACCCGGATCCGATTTTTGAGGGACAGACCAAGACGAAATTAGCGAGCGCGGACGCATCCAGGGCGGTTTCTGCGATTGCCGGAGATATGCTCCAGCATTATTTTGACCGTAATCTGGAGGTCTTAAAGGGAATTATCGCCTGTGCGGAGAAATCGGCAAAGATCCGCAAGGCAGAAGAAAAAGCAAAAACCAACATGCTGACAAAGTCGAAGTTTTCCTTTGACAGCAACGGTAAGCTGGCAAATTGTGAGAGCCGCGACGCCTCCAGGTGCGAGATCTTTATCGTCGAAGGAGATTCGGCCGGCGGCTCAGCGAAGACGGCGCGAAACCGCATGTATCAGGCAATTTTGCCGATCCGCGGCAAAATCCTCAATGTGGAGAAGGCGTCGATGGATAAAGTGCTGGCGAATGCGGAGATCAAAACCATGATTAACGCGTTTGGGTGTGGATTTTCTGAGGGCTACGGCAATGATTTTGATATTTCCAGGCTGCGGTATGATAAAATTATTCTCATGACGGATGCCGATGTGGACGGCAGTCATATCGATACCCTGCTGCTGACGTTTTTTTACCGTTTTATGCCGGAACTGATTCATGACGGGCATGTTTATCTGGCGATGCCTCCGTTATATAAGGCAGTTCCCTCCCGTGGACAGGAGGTTTATCTGTATGATGACCGGGAACTGGATCGTTACCGGAAAACGCATAAAGGAGAGTTCCATCTGCAGCGCTATAAGGGTCTTGGCGAGATGGATCCGGAACAGCTCTGGGAGACGACCTTAGACCCGGAGCGGCGAATCCTCAAACGGGTTGAGATCGAGGATGGACGACTGGCTTCCGAGGTTACCGGTCTGCTGATGGGAAGCGATGTGCCGCCGAGGAGACGGTTCATCTATGATCATGCGGACGAAGCGGAGATTGACGCGTAAGACAGGGAGGAGAGAGCGATGGCAGAGAAAATATTAAGAACGGAATTTTCCGAGGAAATGCAGCGCAGCTACCTGAATTATTCGATGAGTGTCATCACCGCGCGTGCGATCCCGGATGCGAGAGACGGGTTAAAGCCGGTGCAGCGGCGCGTGCTGTATGATATGAATGAGTTAAAGCTGGGGCATGATAAGCCACACCGGAAGTCTGCGCGTATTGTGGGCGATACCATGGGTAAATACCATCCGCATGGGGACAGTTCGATCTATGAGACGCTGGTGGTCCTCTCCCAGGATTTTAAAAAGGGGATGCCGTTAGTGGACGGACATGGCAATTTTGGCTCGATTGAAGGAGACGGCGCCGCGGCGATGCGTTATACGGAGGCGAGGCTGGAGAAATTTGCGGAAGATGTGTATCTAAAGGATCTGGATAAGACCGTCAACTTTGTACCAAACTACGATGAATCTGAGAAAGAGCCGGAGGTTCTGCCGGTCCGCGTGCCGAATCTGCTGATTAACGGCGCGGAAGGGATTGCGGTCGGTATGAGTACCAGCATTCCGCCTCATAATCTGGGTGAAGTCATCGATGCGGTGGAGGCTTATCTGGACAACCGGGATATCTCAACAGAGGAACTGATGCAGTTGATGCCCGGACCGGATTTCCCGACCGGCGGCGTGATTGCCAACCGGAAAGAACTAGTTGAGATTTATGAGACCGGCGTGGGAAAGATCCGGCTGCGGGGCAAGGTTGAGATTGAGAAGGGAAAGAAAAGAAATGACCGGGATAAGCTGGTAATCACGGAGATTCCTTACACCATGATCGGAGCCGGGATCAATAAATTTCTGGTTGATGTGGCGGAACTCGTGGAATCCCGCCGTCTGCCGGATGTGACAGATATTTCCAACCAGTCCGGCAAGGAGGGGATCCGCATTGTCCTGGAATGTAAAAAGGACGCGGATGTTGAGAAGATCAAAAATATTCTCTATAAGAAAACAAAGCTGGAGGATACGTTCGGCGTTAATATGCTGGCGATTGCGGACGGACGTCCGGAGACGCTGAGCCTGAAAGGGATCCTGAAAAATTATCTGGATTTTCAGTATGAAAATAATACCAGAAAATATCAGGCGCTGCTGGAACGCGAACAGGAGCAAAAGGAGATTAAGGGCGGGCTGATCCGCGCCTGCGATGTGATCGACCTGATCATCGCGATTTTGCGCGGCTCCAAAAACCGCAAAGACGCCAAAGCCTGCCTGATGTGCGGGGATACCAGTAAGATTACATTCCGTACGACGGGCTGGGAAAGCGATGCGAAAAAGCTGGATTTTACAGAAAAGCAGGCGGACGCGATCCTGGATATGCGTCTTTACAAACTGATCGGACTGGAAATTCTCGCATTGCAGAAGGAATACAAAGAGTGTCTGAAAAAAATTGCCGAATATGAGAAAATTTTGAAGAACCGAAAAAATATGGATCGGGTGATTCGTGAGGATCTGGAGAAAATCAAAGAAGAGTTTGCCGTGCCGAGAAAAACGAGAATCGAGGACAGTGAGGAAGCCGTATATATCGAAGAACCAGTGGCTGTCCAGGACGCTGTTTTCGTCATGGATCGTTTTGGTTACTGTAAATTGCTGGAGCAGAGCGTCTATGATAAGAATCAGCAGACGATCGATGCTGATTATCCGCATGTTATTTTCTGTCAGACAAGCGACCGGATCTGCATCTTTACCAATACAGGAAGCCTGCACCAGATGAAACTGGCAGACGTACCGTTTGGCAAGCTGCGTGACAAGGGGACGCCGATTGATAATCTGAGTAAGTATGACGGCAGCAAAGAAGACATCGTATTCCTTACCAGACTGGGAAATATTCAGGGTCAGCTGCTGCTCTTTGCGACCCGCATGGGTATGGTAAAACAGGTTCCGTCGGAAGAATTTCTGACGAATAACCGCACAGTGGCGGCGACGAAACTGCAGGAGGGCGATTTGCTGGCGGTTGTCCGTGTGGTCGGCCAGGAGACGGACATTGTGCTGGCAAGCTCCGCGGACATGATGCTGCGCTTTTCCATGGATGAGATTCCGCAGATGAAAAAGGGCGCGAAGGGCGTCCGCGGGATGCGTCTGGGCGAGGGGGAAACTCTGGAAGCGGTGTATTTCGTCAGCCAGCAGCCGCAGATCCTTTATAAGGGTAAGGAAGTTCATCTCAATAAGCTCAGATTGGCAAAGAGAGACGGAAAGGGAAGCAAGGTGCGGTTTTAGGCGCATTCTTTTCAAAGAGTCTATTGATTTTTCGGAAAATATGAGATAGGATAGGAAAGATTCTAGAGGAACGCCGTGTTTCGGCGGATCCGTGCGTATATGAGGAGAACAGTTATGGACAAGAAATGGAAAGTCGGTATTCTGGGAGCTACCGGTATGGTAGGGCAGAGGTTTATTGCTCTGCTGGAAAATCATCCCTGGTTTGAGGTTGTTACCGTTGCGGCGAGTCCCCGCTCCGCCGGTAAGACTTATGAGGAGGCGGTCGGCGGCCGCTGGAAGATGACTACACCGATGCCGGAATCTGTGAAGAAGCTGGTAGTGATGGATGTCAACGATGTGGAGAACGTCGCAGCAACCGTTGATTTTGTGTTCAGTGCGGTTGATATGAAGAAAGAAGAGATCCGCGCGATCGAGGAGGAATACGCTAAGACGGAGACTCCGGTGGTTTCCAACAACAGTGCGCATCGCTGGACGGTGGATGTGCCGATGGTTATCCCGGAGATTAATGCCGATCATTTTGCTCTGATTGAGTATCAGAAGAAACGTCTGGGTACGAAGAGAGGATTTATCGCGGTGAAGCCGAACTGCTCAATCCAGAGTTATACGCCAGCCCTGGCTGCCTGGCGGGAGTTTGAGCCGTATGAGGTTGTTGCTACCACTTATCAGGCGATTTCCGGCGCCGGAAAGACTTTTAAGGACTGGCCGGAGATGGAGGGCAATATCATCCCGTACATCGGCGGTGAGGAGGAAAAGAGTGAGCAGGAGCCGTTGCGCGTGCTGGGAACGTTTGAGGACGGCGAGATCCGGAAAGCAGAAGATCTGAAAATTACCTGCCAGTGTATCCGTGTGCCGATCCTTAACGGACATACGGCCGCGGTATTTGTCCGCTTCCGCAGGAACCCGACCAAAGAGGAACTGATCGACCAGCTGGTGAAATTCAGCGGCCTGCCGCAGGAACTGAAGCTTCCGAGCGCGCCAAAGCAGTTTATCCAGTATCTGGAAGAAGATAACCGCCCGCAGGTTACGATGGATGTCGATTATGAAAATGGTATGGGTGTATCGATCGGACGTCTGAGGGAAGACAGCATTTACGACTACAAGTTTGTCGGCCTTTCCCATAATACCGTCCGCGGAGCTGCCGGCGGAGGGATTCTGTGCGCGGAGCTTCTGGCAGCGCAGGGGTATATTCCGACAAAGTAAGACGGCCTGTTTTGCATGATTCTTACAAATCGCGAAAAAGCTTCTAGTGTATTCGGTTTTCTTTGGCGCATACTAACGGTGTAACAAAAAACAACGCCAAAAGAAAAGGAGGCCGATTTTATGTCAGGCAAATCTTCAAACAGAGCTGAAGTACCGGAAGCAAAAGAGGCACTGGATCGTTTTAAGATGGAGGTAGCTCAGGAACTGGGAGTTCCGTTAACCGAAGGCTATAACGGAAACCTGACCTCAGCACAGAATGGATCTGTGGGTGGTCATATGGTTAAGAAAATGATTGAAGCTCAGGAAAAGAAAATGGCTGGTAAATAAACCAGTCTCATGCAAAAGGCAATCATCGCCTGATAGCAGTCAAAAGGAGTCCGGATGAGGGCTCCTTTTCTTTTGTGCACAGAACCGGGTAAAGAATTTTGCGGCTTGCGCCGCACCAGGCTCGCGCAGCGAGTAAGAGGAAAAAACCGCCTCCTGCTCGATCACTCGTGATTTATATTGACGTAAAGTACAGCGATATATTATAATAACAGAAAACATGGCTGATAATAAGAAACAAAAGAATAGAAAAATCCCGGAAATAAAGGAGGAAGGAGTATGGATGCAGATATCATGACAGACAAACAACTTCAGACGATTCTTGAAATGGTTGATATGATTTTGGATGGGTGCAAGGATTTGGAAGAAGCTAAAAAGAAAGTGAAGAAACTGATTGATAATCAGAATGGAAAAGAAAAATCAGAATAATAACGACAGAGAGCGGCTGGTGACCGCTCTTTTTACCGTCCATTTACCGTCGTTTTCAATTAATCAAAAAAACAGGTGGATATTATTATGCGAGTAATAGCGGGCAGTGCCCGGAGAACAAATTTAAAAACGCTTCCCGGTCTGGATACCAGACCTACGACCGATAAAATCAAGGAAACCCTTTTCAATATGCTGCCGTTTGATCTGTCCGGATATACCTTTCTGGATCTTTTTGCCGGCAGCGGCGGGATCGGGATTGAGGCGTTAAGCCGCGGAGCAGATAAAGCAGTTTTTGTTGATAAAAATCGCAGGGCAGCCGAGATCATCCGCAGCAATCTGCGGGCGACGCATCTGGAGGAGCGCGCGGATGTGTTGGTCTGCGATGCGGCGACAGCGATTGCACGGCTGGATGGCACTGCCTATTTTGATTATATTTTTATCGATCCGCCGTATCGCCATGAGCTTGAACGCAGGGTGCTGGAGCAGCTAAGAGATACATCGCTGATTGATAAGCAAAGCACCCTGATTGTGGAGGCGTCACTGGATACGGATTTTGGTTATCTGGGAGCGCTGGGCTATGTAACAGAGAAACAAAAGATTTATAAAACCAACCAGCATCTTTTCCTATATCAGAAGGAAAAACGGTAATCACAGGCAGCTGCCTGAAAAATAAAATAAAAAGTGCGTTGTTTTCTGCAAAGGTTCGTGTTAAGATACATAAGGTAGAGACCGGTTTCGGCCGTCCGGCCGGGAGAAAGAAAGCGGAGGAGAGAAATAGATGAGCAGAATTGAGCAATTAATCGGAGAAATTGAGGAATATATCGACAGCTGCAAGCCGCAGGCGTTTTCAAATACAAAGATCGTCGTCAATAAAGAAGAACTGGAAGAACTTTTAGTAGAGCTTCGTCTTCGGATCCCGGATGAGATCAAAAAATACCAGAAGATCATCAGCCAGGAGGATGCGATCTTAAGTGAGGCACGCTCACAGGCCAGCGCGATGCTGGAGGAAGCAAACGCGCAGACGAATGAGCTGATCAATGAGCATGAGATCATGCAGAAAGCCTATGCCCAGGCTAATCAGATCATTGAGGAGGCGCAGGCTCAGGCACAGCAGATCGTCGACAGCGCTGTGGCTGACGCTGACAATATCCGCCAGAGTTCGATTGATTACACGGACGATATGTTAAAGAGTCTGCAGACGATCATCCGTCATTCGATGGATGAGGCAGGAGGATATTTTAATTCGCTGCAGAGCTCCCTGCAGTCCAGCTATGATATCGTGACATCAAACCGCAATGAGCTCTCCGGCAGCGTCAGCGCCGCAGAGGAAGAGGAATCCTGAGAGGGGAGCTTTGGCTGAGAGCGAGCATACACAGGAATGTGATGAGAGCGTGGATCATTTTCCAGCCTATATAATGCCGGATGGACAATCCGGTGTGTTTCGTACGGGAGGTTCCGTCAGGAATTCCCGTACTTTTTGCATCATCCCCATCTTCCTGCGGTTTTCTGCAGCAGGAAATGACGCCTTTTGTCTGAAAGATGCCGGACAGACCGCCGAAAGCGGTTGCGGTGAGAACCGGAAGCAGGGCATCCTTTCCGGCAAAAGCTTCGCAGATCTGCCGGGTACCGGTTGTGATTTCCGCAAATCCCGCACAAAGTGCGCACAGCCGGGACGAGAGGAAGGGAAGATGACGGATCCAGCTGGCCAGGATGGAAAACAACATGATATAATTTCCGATCAGTACCATCGTCTCGCTGGTGTCCATCAGAATTTCTTCGATGGATGTGGATGATGCCGGTGTATGCTGTTTTATGACGGGATCTGCCGGGGTGAAATTCTGATCCTTGTTTTCTTCCGGATCCGATCGATAGAGCCATTTCGCCATGATCGAGATCGGAAGAATCGGAAAATAAAGACAGAAAAGCATCCAAGGCGCAGATACCCTGACTGTCATGAGAGAGGTGAGATACCCGGTGACAAACATCGGACTGGGATGATTGCAGATGGAGAGAAGTATCTGCGCTTCTCTTTGGGAAATCCTGCCATCAGAGAGAAATTCCGAGCAGAGACTGGCACCTAGCGGATAACCACATAATAATCCGCAGCAGAGAATATAGGAGCCCGGCTGGGAAAGTCCGAAAATCAGGCGAAACAGCGGTGCAATGGGCTGCATGAGGATGGGGATCGCGCCCATGGCTGAGATGAGCCGGGTACAGATCATAAACGGTGCGAGTGTCGGAAGTACTGTGTGAAACCAGAGAGAGAGTCCATCGGCAGCGCCGGAGACGGATGCCTGTGGAAATAGTAACAGCAATATCAGGATGGCAATCGGGAGCCTTGTAAACATAGATTCCTGCCGGCAATTATGGTTGATGTCCTTTTAATATATGAAAATCATGCACAGGAAAGAAGAAACTTTTGCGGCTTGATTAGTTGAGGGCGCTATGATAAAATTTTTATGAAAATGATTGGAAAGGGACAGGTAAGCGGAAATGGGATTGCCGGAGACATATTTGACCAGTATGAAAGCCCTGTTGGGCGCGGAATATGATGAGTGGTTATCGTCAATGTCGGAAGAGTCCCATGCCGGTCTTCGGTTTAACCGCTCCAAAATAGGTCCGGAGGACTGGCAGTTAAGCAATCCATTTCCCGGGGAACGGATCCCCTGGACGGATAATGGCGTCTATTATAGTCCGGAATGCCGGCCGGCGCTGGATCCGTATTATGCGGCAGGGCTTTATTATATCCAGGAACCGAGCGCGATGCTGCCGGCGGCAGTGTTACGACCGGAAGCCGGAGACTATGTCCTGGATCTCTGTGCAGAACCTGGTGGAAAAAGTACAGAGCTTGGAGCCTGTCTGTATGGGACCGGCGGCCTGCTGGTTTCCAACGATATCAGCCATTCACGCGCAAAGGCGTTGTTAAAAAACCTGGAAATGGCCGGGATTACGGATCTGCTGGTTACCAGTGAGGCACCGGAAAAGCTGGCGGATACGTTCGGGGCTATTTTTGATAAAATATTGGTCGATGCGCCGTGCTCCGGCGAAGGAATGTTTCGCCGGGATCCGGAACTGATCCGCAGTTGGGAAGAACGCGGGCCGGAGTATTACGTGCCGATCCAGCGGGAGATCTGTAAGCAGGCAGTGCGCATGCTGAAACCGGGAGGACAGCTGCTCTACTCGACCTGTACATTTGAAAGAGCGGAGGATGAGGAGATCATCGAGTGGCTGATGCAGGAGGAACCCTCGATGGAAATTTTGGCGATTCCTCTGTTTGAGGGAGCCTGCGGCGGTTTTGGTCTGGATGGTGTGATCCGTCTTTTCCCACACCGCATTCGGGGCGAGGGACATTTCGCGGCTCTGTTAAAGAAACGGTATTCTGCTGGGAACGGAGGTCACACAGGGAGAGAATCTGGCATACCGCGGAATGTTGACCGATTACACAGCAGCCAAAATGCGACGATGAGTTGCCGCCAGTCGGATTGTCTCTCAAATCTAAGGAAAGTGCATGGCCGTCGTTCCGGCACCTCCGGTTACCGGGAGATGATGGAAGAAACCGACTTTGCCGAGTGGGAGTCTCATTTCCCTCAGCCCTTCCCGCAAAACCGCATTATGATCCGTGAAAGACAGGTATATCTTTTGCCGGAATGCTTTTCACCTGCATGGCAGCTGCGTTACCTGCGTACCGGGCTTCTGTTGGGTGAATGGAAGAAAAACCGTTTTGAACCGTCTCAGGCGGCGGCGATGGCGATTCGGCCGGGCGGATATTCTCAGTGCCTCAATCTGAGACGTGAGGATGAGCGGGCAGTCCGTTATTTAAAGGGAGAGACGATTGAACTGAAGGAAGAGGAAAATCTGCCGGCCGGGTGGATTCTCGTGTGCGTGGACGGTTTTTCTCTGGGCTGGTCAAAATGCTCCGGCGGCAGATGTAAGAATAAATATGAGGTAAGCTGGCGCAGGCAGTAGTCGGAGAAGAAACAAAGAGCTGACTAAGAAGAGTCAATGGAAGGTAAGATTATAAATCAATTAAGGTTATGAGTAAATGGATTCGATTAGATAAAAATCTTTCCGATATGAACCGGGGAACCCGTTCGCAGCTGAGGCAGGCGATACAAAAGGGCCGTGTCGAGGTCAACGGGGTTGCGGAGACCCGTCCGGAGAGAAAAGTCTGCCCGCAGGAAGACGAGATCATCATGGATGGGGATAAAGTCGCTTATCTGGCTGTCGAATACTATATGTTGAATAAGCCTGCTGGTGTTGTGTCCGCGACCGAGGACCGCCGTTATCCGACCGTGATCTCACTGCTGGGAGAAGGGAAACGTAAAGACCTGTTTCCGGTCGGCCGTCTGGATATCGATACCGAAGGGTTATTGCTGATGACCAATGACGGGCTTCTGGCTCATCGGCTGCTCGCTCCGGGAAAACATGTGGATAAGCAATATTACGTGAAAGTTTCCGGAAAACTGCCGCAGGATGCCGTGCAGCAGTTTGTACAGGGAATCACTCTGGAAGACGGTACGCAGACCCTTCCGGCCGAACTGCATATTCATGATCAGACGGATCTGTGCGCAGAAGTATATCTGACGGTTCAGGAGGGAAAATTTCATCAGGTGAAACGGATGTTTGAGGCGGTTGGATGTCATGTGGAGTATCTGAAACGGATGTCCATGGGACCGCTGGTATTGGATCCGTCGTTGCAGCCCGGCATGTACCGGGCGCTCAGTCCATCGGAGATCGCCCGTTTAAAAAGGAGTCCGGATTATAGGGATGGCCTGAGTGGGGAAATCGCGCACAAAAAAGCCGTAATTTTTGATTTGGATGGGACTCTTGTGGATTCTATGTGGATGTGGCATGATATTGATGTGGAGTATCTGGCTCAATATGGATGCAGCTGTCCGCCGATGCTTCAGCGAGAGATCGAGGGAATGAGTTTTACGGAAACCGCCGTATATTTTAAAGAACGGTTTGCGATCCCGGATTTGCTGGATGAGATCAAAGCTTCGTGGGTGCGGATGAGTCTGGATAAATATCGTCACGAGGTTCCGTTAAAAAAAGGGGCGGCTCGTTTTCTGCGTTATCTGAAAAGTAAGGGGATCCGGACAGGGATCGCGACGAGCAACGGCAGCGATATGGTTCAGGCTGTGCTGGAGGCGCAGGGCGTCGCGGGAGATTTTGACTGCGTGGTGACAGCCTGCGAGGTGGCGCACGGCAAGCCGGCGCCGGATATTTATCTCAAAGTCGCATCAGATCTGGGGGTGGAACCGCAGGATTGTCTGGTTTTTGAAGATATTCCCGCCGGGATCAGGGCCGGGAAAGCGGCCGACATGACGGTGTGCGCGGTGGAGGACGATCATTCGGCCTGGCTGCGCGCGGAGAAGATCGCACTTGCCGATTACTATGTGAAAGATTACGAGGAATTTTTTGCGGAGCTACAGTAGGTGAATATCGTGGGTAAATGGACGGGAAGTGAAAATCCTGCGGTATAAAGTCCGTTTGTCTGAGTAAGAGTTGATGGGAAATCAGGTGAAACTATGCATGATTATCTTCCTATATGCCGTGAAGATATGCAGAAGCGCGGATGGGAGCAATGTGATTTTGTCTATATATCCGGTGATGCGTATGTGGATCATCCGTCTTTTGGACCGGCGATCATCTGCCGGCTGCTGGAGGCGCATGGTTATAAGGTAGGTATCATCGCTCAGCCGGACTGGAAGAAACGGGAAAGTATCCAGATCCTGGGAGCGCCCCGGCTGGCTTTCCTGGTGTCTGCCGGCAACATGGATTCGATGGTCAATCACTATTCCGTCTCGAAAAGACGCCGGAAAACGGATTCCTACACACCGGGAGGCGTGATGGGACGGCGTCCGGATTATGCGACGGTTGTGTACTGCAATCTGATCCGTTCTGTTTATAAAGACGCGGCCATCGTAATCGGCGGCATCGAGGCCAGTCTGCGCCGGCTGGCTCACTATGATTACTGGTCGGATAAAGTGAAACGCTCCATTCTGCTGGATTCTCAGGCGGACCTGATTTCCTATGGGATGGGAGAGCATTCGATCGTAGAGATCGCGGAAGCGCTGGATGCCGGACTGTCGATCCGGGATATTACGTATATTGACGGCACGGTGTATCGTACCCGTTCGCTGGACAGTGTTTATGATTATACGCTTCTTCCTGATTTTGAGGAGCTGCGGGAAAGCCGCAGAAAATATGCCGAGAGTTTCCGCATCCAGTATCAGAATACGGATCCCTTTTCCGGGAAGCGGCTGGTCGAGCCGTACGGCGGCAAGGAATATATTGTGCAGAATCCTCCGGCAAAGCCGCTGACGACCTTTGAGATGGATGAAGTCTACGGCCTGCCTTATATGAGAAACAGTCATCCGGTTTATGACCGGGACGGAGGCGTGCCGGCGGTTCAGGAAATTAAATTCAGCCTCATCAGCAGCCGCGGCTGCTTTGGCGCGTGCAGCTTCTGTGCACTGACCTTTCATCAGGGGCGTATTATCCAGTCAAGGAGCCATGAATCGCTGATTGAGGAAGCGAAGCTGCTGACGCAGGATGCGGATTTTAAGGGTTATATCCATGATGTGGGCGGTCCGACCGCTAATTTCCGCTTTCCCGCCTGTGAAAAGCAGCTGGAAAAAGGAGCCTGCCCAAACCGGCAGTGCCTTTTCCCGAAGCCATGTAAAAATCTGCGCGCCGATCATACCGATTACCGCGAGCTGTTACAAAAGCTTCGCGCACTGCCCGGGGTGAAAAAGGTATTTATCCGCTCCGGCATCCGGTTTGATTATCTGCTTGCTGATAAAGACCGCAGATTTTTACGGGAATTGTGTGAGTATCACGTCAGCGGACAGCTGAAGGTAGCGCCGGAGCATGTCTCAGACGCTGTTCTTTCGAAAATGGGGAAACCGGAAAATGCTGTATACCGGAAATTCGTCAGAGAGTATCAGGAGATGAACCGGAAACTGGGCAAGGATCAGTATCTGGTGCCCTATCTGATGTCGTCGCATCCGGGTTCTTCGTTGAAGGAGGCCGTTGAGCTGGCGGAATATCTGCGCGACCTGGGATATATGCCGGAACAGGTGCAGGATTTTTATCCGACGCCTTCTACGATATCGACATGTATGTATTATACCGGACTGGATCCCAGAACGATGGAACCGGTCTATGTACCGGTAAATCCACATGAAAAGGCGATGCAGCGTGCGCTGATCCAGTATCGGGACCCGAAAAATTACGATCTCGTAGAAGAGGCTCTGCGCAGGGCGGGGCGCACGGACCTGATCGGATACGATAAAAAGTGCCTGATTCGGCCGCGGCGGTCAGCGCAGAGGGAAGAATTCAGAGAGAAAACCGAAAATGCGAAAAGAAGGAAAAGCCCGGAAAAGTCTGGGGAACCAGTAAAAACTACGAAACGAGAAAAGACAAAAGAATCGGAAAAGACGAAGAAGCCAGGAAAGACCAGAACGACTGTAAGGGAACAGGTGTCGAGAAGGGAAAAACAAAAACAGAATCCGACGCGAAAGGCAGGAAGAATTTTATGAAAAAAACAGCCATTATTACAGGTGCTTCTTCCGGTATGGGAAGAGAAGCGTTGTTGCAGATTGCGGATCGTTTTGACGGTCTGGAGGAAATATGGGCGATCGCACGCAGAAAGGACCGGCTGGAAGAACTCTGCGGACAGCTCCCTGTCCATCTGAGGATCTTTGCGCTGGATCTTTCGCAGCCGGAAGCGGTGGAAGAATTGTCTGCGGCTCTGGAAACATACCGGCCGGATGTGAAAATCCTGGTAAATGCGGCCGGTTTTGGCAAGATTGGGCCGGTGGAGGATATTTCCTCAGAAGATGAATCCGGTATGATCCGTGTCAACTGTGAAGCCATGTGTGCAGTTACTCACGCGGTGCTTCCCTATATCAGTGACAACAGTCGGATCATTGAATTTGCCTCAGCAGCGGCGTTTGTGCCGCAGTCCGATTTTGCGGTTTACGCGGCTACGAAAGCATTTGTCTTAAGTTACAGCCGCGCGCTTCATTATGAACTGCGGCCGCGTAAGATCGCCGTGACCGCGGTATGTCCGGGCCCGGTGCGGACGGAATTTTTTGAGGTTGCGGAGACGAGACATAAGATGGTCGGCTATAAAAGATTCTTTATGGCAAATCCGAAAAAGGTTGTCCGGACAGCAATCCGTGACAGCATGATGGGAAAGACGGTCTCGGTGTATGGATGGGCGATGAAACTGTTCTTCCTGTTGTGTAAGGTGATTCCTCATGATATCCTGTTAGCAGTGATGGCAGATGAAAAACTGACCGGGAGTAATGGATGATGAAGCACAGAAGATGCAAAAAAGGCGAATATGGATACCGGAACCAGCGGAAACGGGACCGACTGCTGATCACGGCTGCGATTGCGGCTGTGATCGCAGGAGAATTGTGGATTCGCAGTGCGGTATCAGACAGTACGCTGAAGACGCTGCTCACGGTAACGGCGATTCTCACAGTCCTGCCGATGGCCAATATCGCGTCTCCGCTTCTGGCGTCGTGGAAATACCGGACCATCGAGAGAGAGTTTTATGAGCGGGTTAAGGCATATGAGGGACAGTTCCGCATCCTGTATGATCTGGTTTTAACGACGAAAGAACAGGTGATCCCGCTGGATGCAGTGATCGTCCATCCGATGGGAGTATTTGCCTTCTGTATGGATGAAAAACTGGATGGAAAGAAAGCAGAAAAAGGCTTAAACGCGATCTTTACCGGCGCCAGACTGGATCCGTCGATCCGCATCATCCGGGATCCGGCCGCGTTTCAGAGACGGCTGGACAGTTTAAAACCGGAGAAGGAGTTTGAAGACGACGGAGTCGTTGATTATGAGGTGCAGACACTGCTTAGTCTCTGTATGTAAGGATTCAGGAGAACGAAGTGTCATATCATGCATCTGCGTTTATACGAATTTGGCATGAGAGGACGGCTATGAGGAGCATAATCATAAAGCAGAAGGAAGCGGGACAGCGTCTGGATAAATTTGTGGAAAAATATCTGAGTCTGGCGGGCAAGGGCTTCCTCTATAAGATGATCCGCAAGAAAAATATTACCTTAAACGGCAGAAAATGTGTCGGTTCCGAAAAGCTTTGCGAGGGTGACGAGATCTGCCTGTATTTTTCCGAGGATACCATCCGCAAATTTTCAGGAGAAGGAGAAGAAAAAGTCCTGAAACGATCCGAAAACCGACCGAAGGCGCAGAAGCTGGATATCATTTATGAAGACCGTCATATCATCCTGATCAACAAACCGTCCGGCATGCTTTCGCAAAAGGCGCGGGAAGATGATATCTCACTGGTCGAACTGGTAATCGCAGATCAGATCGAAAAGGGCGAACTGACGGAGGAAGATCTGAGAACCTTCCGGCCATCGGTCTGCAACCGGCTGGACCGCAACACGAGCGGTCTGATTACCGCAGGGAAGTCCCTGGCCGGGCTGCAGTTCCTCTCTGCGATGTTCCGGCAGCGGACGTTACATAAATATTATCTGTGCGTGGTACAGGGAGAGATCCGGGAAAAACAGAGGATCGACGGTTATCTGAAAAAGGATGAAAAGACCAATCAGGTGACGGTCAGCGATCATGAGGAAGCGGATGCCGCGCGGATTCTGACTGAATATGAACCGGTTGCCTGCTCGGGCGGATATACGCTGCTGAAGGTGCTGCTTCTCACGGGACGAACTCATCAGATCCGCGCACATCTGGCCGCGTGCGGAATGCCGATCGTGGGAGATTATAAGTACGGAGATGCTGATATCAATGAGACCGTTCGAAAACGGTTCCGGATACAGTCGCAGATGCTTCATTCTTATGAGCTGGTATTTCCGGACCAGGCCGGGATCCGGGATATCGCGGGTGGTTCTGAGGCATTTGACGGGCTGGCGGGCAGGGCATTTTTTGCTCCGGTACCGGCGGAATTTCACAGGGTTTTTCCGGAATTGGATTTCGGGAAACTGGAAGAGAGATAACTATGGGCACATGGAAAAGCAGAGGCCTGCGCGGCTCCACGCTGGAAGATATGATTAATCACACCAATGAACTTTACCGGCAGCAAAAGCTCGCTCTGATTCAGAAAATTCCGACGCCGATCACGCCGGTCGCGATCGATAAGGAGACCCGGCATATCACGCTGGCTTATTTTGACCAGAAGAGTACGGTAGACTATATCGGCAGCGTACAGGGCATCCCGGTTTGTTTTGATGCCAAGGAATGTGCGGCGGGCACATTCCCGCTGCAAAATGTGCATGCACATCAGATGCGGTTTATGCAGGAGTTCGAGGAACAGGGAGGAATCTCGTTCCTGATCATCAGCTTTACGGCTCTGAATGAGATTTATTATCTGCCTCTACAGGAGCTGAAACGATATTGGGAGCGGATGGAAAACGGCGGAAGAAAGAGCTTTACCTATCAGGAGATGACGAAGGAGTTCCGTCTGTGGCCGCACAGGGATATTCTGGTGCCATATCTGGAGGGCCTGCAAAAGGATCTCGATCTTCGTCAGGAGCAATCGTGAACGGCAAAAATAATTTGTCTTTTACTATTATATAAGGAGGATGGGTCATGAACATTGCGGAAATGCTGGATGAACTGAAACAACGTGCCGAAAAGGATCCGGAAGTGCTGCGCGCGCTTCTGGAAACGAGGAAGATGCCAAATCCGATGACGGCATTCTGCCGGTATTGTCAGAGCCTGGGGTATGAGATGTATGAGATGGAGCTGATCGACGCGGGGGAGGAATTTTACGCGACAATCAAGCGGAGCACTAACGGAGGCGGGGAAAATTCGCCGGTACTGACCGGTCAGAATGATTTCTATGAGATGTTTTTCCGGGAACTGGAAGGGTAGCAAAACTGCGGGATGAGAGGATATTGCCCATGAAGAGGGATGAGGGGGTTTTAAAAGCAGCGGCGTTTCTGGCGGCCGGCGGCATACTGGTTCTGGCCGGCTGCGCCCGCGCTCAGGAGACAGCTGAGAGTTATGAAATTATCATTGAGACGGAGCCGGAGACGATCATTATCGAGACCGAGGCAGAGCCGGAGGAAGAGGTGCAGGAGGAGATCGAAATCCCGGAAGGCATGATGCGCAGCTATCTCACCGGTGAGCTGGTATCGATTGAGCAGGGGCTGAGACGCCCGCTGGCAATCATGATGAGCAATGACAAGGAGGCTCTGCCTCAGTACGGCATCAACCGGGCCGGGGTCGTATATGAAGCTCCGGTGGAAGGAACGATGAACCGTTATATGTCGATCATCGAAGATTATGATGATCTGGAACGGATCGGATCGGTGCGCAGCTGCCGGACCTATTATGTCTATTTTGCGAGAGAATTTGACGCGATCTATGCACATTACGGTCAGAGTACGTTCGCGAAGCCTTATCTGAAATACATCGATAACATCAATGGTGTGGAGGGGATCGGCGGTACGGCTTATTTCCGCTCGAAAGACCGCAAAGCGCCGCACAATGCCTATGCAAGTTATGACGGGATCCAGAAGGCAATCGCGACGCTGGGATATTCTCAGGAGTACGACGCGGATTATGCCGGACATTATCAGTTTGCTGATCTGGGGACAGAAACGGAGCTGGGAGGCAGTGATGTCCGCGAGGCTTATCAGGTGTCCGTGGGATACAGCTATAATAAGCCATGGTTTGAATATAACGAAGAGAATGGACTTTATTATCGCTTCCAGTATGGAGCGGCACACGAGGGAGACGAAGGGCAGATCGCGGTCAGAAATATCATCATCCAGTTCTGCCCGGCAGGATATTACGCGACGACGGCTTATCGCAATATCAATGTCCACGACGACCATTACGGATATTTTATTACGGGAGGCCAGGCGGAGAGCATTACCTGGAAAAAGGACGGGGAATACGGAGTAACCCATTATTACGATTCAGAAGGGAACGAAATCATCCTGAATCATGGAAAAACATGGGTCTGTATCTGTACGACCAATGATATGGATGCGGATGATATTGTGATCGAGGGGAAAAAGGAATGATCCCGACACAAAACAGGGATATCAGAGCAAAAGAATCCTGTCATTCAGGGTTCTTTTTTCTTTGTCGGAAATGCCAGATGGAAAAATCTTTTTAAGGTTTTGTGAAAAATACAAACATTTCACAAAATTCTCACAAATCTCCAATATGATAAGCCCATAAATAATCCAGTATCAGGAGGAGATCCAGATGAATAAGAAAGTAATAGCGGCAGGTGTTGTCGTCGTCGCAGTGGCGGCAGTGGCAGCAGGATTTATATTGATGAATCAGGGGGGCGGTAATCGCGGCGGTATGATGGAAGACACGACATACGCGGTTGTCAGGGCGGATTATCCTTATACCGGGGATGTCAGCGTGACGAGCAGTTTGACCGGTACGGTAGAGGCGAATGATGTCGTTTATGTCTATGCGAAGGCGGGTGGAGACATATTGTCGGTTAATGTAAAGCCGGGTGATCTGGTTCTGCAGGGAGACGTTCTCTGTGAGATCAATACCGAGCAGGTAGAAACAGCGAAGAATTCGATGGATTCTGCCCAGGTTACATACCGGGAGGCGCAGAGCACATTGAGCCGGATGCAGATCCTTTATGATGGCGGAGACCTTTCTGCACAGGATTATGAACAATATCAGAATAATGTAGAGTCCGCGAGACTTTCTTACGAGTCTGCGAAATATAATTATGATAAGCAGGTAGAATACAGCAAGGTGACTGCGCCGATTGACGGCAGGATTGAGAGCTGCGATCTGGATGTCTATGATCATATCAGCCAGAATGACGAGCTCTGTGTCATCGCCGGGAATACTGGCAGCCGGATTACTTTCTACGTCAGCCAACGGATGCTGAATAACCTGAATGTTGGTGACGAGGTGCAGATCATCAAGAACAGCAAGACTTATGATGGACAGATTACAGAAATCAGCACGATGGTTGACTCGGACACCGGCCTTTTTAAGATCAAGGCTCAGCTGGAGGAGACGGATGAGATCGCGATCGGCAGTTCGGTCAAGATCCAGTTTGTCAGTGACCGTTCGGAAAATGTAATGTTGATTCCGGTGGACGCGATTTATTACAGCGGCAGCAAGGGATATGTTTATGTTTATGAGGATGGCTATGCGAAGACTGTTTCCGTTGAGGTAGGCCTCTATGACGATGATAATGCGGAGATTATCTCCGGCCTGGAACCTACGGATCTGGTTGTCAGCACCTGGAGCTCCAACCTCTATGAGGGCGCTAATATCCGCCTGATGAGCGAATTACAGGCAGAGGAAAAAGCAGAGGGGCAGGCAGAAGAAACTTCTGATGCCGTAGCTCCGGATGCGGAAGCTCAGCCTCAGGGTAATCAGGGCTAAAAAGGAGGCATACTTAGATGGGATTTACAAGACTTGTATTAAAACGGCCGGTGACGGTCGTCATGGTTCTCCTTTGCCTGGTGGTTTTCGGCATTTCTTCTGTATTTAATGCCACAATCGAGCAGATGCCGGACACCGATCAGCCGATGCTGATGGTATTTGCCTCTTATGATGGCGCGAGCCCGGAGGATATGGATGAGCTGGTGACACAGCTGATCGAGGATGCGGCCAGTACGTTGGAGGGCGTAGAGACGATGTCTTCTACGACCAGCGAGGGAAGCTCCCGCATCATGCTGGAATATTCTTATGAGCAGGATATGGATGAGGCCTATGATGATCTGAAAAAGGCGATTGATAATATCCGTGATCTGCCGGATGATGTGGAGCCGACGATCCGTGAGATGAACAGCAATGCGAATGCCAATATCACGTTGACAGTTGCCAATCCTTCGCAGGCGAGTCTCTATGACTACGTGGATCAGAATATCATCCCGGAAATCGAACGTCTGAGTACGGTTGCCGAGGTTGAGGTGCGAGGCGGCACTTCGGAGTATATTAAAGTAGAGTTAAATTCAGAACTGATGGCGCAGTATCAGGTTACGGTGGATGATATCAGCTCTGCCATGGATGCGGCGGATCTGACCTATCCTTCCGGCAGCGTCATTTCGGGAAATCTGGAACTCACGGCCTCCACAGAGATGGATAATGATACGCTGGACGATTTAAAGAGAGTGCCGATCACGACATCGAGCGGACAGCTGGTTTATCTGGAAGATATTGCAACTGTGGGCTATGACGAGGAGGAACAGGGCGGTATCTCCCGGTATAATGGACAGGAGACAATCTCTGTCTCGATTACCAAGCAGCAGAGCAATACAGCGATGGAATTGTCCAGCCAGGTGAAAGCACTGATCAAGACGCTGGAAGCGGATGATGAGGATCTGTCGATTGAGATCGCCAGAGATGAAGCTGATACGATTATCGAGTCGCTGCAGGATGTGGCGGTAACCATGATTCTGGCGGTCGTGATTTCCATGCTGATCATCTTCCTGTTCTTTGGAGATATCAAGGCGTCAATGATTGTCGGAAGCTCGATTCCGACCTCGATTCTGGTAACCTTGATCGTGATGACGCAGCTGGGCTTTTCCATTAACGTTATCTCGATGAGCGGTCTGGTGCTTGCCGTCGGTATGATGGTGGATAACTCCATTGTTACGCTGGAAAGCTGTTTCCGTGCGATGGAAGCGTCAAAAGATAAGGGCGCTCTGGAGTACGCCAAGGCTGCTCTGAACGGTACCAACGTGGTTATTATGTCGATCTTTGGTTCGACACTGACGACCTGCGTGGTATTTATCCCGCTGATTTTCTTAAACGGTATGGTCGGACAGATGTTCGGTTCGATGGGATATATTATCGTCATCAGTATGGTGGCTTCGTTCCTGTCGGCAATGTCAATCGTACCTCTGACCTATATGATGTATAAACCAAAGGAACGGGAAAGCGCTCCGATGTCGCGTCCGGTTGCGGCGATGCAGAAAGCGTACCGGGCGATCATGCCGACGCTTCTCAATCACAAGATCATCGTAATGGCAGCATCTGTCGCAATCCTGGTTGGTATCTATTTCCTGTCAAGCGGCATGAAAACCGAGCTGATGACGTCCGATGATACGGGTACGATCTCCGTCAGCATCGAGACACGGCCGGGACTGCTGGATGAGCTTGCCGACGATATGCTGAGACAGGTAGAGGAAATCGTAGCTTCGCATGAAGATGTCGAATCTTACATGCTGCGGTTCAACAGCAATGAAGGTACGGTCACTGCCTATCTGAAGGACGATCGTAAGATGAGCACCGATGATATCGTGGAGCAGTGGGAGATCGAGATGGCGGATATCGATAACTGTACGATTGAGGTTGAGGCATCGGCTTCCATGAGCATGATGGGAAGTACGAGAGGTTATGAGGCGATCCTGGAGGGGACTCAATATGATGAGCTTCAGGAGGTCAGCAATGAGATCGTGACAGAGATGATTGCCAGAGACGATGTAAAGAACGTCCATTCCAGTATCGAAAATACCGCTCCGGTTGTCGCGATCAATGTAGACCCGGTAACCGCCGCGGCGGAGGGACTGACCGCACAGCAGATCGGCAGTCAGGTAAAGAGCCATCTGGACAGCACCGAGATCGCGACGCTGACGATCGACGGCAATGAGATCAGCGTTAACGCGGAATACCCGGAGGATGAATACCGGACCGTTCCGCAGCTGGAGCGTATGCTGATTTCAACCAGTTCCGGAAAATATGTGGCACTGTCGGATGTGGCGGAGATTTATTATAAGGACAGCCCGTCCTCCATCAGCAAGGAGGATAAGGCATATCAGATCACGATCACGGCAGATTATGTGACCGGATATAACAGCACAGAAGTGAAAAATGCGATTGACAACGAAGTGATTTCTCCGAACCTGAGCGGCACCATTACCAAGGGAACCAACAGCCGTGACCGTATGATGGCGACCGAGTTCTCCGGACTTTATAATGCGATTGCGGTAGCAGCCTTCCTGGTGTTCGTCGTGCTGGCGGCACAGTTTGAGTCGCCGAAGTTCTCCTTCATGGTAATGACGACGATCCCGTTCAGTCTGGTCGGTTCCTTTGCTTTGCTGCAGCTGACCGGCGTATCGATCAGTATGACATCTATTCTGGGATTCCTGATCCTGATCGGTACGGTTGTTAATAACGGTATCCTTTATGTCGATACGGTGAACCAGTACCGTCTGACCATGCCGATGAATGAAGCTCTGATCAGCGCGGGAGCCGACCGTATCCGGCCGATCCTCATGACGAGCCTTACGACCATCCTGTCGATGATCCCGATGGCGACCGGTTTCGGCAGCAGCGGTTCCACGACACAGGGTCTGGCAGTTGTTGATATCGGCGGACTGACTTTCGGTGTGATTGTTGCTCTCTTTATGCTTCCGGTTTACTACCTGCTGATTAACGGCAAGAAGGAACTGAAAGTGCTGGATATCTGATGATGGTATGTGGATTTTCGGGGTTAGAAAGGATGAGTAGAGATATGTTAAAAACAAAATGTTTTCTTTTCTCTGCCAGCGCTGTGCTGCTGACCGGCTTATGTCCGGTCACAGCATTCGCGCAGCAGAGTCCCGAGTTTGCCTATACAGCGGAAAAATGGGCGACCTTACGGGATGATAATCTGGAATATGATGAGATCGCGGATCTGATCCATGAATATAATAATACAGTTGTGCAGAATGCGATTACCTATCGCAATGACTATCTGGATAAGGACGCGGATGATGTCGCTCAGGATTATTATGATGCGGCGGAGGATATCTACAGCAACCTGACCTATCCGGATTCCGACGACGCAAACTACGGTTCCGGTGTCAGCTCCTATCTAAACAGCCAGATTCAGGCAGAAAATCTGGTGGAACAGGGAGATAAAAATACCGACAATGCGAAAACCATGCGGCTTACCTATGACCAGACAGAGGCAAATCTTGTCAAGCAGGCGCAGGAGCAGATGATCAGTTATTACAGCCAGCTCTACAGCCTGGAGAGCCTGGAAGAAAATGTCAATACTGCCCGTACCTCACTCGCGTCAGAAGAAATAAAGCTGTCAGCGGGTACTTCAACTGAGTCAAAGGTGCTTTCTGCCAGACAGACCCTGTCTCAGGCAGAGGCAAATTATCAGTCGGCACAGAGTTCATTAAACACAGCAAAAGAAAATCTGCTGCTGATGCTTGGCTGGTCTTATGGTTCCGATGTGGCGATCGGCGAACTGCCGGAGCCGGATATCGAGGCGATTGAAGCGATTGACCTGGAGTCAGATATCGCGGCTGCGATTGCAAATAATTATGCGCTGCAGATTACTAATTATCAGCTTGAGAATGCAAGATCTTCTTCAGTTGTGGAGACTCTGACCCAGACAAAGAGTAATTCGTCTCAGGCAATTTCCAACAGCGTGTCCAGCGCGTACAGCAGCCTGCTTCTCGCAGTATCCAATTACGAACAGGCAAAGGAAACCTATGACATCCAGCAGGCGGCAGTCGATACCGCCGAGCGTCAGATGCAGGCCGGTACCATTACACAGAATTCCTATGCTTCTACCGAGGCGGCTTATCATCAGGCAGAAGTTACCGTGCGGACGACAAAACTCGCCTTACTTACGGCACTGGTTGATTATCAGTGGGAGGTCAATGGACTTGCGAGCACATCATAAACGCTCCATGCATGTTTCATGCAACACCGTTCGATCTGATGAAAAGGAGGATTTTGACCCATGAAAAGCAGGAAAAAACTGGCGGCAATCTTTATGGCCGCGTGTTGTCTGACATCCCTGGTTGTTTTTCCGTCCTTTGCGGAGGAAGAGGCGGTCACCATCGAGTATGAGAATCTCCGGGAACTGTTGCTGGCAGGAAACCAGTCACTCAAGGACAGCACGGATACTTATTATACCAATATTGAAAATTATCAAAACCTGATTGCCGCTATGACCGATGAGCGGGACTTTATGAAGCTGAAGGCAAAGCAGTACGAGGACGACGATGAAACATCGTCCCAGTACAGCCAGAACGCTGCTAATCTGACCAGCTCGATCAGCCAGCTTACCAAACAGCTCGGAAGGGCGACAAGCACATCCGGTTTCCTCTCTACAGATAAGACGATTGATTCGTATGTGATGTCGGCTCAGACCGTGATGAATTCCTATAATCAGATGCTGCTGAATTATAACGCCGAGGTCAAGACAGCGGCCGCGGCAGAGGCGACTTATCATACCGCCATGCTGCAGTATTCCTCCGGCGCCGCCACAGAGGCAGACTTAAACAACGCGCTCAATTCCATGATTCAGGAACAAAACCAGCTGGAGTCCTACCGGATCCAGGTGGAATCCTTAAAAAACAGTCTGCTTACCATGCTGGGGATCGATACCGGTACGGAGGTCGTGATCGGCACAATCCCTGATCCGGATATCGAGGCGATCGAATCCATCGATCTGGCAGCCGACCTGGAGAAAGCAGTCGGAAATGACAGTTCCGTGCAGAGTGCACGTCATACCAATGCATACACCGCATCAGACAGAAGTACCAAAGCACATAAAGAGGCAGTAGCCGAAGGAACCGTCCGTGCCGACCTCACAGATTCTTACGAACAGCTGATGGCAAGCTTAAAAGAGTACGAGGCGGCCTGCGACGCTTACACCGCCGCCCAGATCACCTACGAGTCCCTGCAGCGCCAGAAATCAGCCGGTATGCTGACCGAGGCCGAGTATCTGACCGGAGAAGCCGAATGGCTGACAGCAGTTGCAAACAAAGAAACGGCTGCTATGGATCTGAGCCAGGCGTATGACAGTTATCAGTGGGAAGTAAAGGGCGTGTAAGAACGTATGAAGAGTTCTTCCCTCTCAGGGACTACTGTATTGGCATGATTATATTATAAAAATTTGTTTAGCAGAATCTCATAACTGGGGGTTGACGGTGCAAAAATATGTGTCTTTCATCGAATTTTCCTAGTAGATATTCCAATAAGCTTATTATATATGCCAGGGAAGTAGTCTCTGCAGGGAAATCATATCCGCAGAGGACATTTTTCACGTCGGCACTTAGTGAGCAGGATGCTTTTCCTGCGAGCTTAGTACCGCTACGTGAAAACTTAAGTGCAAACGGTCCTCGGAGGATATGATTTCCCTGCAGAGACGGACCTTTCGCATAACCTCCCAATTAATTGCTATTTTCCTGCGGCGGTCTGCCGCTTTCCTCCCGATTATAGACTTGTGAAATATCGTCAGTCATGTTATAATATTTATTCGTTGTAAACGAAATTTCCAAGTAAGCGAAATTTCAATTCAGAAAGAATCAGGAGCGCTGCAGATTTTGAAGATAGGACTTGATGTAGGATCGACGACAATTAAAAGTATTGTTCTGGACGATGCGGGGACGATCGTATATTCCAATTATGAGCGGCATTTCTCTCAGATCACGGAAAAGACAGCGGAGGCGTTGAGCAAGATCCGCGTGGCATTTCCGGAAATGAAGGAAGCGGCTCTGATGTTTTCCGGTTCGGCCGGGATGGGGATGGCGGAGAACTGCTCCATCGACTTTATCCAGGAAGTGTATGCGACCAAGGTTGCAGCGACAGAGATGGCTCCTGATACCGATGTGATTATCGAACTGGGCGGCGAGGATGCTAAGATTATCTTCCTGCAGGGCGTGATGGAAGCGCGGATGAACGGATCCTGCGCCGGCGGGACGGGTGCGTTTATCGATCAGATGGCAGTGCTTTTAAATGTTACGCCGGACGATATGAACGAACTGGCAAAGACAAGCACCAGACGTTATACGATCGCTTCCCGCTGCGGCGTATTCGCAAAGACGGATATCCAGCCGCTGATTAACCAGGGGGCGGAGCGCAGTGATATCGCGGCCAGTATTTTTTATGCGGTCGTCAATCAGACGATCGGCGGACTCGCGCAGGGGCGGGCGATCCGCGGCAATGTCCTGTATCTGGGAGGCCCCTTAAGCTTCATGTCTGAACTTCGCAGGAGTTTTGACGAGACATTGTCTCTGCATGGGACATGCCCGGAAAACTCTCTTTATTTCGTTGCGCTCGGCGCAGCTCTCTGTGCAAAAACAGTGACCGATCTGGATCAGGCGATTCAGGATCTGTCAGATTATCAGTCTCGCAATCAGTTCCATACGCTTCCGGCGTTGTTTGAAAATCAGGAGGAATACGACCGCTTCTGTGAGCGTCATGCGAAAGCAGACGCTGTCTATGGGGATTTATCCTGCTATCAGGGTAAGGCATATCTGGGGATCGACGCTGGTTCGACGACGGTAAAAGCAGTAGTGACCGGAGAAAATCACGAGATTCTGGACAGCATTTATCTTTCCAACAGCGGCAACCCGGTACCGATTGTCTGCGATTACCTCAAAAGCTTATATAAAAGAAAACCGGATATCCGGATCGCCGGCTCGTGCGTAACCGGATATGGCGAGGATATTATTAAGAACGCGTTTTCTGTCGATCATGGTCTGGTAGAGACGATGGCGCATTTAAAAGCTGCCCGTGAGTTCATGCCGGATGTGGAATTTATCATTGACATCGGCGGTCAGGATATGAAATGTTTTAAGATTCATAATGCCGCGATCGATAATATCTATCTGAATGAGGCGTGTTCATCCGGGTGTGGTTCATTCCTGCAAACCTTTGCACAGGCGCTGCATTACACGCCGGAGGAATTTTCCAAACTGGGACTGTTTGCGAAAAACGCCGTGGATCTGGGTTCGCGCTGCACGGTATTTATGAATTCGTCTGTTAAGCAGGCGCAGAAGGACGGCGTAAGTACTGCAGATATCTCCGCGGGACTTTCGATCAGTGTAGTAAAGAACGCGATCCATAAGGTGATCCGGCCTGCCAGTATGGATGAGCTCGGTAAAAAGATCGTTGTGCAGGGCGGGACATTTTTAAATGATGCGGTTTTACGGGCATTTGAGATGGAACTGGGTCTATCGGTGGTCCGTCCGGTGATTGCAGGCCTGATGGGAGCTTACGGCTGCGCGCTCCATGCGCAGGAGAGAAGCAACGGCAAGAGCACGTTGCTGACAGCGGCAGAGCTGTCGGAGTTTACGCATTCAATTAAAAATACGGTCTGCGGACTTTGCAGCAATCATTGCAAGCTCAGTGTTAATACCTTCTCCGGAGGGCGGCGGTATATCGCCGGGAACCGCTGTGAGCGCCCGATTACCAAACGCTCAGGCAACTTTGAAAATAATATTTATCGTTATAAACAGGAGCTTTTATCGGAATATGGAGAAACGTCAGGAAGGCGCAAAGAGACGATCGGGATTCCGCTCGGTCTTAACATGTACGAGCTGCTTCCATTCTGGCACCGGTTCTTTACGGCGCTGGGATTTGGCGTAAAGGTTTCTCCATTCTCTAACCGGGAGATCTACCTTTCCGGACAGCAGACGATTCCCAGTGATACCGTATGCTTCCCGGCCAAGATGATGCATGGACATGTGATGAATCTGATCCGGCAGCAGGTCGACGCGGTCTTTTATCCCTGTATGAGTTTTAACTTTGATGAGGGACTGGGCGATAATAATTACAACTGTCCGGTAGTTGCCTATTATCCGGAAGTCATAGACGCCAACATGGAGATGCCGGAGGGAACGGTGCTGATTCATGATTATGTCGGCCCTCATAAGAGAAAATTCTTCCCGAAGAAGATGACGGAGCTCCTGAGCCGGTATTTTGAGGGGATCCGGCTGGAGGATGTCAGGAAAGCGAGCGATCTCGCTTATGCCGAGAGAGAACTTTTCCTGAAAAAGATCCGCATCCGTGCGGAAGAGATCGTTGCCCGCGCGAGAGAGGAGGGACGCCGGATCCTGGTGCTGGCCGGACGTCCGTATCACGCAGATCCGGAGATCAATCATGGGATTGATCTGCTGATTAACGCCTTTGGAGTCAGTGTGATCTCGGAAGACTCTGTGAGCCATAAGGTCTCCAGGTTCCCGGTGCGGATATTAAACCAGTGGATGTATCATGCCCGTCTTTACGCGGCGGCGAAATATGTCTGCACCCAGAAGGATATGAATCTGGTGCAGTTAGTCAGCTTCGGCTGTGGCCTGGATGCGATTACTACGGACGAGGTCCGCAGTATCATCGAGTCAGCCGGTAAGATCTATACACAGATTAAAATTGATGAAATTACAAATCTTGGAGCGGTCAAGGTAAGGCTGAGAAGCCTGCTTGCCGCCCTGGAGCAGCAGGAGTGCATGGATTATGGCGAAAATTAAACGTGCGAAAAACGGAAGAATCCTCTTTACGAGAGAAATGAAGCGGGGGTATACGATCCTGGTGCCGGAGATGCTGCCGATCCATTTTGAGATCCTCAAACCGATCTTTACCAATGCCGGTTATCAGCTGGAGCTTCTCCATACGCAAAAGCCGGAATTTTCCCAGATCGGGATCCGCTATGTACATAACGACGCCTGTTATCCGCTGATTCTGGTTGTCGGACAGTTCATTGACGCACTGCAAAGCGGAAAATATGATCTGGATAAGGTAGCGCTGATGATGGTGCAGTCCGGAGGCGGATGCCGGGAATCCAATTACATTCACCTGATCCGCAAGGCGCTTGAACGGGCGGGATATGGGCATATCCCGGTGATTTCCTTCAGCTTGTCCGGCATGGAATTTAACACGGGCTTTACCATGACAGTTTCGATGATCCGTAAATGCGCGGCGGGCGTGATCTATGGAGACCTGCTGATGCTGCTGAATAATCAGGTCAAGGCATATGAGATTCATAAGGGAGACGCTCAGAAGCTGATCGATAAGTGGGTGAAGGCGATCACGGAACAGTTTCAGCATGCGAGAGGCTTCAGCTTCGCCGATATGAAGAAGAACTTTTTCAAAATCGTATCCTCTTACGCTGAGGTCCCGATACAGAAGATCCCCAAGGTTAAAGTTGGCATCGTAGGGGAGATTTATGTCAAATATGCGAATTTTGCTAACAATAATCTGGAAAAATTCCTCGAAGAGCAGAACTGCGAGGTGATGGTGCCGGGACTTCTGGGATTTTTGATGTTTAAGATCGATGCGCGGATTCAGGATATCCATCTGTATGGCGGCAGCAGGCTCAAGCTCGCGGTTGCGACCTGGCTGTTAAATTATTTTAAAAAAGTGGAAAAGGCGTTTATGGAGTGTGTGGACGCATTTCCGATGTTTACGCAGCTCGCCAGTTATGAGGATACCAAGCCTCTGGTCGACGGTCTGATCGGAGTGGGCAACCGCATGGGCGAGGGATGGTTCCTGCCGGGAGAGATGATTGAACTGATCCGCCACGGATATGATAATATTGTCTGTACGCAGCCATTTGGATGCCTGCCAACGCATGTCTGCGGGAAGGGTATGATTCACAAAATCAAACAGATGTATCCGATGGCAAATATTGTGCCGATTGATTATGATCCGGGCGCGACAAAGGTCAATCAGGAAAACCGGATCAAGCTGATGCTTTCGGTCGCAGGAGAGAAAACCTCATGCGAGCCGGAACCGTGCTGAAAAGATAGGCGCCAGGGATAGGAAAGGGATTTCAGCCCGGTTTGCGCCAGAGAAAGGGATGGTAATAACGATGAGCAGACAGCTGCTGCATACTCCGGAGGGCGTCCGCGATACGTACGGTGAGGAATGCGCCAGAAAGCTGGCCGTTCAGGAAAGAATCCGGCAGGTTTTCCGCCTGTACGGTTATCAGGATATCGAGACGCCGACGTTTGAGTTCTTTGATATTTTTAAAAAAGAGCGCGGGAGTGTCGGAACCCGTGAAATGTATAAATTATTTGACCGGGAAAATAACACACTGGTGCTGCGTCCGGATATGACGCCGTCGATTGCCCGCTGTGTTGCGAAATATTATATGGATGAGCCGGGACCGCTGCGTCTGTGTTATCTTGGTTCGACCTTTATCAACCGCGCCAGTTATCAGGGACGGCTCAATGAGACGGCTCAGACAGGGGTTGAATTGATCGGGGACGATTCGATCGACGCGGACGCGGAGATGATCGCGATCGTGATCGACGCGCTCAAATCCAGCGGACTGCGGGAATTTCAGGTGGAACTGGGACAGGTTGAATTTTATCGCGGGCTGGTAGAAGAAGCCGCTTTTGATGAGGAAACCGGTGAGGAACTGCGGGAACTGATCGAGAGGAAAAATTTCTTCGGCGTGGAAGAACTGCTGAGCCGGCATTCCATACCGCTTCACCTGAGACAGCTTTTTCTGAAGCTGCCGGAGCTCTTCGGGGATATTACACAGATCCGTCTGGCAAAATCAATGACCTCTAACCGACGGGCGCTGCAGGCGATTGAGCGGCTGGAAAAGGTACAGGAGATTCTGGACGCTTACGGGCTGGGGGATTATGTCTCCTATGATCTGGGGATGCTGAGCAAATACAGTTATTATACCGGTATTATTTTGAAAGCCTATACCTATGGCACCGGGGAATATCTGGTAACGGGCGGCCGTTACGATACCCTGCTGACACAGTTTGGCAAGGAGGCACCGGCGATCGGCTTTGCGATCGTGATTGATCAGCTGATGCTCGCACTTTCGAGACAGAAAATCGAACTGCCGCTGAAACGTGTGGAGACGATGCTCCTGTATCCGAGTGAGCAGCGGACGCAGGGCATTGCGCTGGCGAAGGCACTTCGGGAGATGAATCTGCCGATCGAGCTCATCTGTATGGCAGAGGGAACAACATACCGGGATTACATCGCTTACGCCAGACGCCAGAAGGCGCGGACCATGATCACGTTTGCTGATGAGGGGGATACCATCCGGATTCTGGATCCGATGACGGATCATATGGCTGTGATGTCCGGAGATGAATATATCAGAAATATCAGGGAAAAGAGGGAGTATGGCTCATGAGATATCTGACATTTGCGCTGGCAAAAGGCCGACTCGCTTATAAAACGCTGGAAATGTTTGAGCGGATCGGAATTACCTGTGAAGAGATGAAGGATAAGGATTCGCGGAAGCTGATTTTTGTGAATGAAGAGCTGGGATATCGTTTCTTTCTGGCAAAGGCGAACGACGTTCCCACTTATGTAGAGTACGGTGCGGCGGATATCGGTATCGCCGGGAAAGATACGCTTCTCGAAGAGGGGCGTAATCTTTATGAAGTTCTGGATCTGGGGATCGGGCGCTGTCGGATGTGCGTCTGCGGACCCGCTTCCGCCAGAGAATATCTGCAGCATCATGAAATGATCCGCGTAGCGACCAAGTATCCACGGATCGCCAAAGATTACTTTTTTAATAAAAAACATCAGACCGTAGAGATTATCAAGCTGAACGGCTCGATCGAACTGGCTCCGATTGTGGGGCTTTCCGAAGTGATCGTAGACATCGTAGAGACCGGTTCGACGCTGCGGGAAAACGGGTTGACTGTTCTTGAAGAGGTATGTCCTCTGTCGGCGCGGATGGTTGTCAATCAGGTAAGCCTGAAACGGGAAAACGAAAGGATCTCACGTATGATCCGGCAACTGAAAACACTGATTCAGCAGCAACAGGAGGTAAATCAATGAGAATCGTCAGACTCAATGAACAGAGCAGGACGGATCTTCTGTCCAGTCTGTTAAAACGGGATCCCAATCACTATACCGAATACGAGGCCACGGTGCAGGAGATCATTGATGATGTCCGTACAAACCGTGACAAGGCGGTTTTTTCTTATACAAGGAAGTTTGATCATGCTGAGATCAGTGCGGAAAATATCCGCGTGACAGAGGCGGAGATTGAGGAGGCGCTGTCGGTGACCGATCCGGCTCTTCTGGAGGTGATTCGCAAGTCTCTGGCTAATATTCGTTCTTACCATGAGAAGCAGAAACGGAACAGTTGGTTTGACAGCAGGCCGGACGGGACGATCCTTGGTCAGAAAATCACGCCGCTCGCCAGTGTCGGCGTCTACGTGCCGGGCGGCAAAGCGGCCTATCCGTCGACCGTGCTGATGAATATCATACCGGCGGAGGTGGCCGGAGTACCGCGGATCGTGATGGTGACGCCGCCGGGAAAGGACGGCAGGGTCAATCCGGTGACGCTGGCAGCTGCGCATCTGGCAGGAGCGACCGAGGTTTATAAAGTGGGCGGCGCGCAGGCGATCGCGGCGCTGGCCTTTGGTACCGAGTCAATCCCGCGTGTGGATAAGATCGTAGGACCCGGCAATATCTTTGTTGCGATGGCGAAAAAGGCCGTCTACGGACATGTGAGCATCGACAGTGTTGCGGGACCCAGTGAGATCCTGGTACTGGCGGATGATTCAGCCAATCCCCGTTATGTAGCCGCAGATTTACTCTCACAGGCAGAGCATGACGAACTCGCTTCCGCGATTCTGGTGATAACCAGCATGGAACTGGCAGAGGCGGTATCCGCAGAGGCGGATCGTTTCATCGAACAGCTCTCACGCAAAGACATTTTGAAAAAATCACTGGAAAATTACGGATATATTCTGGTGGCGGATACGATGGAGGACGCCATTGCCGCGGCCAATGAAATCGCGTCGGAACATCTGGAAATTGTGACGCGCAATCCGTTTGAGGTGATGACAAAGATTCAGAATGCCGGAGCAATCTTTATGGGCGAGTACAGCTCCGAGCCGCTGGGCGATTATTATGCGGGTCCGAATCACGTGCTCCCGACCAACGGTACGGCGAGATTTTTCTCACCGCTGGGTGTGGACGACTATATTAAGAAGTCGAGTATCATCTATTATTCGAGAGACGCACTTCTGGCGGCGCATAAAGATATTGAGGCATTTGCAAAAGCAGAGGGACTGACAGCCCATGCGAATTCCATACGGGTAAGATTTGAAGAAGAATCAGAGGTATCCGGTTAAAAATGTTAGAAGCCGGAGAGATTAACAGGGGCAGATTGGCCAGGAGGTATTTACGATGGCGAGAACCGCAACAATCGAACGGAATACAAAGGAGACAAAGATCCGGCTCACGCTGAATCTGGATGGGACAGGAAAGTCTGATATCCATACCGGGATCGGCTTTTTCGATCATATGCTGGACGGATTTGCCCGCCATGGTTTCTTTGATCTGAGCGTACAGGCAGATGGCGATCTGGAGGTGGATACTCATCACACGATTGAGGATACCGGTATCGTACTGGGGACTGCGATCCGTGAGGCAGTGGGAGATAAGAAAGGCATCACCCGTTATGGGTCAAAGATCCTGCCGATGGATGAGGCACTTCTTCTTTGTGCGATTGACCTGTGCGGACGCCCCTATCTGGTCTGCGATCTCAAGCTGGACCGGGAGAAGGTCGGCGATCTGGAGACGGAGATGGTGCGCGAATTTTTCTATGCGGTGTCCTATGCCGCGCAGATGAATCTTCACATCCGCCAGCTGGATGGCAGCAATAATCACCATATCATCGAGGGGGCGTTTAAGGCCTTTGCCAAGGCACTCGATCAGGCAGTCAGTTACGATGAACGGATCACGGGGGTATTGTCGACGAAGGGCAGCTTATAAAGGGGGACGAGAACGATGCAGCTTTATCCGGCGATTGATATGAAAGGCGGCAAATGTGTCCGCTTAAAGCAGGGGTCTTTTCAGCAGGTGACCGTTTATGCGGATGAACCGGCTGAGATGGCGAAGCTCTGGGTGATGCAGGGAGCCTCTTATCTGCATCTTGTGGATCTGGATGGTGCGCTGGCGGGGCATTCGGTGAATGAGGCGGCGATCCGTGCCATCGTCGATGCCGTAGATGTGCCGGTCGAACTGGGCGGCGGAATCCGCAGTGCTGAGACGGTAGAATATCTTTTAAATCTGGGAGTCGCCCGCTGTATCATCGGGACCAAAGCGGTCGAGCAGCCGGAGTTTATCCGCGAACTGGTGGAGCGTTTTGGCGCCGAGCGGATCGTGGTCGGTGTGGATGCGAAAGATGGAATGGTTGCAGTAGAGGGCTGGGAAAAGCTGAGCAGTATCAGCGCGATTGACCTTTGCAGCAGGATGAAGGAATACGGCGTGCGTCACATCGTCTATACGGACATTTCCCGTGACGGGATGCTTACCGGACCGAACGTAGAAGCGACCAGACAGCTCACAGAAGCAACGGGACTTGACATTATCGCCTCCGGCGGCGTCTCCGGGATGAAAGATCTGGAACACTTAAATGCAAACGGCATCAAAGGAGCGATTATCGGCAAAGCCCTGTACGAAAACCGGATCTTCCTGCCGGAAGCAGTTGCGGCATTTGAAAGAGCCGGTCAGGAGTGTACCGTGTCGTGGAGTGACCTGAAAACCGACGCTGCCGGACTGGTTCCCGTCATCGTGCAGGACTGGGAAAATGGTCAGGTGCTGATGCTGGCTTATATGAATCAGCAGGCATTTGAAGATACGGTCCGGAGCGGGAAGATGCATTATTACAGCCGCAGCCGCCAAAGCCAGTGGCTGAAAGGCGAGACCTCCGGGCATTTCCAGTATGTGAAATCATTATATCTGGATTGTGACAATGATACGCTGCTGGCAAGGGTTGAGCAGGTCGGTGTAGCGTGCCATACCGGGTCGAGAAGCTGTTTTTACCGTGGTATAAAAACGTTTTTGTGACAGGAGGATGTGGTATTGAAATATTATTACAGTACACTAGATAATGTTGTATTAACTTTTTCTGATATAGAAGAAAAAAATGGTTTTGACTCGATTACAGTACGTTTTGAACGAACCAATCAAAATGGTTTTGATTTTGCTGAGGGAATTCTTCCGGAGAATCATTTCTATAAAAGTTATGGATTTTCGGAAGATGAATTGCTGCAATTTGAAAAATATTTGATGAAAAACAGCTTCCTGATATGGGAAATCGCATTGGAAGAAGGTGCCAAAATTGCCAAAAGTCCTGCTTGATTTTATGGGGTACACATTTTATTTTTATTCCAGAGAAGATGGTGAGCCTGTTCATATACATGTATCGAGGGGAAATCCAAATGAATGTAGTGCAAAATTCTGGATTAAAAGAGATGGTATTGAATTGGAACATAATAAGGGAAATATTCCTAAAAAGGATTTAAAACGAATCCAAAAGTACATCTGTGCTAACAGAGAGA